>CAYYZR010000007.1:0-32609 GCA_964476005.1 uncultured Halomonas sp.
CGCATTTTTGGTTACTTTTTTTGCAACCGAAAAAAGTCACTCGCCTGCAAGCGCGAAGCGCGTGGCGAAACGCAGTTGCAGTTGCAGTTGCAGTTGAATAAAAAGCCGCAGCACCACATTGCCTTCATCGGCCGAAATTCAAATAACCTATGAATTCAATCCGAACAATCAATTTGATTTACAGACAAGAATCATTATCATCCGTATGTAAGCAAACCCGAAAGGACATCGGGATGACCAAATACAAGACGATGAGCTTCGCCCTGGTCCACATGACGGTCGCCTTCGTCGTCGTGTACCTGATGACTGGATCGGCAGCGGTGGGGGGCGCCGTGGCGCTGGTGGAGCCGGCGTGCAATACGCTGGCCTACTTCTTTCATGAAATCTTCTGGGAGAGACGAACGCGCCGAAAGATCGGCGGGGTGGGTTTCAGCGCCTGAAGCGCGCCAGGTCCGACAGCAGGGCTCGTCCGTCGATGGCGTCGGGCTCGGCCAGGAAATCGGCGACGCGAGCGCGGCACTTGCCTGCGTCGATTGTGACCAGCGCGGCCTTGACCGCGGCCAGCTGGCCCGGCGGCAGGCTGAATTCCGTGATGCCCAGGCCCAGCAACAGGCCGGCGTAGTCGGGGTCGCCGGCCAGCTCACCGCAAATCTGTGTCGAACGACCCGCCGCACGCGCGCCGCGCACGATGGTCGCCAGCATTTCGATGACGGCCCGGCTGGACGGATCGAACAGATGGCTGACCAGCTCGTCCTGGCGATCCACCGCCAGCACGTACTGAATCAGGTCGTTGGTGCCGATTGAGACGAAATCCAGCACGCTGGCCAGCTGGCGGGTCAAAAGTGCCGCAGCCGGGGTTTCTATCATGCCGCCGACTTCGATCTCGGGATCGGGACGAATGCCGCGCTGCTGCAGTTGCTCGCGGCTTTGGGCGATCAGTTCGCGCGCCTGTCCCACCTCCTCGACCCGGCTGAGCATCGGCAGCAGAATCCGGACCGGCCCATGGGCCGAAGCACGCAGGATGGCGCGGATCTGGGTCTGGAAATTATCCTGCATGGCCAGCGACATCCTTATGCCGCGCAGTCCCAGCGCCGGATTGGGGCCACTGAGGTGCTTGAGTTCGTCGGGCAGCTTGTCGCCGCCGGCGTCCAGCGTACGAATCGTCAACGGCTTGCCACCAAGCGTCTCCACGGCGTCTCGATAAACCTCGAACTGGGCCTCTTCATCGGCCTTGTCGGCGCTGGCGAAAATGAACTCCGAACGCATCAGGCCGACGCCCACCGCGCCGCTTTCACGGCAGCGCTCGAGTTCCGCCGGCTGCTCGGCATTGCCGAACAGCCGGAACCGTTCACCGTCGGCGGTGCGGTCCGGCTCGGTCAGTACGCGCTCGAGATTGCGCCGATTGCGCCGGAACAACGCCATTTTCTCGGCGTAGTGGCCGTGCAGACGTTCGTCGCGCGTGGCCAGCAGGATGCCGTAATGGCTGTCCAGGATCACCGGTTCGCCCTCGCGCAACAATCTTTGCGAGCGATGCACGGCAACCACCATCGGAATGCCCAGCCCGCGCGCCACGATCGCGGCGTGGGACCAGATGCTGCCGTGCTCGGTCACCAGGCCGGCGACACGTCGCTGATGCAGTGCCGCAAGCTCGGCCGGACTGAGCGCATCGGCCAGCACCACGGTCTCGTCGAGCTGGTGGGGAACACGTTCATCAAGTACGCTTGCCGGCTGCTCGGCCAGCTGCCGCTGCAGCAGCCGGACCACCTGATCGAGATCCTCGACCCGCAGCGCCAGGTAATCGTCCTCGATACGCCGGAATTCGCGGCGCAGCGCGGCCGCCTGAAGATCCAGCGCCCACTCGGCGTTGATTCTCTCGTCGCGAATCCGGCGCGCAGCCTCGCCCAGCAGCATGTCGTCGCGCGCCATCATCCGATGGGCCTGGAGAAGTTCGGCGGCCGAGCCGCGACGGTCGCTGCCCAGCTCCCTTTCCATGCGCGAGAGCTCGTCCTGGCAGCGCTGCGCGGCCTGCTGAAGCCGGTCGATCTCGGCGCCGACGTCGCCGGCTTCCAGGTCGTACTCGGGCAGGTCCAGTTCGCCGCTGGAGAACAGGTGCGCCTGGCCGATCGCAATGCCGTCGGATACACCGGTTCCGCTGAGCGAGAAGATCATTCGCCCTCCCCGAAGCGGTCGTTGACCAGGGCTACGAGGGCCGCCAGCGCCTCGTCCTCGTCCGTCCCGTCACACTCGATGTCGAGCTCGGTGCCGACCGGCGCGGCCAGCATGAGCACGCCCATGATGGACTTGGCGTTGACCCGCCGGCCATCGCGCACCACGCTGACGCTGCTCTGGAATTCGGCCGCTGTACTCACCAGCTTGCTGGCCGCGCGCGCATGCAGGCCCAGGCGATTGCACAGCGTCACGCGCTCAGTTTTCAAGATGCTCTCCGATGAAAGTGGCCGCATGCGCGCCGTGCGCGGCAAGCTCGGCGAGCGCGGCGGCGGGCTTGTGCCTGTGGTTGAGCGCGCGCAACAGCATGGGCAGGTTGAGTCCGGTCAGAACCGGCGCATCGCTCCCGACGCCTGCCGCCGCTTTCATCGCCAGATTGTGCGGCGTCGCACCGGGAAGATCGGTCATGATCAGCGGCGGTTCGGCCTCCCGCCAGCGCTCGAGTGCCGCGACCAGCCGCGCCAGAGAACGCTCCGGATCGTCACCCTCCCGCACCGGCAACAGCGTGACGTCCACCGTGCGGTCGAGGATGACCTCGGCGACTTCGCACAGCGCCTCGCCTATGCCCCGGTGTGCAACGATCACGATGTCGGTCATCGAATCAACTCGCGATGGTGGGTGACCACGCCCAGGTCTCGCTCGCGCCAGCGGCGAGCGAGCTCGTCAACCAGGTAGACCGAACGATGCTTGCCGCCCGTGCAACCGATGGCAACCGTGAGATGGCTGCGCTGCTCCTGGGCCCAGATCGGCAGCCAGCGTCGCACGAACCGATCGATATCGTCGGTAAACTCGCGAACCAGCGGCGCGGCGGCCAGAAATTCGCGCACCGGCGCCTCCAGGCCGGTCGACGCCCTGAGGTCGGGCTGCCAGTGCGGATTGGGCAGGCAGCGCGCGTCGAACACCAGGTCGACGTCGCGAGGCACGCCTTTCTTGAAAGCGAAAGATTCGAGGACCAGGTTGGATATCTTCGGCGTGCCGGCCGGCTTGATCAGGTTCCAGATCCGGCGCCGGAGCTCGTGGATATTGCTTTCGCTGGTATCGATCACGTGTGCGGCCTGCTCGGCAAGCGGCTCGAGTATTTTCCGCTCTTCGGCGATGGCCTGGGCAAGCGTGCGATCACCGCCCAGGGGATGCCGCCGACGAGTCTCCGAGAAGCGCCGGATAAGCACGTCGCTCTCGGCGGTCAGGAATATCAGGTCGCAGGGCAGCGAAAGGCGGCCGATCAGATCGGGCAGCTGGGCCAGTTCCTCGGCGCCGGCGCGCGCATCGATTCCCACGGCGAGTCGCTGGTAGCGCTGCGGATTCGATTCGATCTGACCGGCAAGCGCCGGCAACAGGGCACCCGGAAGGTTATCGACGCAGTAGTAGCCGTGATCCTCCAGCGCGTTCAGGGCCACCGACTTGCCGCTGCCCGACAGCCCACTGACCAGCAGCAGCGGCTGGATGGAGCGATCACTCATGACGCATCAGCCGGCCGTGGCGCTCGAGGAACTCGGCCGTGGCATCGAAGCCCTTCATTCTAAGCATGAAGTTGCGCACCGCGGCCTCCGCGATCACCGCCAGGTTGCGGCCGGGCAGCACCGGCAGCAAAATGCGCGGAATTTCCAGGTCCAGCACCCGCGATTTCTCCGACTGCCCCGCAAGCCGGTCGAGTTTCGACTCATCACCGGGTTGCGGCTGGTGCAGGTGCAGGATCAGCCGGAGAAACTTGTTCGACTTCACCGCTGCATCGCCGAACATTCGGCGCACGTTCAGTACGCCCAGCCCGCGCACCTCGAGACAGTCGCGCAGGACTTCAGGGCACGAGCCGTCGATGATGTCGGGCGTCATCTGGGTGAATTCCGGGCTGTCGTCGGCGATCAGCCGGTGACCGCGCGTGAGCAGCTCGAGCGCCAGTTCGCTCTTTCCGGCGCCGGCGTCGCCGGTGATCAGGACGCCCAGCGTGAAGACTTCCATGAATACGCCATGGACGACCACCGAGTGGGCGAGCGCCCGCGCCACCTGATATTGCAGCGTCGAAACCAGTTCCCAGCCCGGTCGGTTGGAGCGCAGCAGCGGCGTGTCGCTTTCGCGCGAGAGTTCTTCCAGGTCGTCCCCGACTTCTCCGCCGCTGGCGACGATCAGGGCGGCCGGACGCTCGGCGCAGATGCCGGCAATGGTTTCCCAGCGTTTCTTGGCATCGAGCTGGTCCAGCCAGGCCAACTCCTCGCGACCCAGCACCTGGATCCGGTTGGGATGAATGAGATTCAGGTAGCCTACCAGCGACGGGCGGGCGCGAAAACTGGCGACTGAAAGGGTGCGCCTGTCGGCATGACGGCGGCCGCTGATCCAGCGCAACTCCAGGCGATCGCTGAAGCGCTCGAAGAGCTCGGACACCGTCATCTCGTTCATTACGAACTCTCGCTCTTGGACTCTCCAGTCAGAATCGAGGCGAGCTGGCGAAAATCAGTGGCGCGGCGCAGTTCCTCGCGCTGTCTTGGATCGCTGAACAGTTCCGCGATCGAGGCCAGCAGCTTCAGGTGCGCCTCGCTGCACTGCGAAGGCACGGCAAGCGCGAAGAACAGGTCGACGCTGCTTGCGTCTGGGCTGTCGAAATCGATCGGGCGCGTGAGCCGGATGAAAGCGCCGGAGACACTCGACTGTCCCACCCGGCAGTGTGGAATCGCCACGCCGTGACCCAGGCCGGTGGAGCCCAACCGTTCGCGTTGACACAGGCCCTCGAAGATATCCCGGCTACTGACAGACTGATCGCCCTGAGCAAGGAGCTTTGCGGCCTTTTCGAGGACTGATTTCTTGCTTGCCAGATTCTGATCCAGCACCACTCGGTCTGTGCTGAGCAAATCGACAAGCGGCATGCTGGCAGCCATTGCTGGGGCGATTTCCGTTTGTGAGGCTGTTGAATCAGCCGGCCTCGGCCGGCCGGTCGTTGCGATGATGGTCGGTGACCTTGCCCTTGTGGCGGCGGACCTGGCGATCCAGTCTGTCGGCCAGTTTGTCGATGGCCGCGTACATGTCCTCGGCCACACCCTCGGCATGAATCGGATTGGTACGCCCGCCGACGCCCACCGTGGCCTCAGCGGTATGTTCAATCTTTTCCAGACGCAGAACCACATGGACGCCCGTGATGTTGTCGAAGTGGCGCTCGAGGCGCTCGAGCTTTTCGGTGACGTAAGCGCGCAGGGCTTGCGTGACCTCTACATTCTGTCCACTGATGTCGATCTGCATCATCAAATCTCCTGTTGCTGTACCTGGTCGCCTGGCATCGGGCGAGACGCGAAGAATACGCGGCCCTGCCACGAGGGCAACTCACCAGTTCCAATGGTATACCAGAGTGCTGAATGATTCAGCCTGCCGTGCCGTGAAGGCCAGCACGTCGACGCCTCGAGGAATTGGGTATGCCCAACTGCTCGCGGTATTTTGCGACCGTTCGCCTGGCCAGCATCAGACCGGATTTTTCCAGTGTCTCGACCAGGGCCTGGTCCGACAGCGGACGGGCGGGGTCCTCTTCCCGAATCATCCTGTCCAGTCGCGCCCTCACCGCTGTTGCCGACACCTCCCCTCCGTCACGCGCCGCAATCGCGACCGAGAAGAAATATTTCAATTCGAATGTGCCGCGCGGCGTATGCAGATATTTGCCGGTCGTGGCCCGCGATACCGTGGATTCGTGGACTTCGACCAGGTCGGCAACCTGTTTCTGCAGCAATGGCTGCATTGCGACGTCGCCTTGCTTGAGGAATTCCGTCTGTCGCTGAACGATCGCATGGATCACCGCGCGCAGGGTCTGGTTTCTCATTTCAAGCGAGCTGATCAACCATTGGGCCTCCTTGAGCTGTTCGCGCAGGTAGTCCCTGTCCTTGCCAGCGGTGGATTTGATGAGACTGCTGTAGGCGGCATTGATCCTGAGCGCCGGCTCCTGGGCGCGGTTCAACGTGACCCGCCAGCCGTCGCCGTCGGGATGCACGTAGGCATCGGGAATGATGTAGTCCTGGTTTTCGCTGGAGAAACGCAGGCCCGGTCTCGGATCCAGCCTGCGGATCACGGCCAATGCCTGGTCGATCTCCTGCTGACCAAAACCGGAACTGCGACGCAGTGCGGCCGGATCGCCGGAACCCAGCGCCTCGAGGTGCTTTTCTATCAGGTGCTCGGCCAGACCGCGGCCGGGGATACCGACCGGCAGGGTCTTGAGCTGAATGCACAGACACTCCTGCAACGAGCGCGCCGCCACCCCGACCGGCTCGAAGTGCTGGATACGCTCCAGTACCGCAAGCACCTCTTCGGCAGTGACAAGGTACTCGGGGGCCAGCGAAGCCCGCAGGGTCTGGATATCGTCGTGCAGAAACCCGTCGTCGTCCAGCGCATAGACGATGGCCCGGGCAATTGCTTCATCGGTCTCCGTGAAGCCGGCGAGGTTTACCTGCCACAACAGGTGTTGATTCAGGGAATCTTCTGCGGGGTCGCTGATGAAGCGGTCATAATCCGGCGCATCGGGGACCTCCGAAAAACCTTCCGGCAAATCGTTCCATTGATAGTCGTCGCCGAAATCGATGTCCTCGACGGAAGGATCCGGTTCATCCACGGATTCACTGTCCGCCGGGCTATCGTAATCGGCATCGTCATCGGCGCTGTCGTACTCGGGGTTTTCGGCATCCAGTTCCAGCAGCGGATTGGTTTCAAGCGCCTGCTCGACATGCTGGCGCAACTCCAGCCGATTGAGCTGCAGCAAGGCAATGGCCTGCCGCAACTGCGGCGCCAGCTTGAGTTTCTGGCCGAGTTTGAGCTTTAGACCGGTCGCCATTCCCATGGCTGCATTGTAGGACAAAGGCGCGGGCGCGGGAATCCGCCCCGGCGCCGGCCATTGCGGATTGGACCAGTGGAACCGAGCTTGCGGCTACGCGCTTCCCGGATCGGAGCAAGCCGGCCGCACCGAGGCGTCCTGGTACTCAAGCTGTCTCATGACGCGCGCCCTGGTATCTGCGAGAGGGTCGCGGTCGATGAATTCCTGAACGATGGCCAGGTAATCCGGGTGGCGCGCCAGCAGGACCCGCATGGCGTTTTCGTCAGGCCCCAACCCCAGCGGACCGAAGCTCGCATTGCCTTCGTGCGCAACATAGGCGTCATCACACAGCACGTTTCGCCAACCGGCGTCGGCGGCGCGTCGGCTCCAATCGTTTTCCTCGCCGTAGCCGCGGCCAAAGGCGCGCTCGTCGAAGCCGCCTATGTGCGCTATGCAGGCGCGCCGCAGGAACATGCAGAACCCGACCGCAGTCGGAATGTCAGGGTAGCTTGGTGGGCCGGCCTCGCGGCAGGCGCGCGCCCAGGTTTCAGGATCGGCGGGTATTGGAGAGGCGCGGCAGAACGCCGGCAACGAAGCGATCTCGCCGTTGTTGGTGAAAGGTGTGATGGATGCGATCGCCGGGTCGGAGTCCGCGCAGCGCGCCAGACACCCCAGCCAGTCGCCGGCCGGCACGGTATCCGAGTTGAGCAGGACCACGTCGCGATCGCCGGCTTCCTGCATGCCACGATTTGCGGTTGCGACGAAGCCCCGGTTCGATGATTGGCGGTGAACCTTCCAGCCGTCGGTGCGGACGGCCAGGATTTGTTCGATCCGTGGATCGCTGGATGCATCATCGATCACGATCACCGGCGTTGTCGGTGCTACGGTCGCCCGAACGGCGAGCAGGCAGCGTTCGACCTGCTCGGCGGCATTGAAAACCGGAATGACGACGACAGGTGTGGCGTTCACGCAGAACTTCTGTCGCCGGCGCGCCAGCAGTGCGGCAGGTATACCAGACCGAGCGCCCGGCTCTTGCCGCGCACGATGAACTCGATTTCCCGGGTATCGTGAACGCGAAGGCCTTCGGGATCCATTGCATGCGCGCGAACCACGTAGCCGCCGGGCAGCAGGTTGAGTACGGGGAATTCCAGCGCGATTTCGAATCGACCGTCGCCCAGTGGTTCAGCCTCGAATTCGTCGTGGTCGGATGCGACGCCGTAAACGGGGGTGCCATCCCCGCGCACCAGGCCAACCAGGGCCACAGGTGCTCGACTGTCCGGGGATTTCAACTGGATTCGCACGACAAGCCTCCCGCCCATTTCGACACTGAAAGACGCGGATTCCCGGGCCGGCTCCAGCGTCAGTTCATCGATGCGGCAGATCGCCTGCGACGGCGCGGGGCGCGATTGCTTTTCACGGGAATCCTTGCGCTCGTGCCACGCCAGATACGCCTGCGTCACATCGAAGACGTCGCCAATGGCCCGGGCCGAGCCGTCGTGCAGCCAAACCGCGTGCCGGCAGAGTTTCTGGACCTGATACATGTTGTGCGAAACCATCAGCAGGGTCCCGCCACCGGCAAGATAATCCTCCACCCAACGAATGCATTTCTTCTGAAAGGATTCGTCACCAACGGCCAGCACCTCATCGGTAATCAGCAGGTCCGGGCGGACCGACGCAACGATCGCGAAACCCAGTCGAACCACCATGCCGGAGGAATAATGCTTGATCGGCTCGTCGATCGCTTTTCCGATATCGGCAAACGCCAGGATATCGTCCAGGCTGGCGTCGATCTGATCGCGCGTCATGCCGAGAAATGCGGCATTCATTCGCAGGTTCTGCATGCCGGTATAGTCGGGCTGGAAGCCGGCGCCGAGTTCCAGCAGCGCCGAGACGCTGCCGTTGACTTCGATGCTGCCGCCGCTGGGGGCCAGCACGCCGGTAATCATTTTCAATAGCGTCGATTTACCGGCGCCGTTGGAACCGATGAGCCCCATCGACTCGCCGCGCTTGACGTCGAAACTGATCTCGTCGAGCACCCGCGTTCCGCCGCTGGCCCGACCACGGGTCAGCAATTGCCAGAAGGCGCTGAAGCGGCCACCCTGGGCGGCCGCCGGCGGGTAGCGTTTTTCGAGGCGCTGAACGCTCAACAGGGGCCGGTTCAAAGGAAGTCCTCGAAATACGGTGCCATACGGCGGAAAAACGCCAGCGCACCGGCCAGCACAATGATCGAAATCAACAGCATTGCGAGCGTCGTGGTGCCGGGAAGAACCTGGCCCTCCAGCAGTGCCGCGCGGAGATCGGTCATCAGGCCTGCAACCGGATTCGCGTATACAAGTACCTTGAGATTCTCCGGAAGGTACTCCGGCGCGTAGAGGATCGGCGTCAGGAAGAACCAAAGCATCAGAAGGGTCGGCAGCAGATGCTGAAGATTCGGGAAAAAGACCCTGAGCGCCGCGGCGAACACGCCCAGCCCGTTGGCCAGAATCAACAGCGCAATCAGGCCCAGAAGCGCGCTGAACAACCCCGGAGGCGTAAGAGTCACACCCATCCAGGGAAGCACGCAGAGAACAACTGCATAGCCGGCGATCTGGAGCGCGAACGAGGCTGTCGCGCTACTGATTGCGAGGAATTCACGCTTCATGGGGACCTTGCTGATGAGCGCGGCATGCTGGGGCATGCTTTCGCTGGCGCGAAGAATCGCGTCGGAAAATCCCAACCACGGCCACAAGGCGATTGCCAGCCAGGCCACGAAAGGAATGTCCAGCGCCTCGGGCGCACGGGCCCGAAAGATGACGCCGAAGACTACGGAGTAGACCGCAAGCAGAAGCAGCGGCTGGATGATCACCCAGACCCAGCCGCCACCGCCCGCGCTGAATCGGCTTCCCAGCTCGCGTTTCGTGAGACGGGCCAGGAGACTCAGTTGTTCTTGAATGGTGGAGGGCACCAGTGGGCCTTTGGAAATTGGAGACGCGCTTTAACGGCTGAAGATCCGGCCGCTAAGGCCGGATTTCACGTTGAATTGTAATCTTAGTTGCCGCCGCTCAATGCGCCGAAGTCGGCGTCGTAGCGCGCCAGCAGCTTGCGGACTGCGTCTTCGGTAATTTCCAGCGGAACCGCCTGGAGATCGGCCAGTAGCTTGCCTTCGACGCGTTCGCGGTGCTCGGCGCGAGCCTGTGCGATGAACTGCTCCCGGACTTCCTCGAAATCGACCCGCTCCGGCGCATGGTATTGCTCCAGTCGAAGGATATGCCAACCGAACTGGGATTGCACGGGGCCCGAAATTTCACCGGGATCCATTGCGAGCAAAGTATCACGCACGGCCTCGTTCAGGCGTGGCGGCTTGACATCCGTGAACAGGCGCCTGTCGGTTCTCAGTGCGGCGCTCGCGCTCGCAGCCAGGTCGATTTCGTCGAATTCTTCCGGCGCATTCCGGACACGCTTCGCTACAGTCGTTACATTCTCGAGCGAATCGAGCATTCGGCTTTCATCGGGCACGATCAGTATTTGCGAAAAATCAAGCGTGCCTTCGCTTTTCCGATCGGAGGTGAGGTACAACTCGCGGGCGACGACTTCGTAATCGTCCAGCGCCTGCGCCTCGAAATAACGCGCCATGTATTCGTCGGCAAGAAGAGTCACCAGGCCCTGGAGCATCTTGGCCTGCACCTTCGCGTCCTGATCGAGCCCATCAGCCATCGCACGGACGGCAAGCTGCCGGGGCAGAGCCAGGTTCTCGACCATGGTGCCGATCCGATCCGCATCGATGAGGAAGCCCGACCGATGCTCTTCCGGGACCCGCTGCAGCAGGTAGTTGTCGATGTCGTCATGCGTCACAAGGGCGCGGCCACGGGTGGCAAATGTCTCGCCGGACGCCTTTACGCTCAACTCGATCGGCGCTGGGTTCGTTTCCTGCCCGGTTGCTGGTGTCGCAGCCAGGCACCCGACGGCAAAAAGAAGGAGCAGCGCGTGGCTGCTCCAATAAGTTCGCTTGTAACCCATCTTTAAAATCCGCTACCTGAGGAGGCCATGATGTTGCCGCAGAACAGTTCCGGACAGGTGGACTCCAGCGCATTGTGTTCCTGCTCGGTCGTCGGCGGCTCCTGGCTGGTATACAGCAGGTTCACGAAGTATGTTGTGTTCGGCTCCAGCGCGCATACGTTCGTGTCATTCACGAAGTTGGCTCCACCGAACCTGAACGCAGCCTGGGCGGACAAGGAACCTAAGCCGCCTTTTACGCAGCCAGGGCCCATTTCCTGGTCGAGCACGTGCTTGCGGAAATCGCCGGGGCATTTCGAGATCGACCACATCCTATGCACCTGGGCGCCGCTTGCGGTATTCGAACCAAGCGGCTGGAGAACATTGCTCTCGATGTCCCCCGTCGCGTTTGGTGAAATGCTTCCATCGGTCGTGAATTCCATGGCCGCGTATTTGATCCGTTCGATCTTGATTGGCTTGGTATTGTTGGTTCCAGGGAAAGGCCCGAAAACGCTGTCGAAGAAACGTGCGTTGTCGGTGCCATCGGTCACGATGCTTGTCGCGCGGGTCAGCGGCACCGGGGGACGGGTAGCACAGCTCCCCGTGGTGGAGGAATTCTGGACCGTGACGGTCGGATTGTTCGACGCGGAGATGGGGCCCAACGCGGAGGCACACGACAGCGTCAACGTGTATGAACCATTGGCCAGGCCGGTCGTCGATGCGGAAAAGGTTCCAGAGGGATCCAGACTGGAGCCCTGGCTAGACCAGGACGGCAGCGTACCGCCGGCCGTGCAGCCGCTGGTATTCACGGAAGTCCAGCTCACCCCCACATTGATGCCTTCGTCGACCGTCGTTCCCGTCGGACTGCCGTTGACCACGAAGGAGGTGATCTCCGGCGTGGCAGGACCGGCACAGTCGGACAGCGAAACCACGTTGGCGGTCACGTCGCCGGTCGCCGTATCGACCTGAAGATCGACGAGCGAGGCCGAACACTGGTTGCTTCCGTCGGAGATCGTGATGGAGGAATCTTGCGCCAAGGCAAAGGCACTGAACGCGAAGGCGGTGGCCATCACGAAAGTGCGTCCAAGATTTGATGTGCTGATCATGTAGATACTCACGCGAATAAGTTTGGATAAGTCGTTAAATGATATAGCAAATCCGGCGAGCCGTACAATCGACTGCGTCGCATTTGCGGAAATAGTTCAAGCAGGTGCAAGTATGCACGGGGAACGGTTAATAGGACATTAAGCGGAAACGAATAGTTCAATAAAGCATGTTCAATAAAAATGGGCCACCCGGTGGGTGGCCCATGATTGTGCATCTGCAGAAAACCGATCGTCAGGCGACGATCGATCGACTGCCGATTTTACTGCGGCTGCAGCTGGGTAATACGACGGCTGCCCTTGTGATCGTACGAACCGGCGTAGTTGGCCAGAACGTTGTCACCAGCATCGGTCGTCAGCAGACCATTGGTGAAGCGCTGCGCCCAGAAGCCGATGACCGGCAGACCGAAGTATGCGGTGCCATCCTGGGAGACTGCGAAACGCTCGCCACCACCCGCGCTCGACGGGACGTTGCCGAAGTTGAACTGCAGCCAGCCGGCGTTGAAGCCCGACGGAAGACCGAAGTTCGTGTAGGTCAGCGCGCTGCTGCTGCGCTGCGGCTCCTTCAGAATTTCCGTAGAGGCCGGCAGGCTCGCATCAGAGGAGAAGCGAATCACGTTGGCCTCACGGCAAAGCTGGAAGCCCTGCACAGGCGGCGGCGGCGAAACGATCAGGCCCTGCTGCTGGGTGCGCTCTTCGCGATCCCAGAAATCGATATCCATCGATTCGCAGGCCGGGCTCAGGCTGAAGTCCGAGAAGAACGTCCAGACGTCGGTGAACGGCGGAACCGGGTCGCCCGTGAGGCCAACGTAGTTTCCACCGAACGCAAGGTCAGTGTGGAAGCCCTTGGTCGGGAAGGTCACAACCCACTCCGAGCGAGCGGCCAGTGCCGGATTGACGTTGTACTCGTTCATCAGCTGATCGAAGGTGATCGTGGCGTTGACAGCCTGCACACCGAGATCCCAGGTGTCGGTAACGACCTGGCCGTTGCTGAACACGTTGCTCATCGTGTTGGTGGTCGAGTTCAGGTTCGGGGTAATGAAGCCCGGGTTCGTGTGCTCGATCTGACCAACTGCCCAGAACGCGTCGATCGCCGTGGCGTCGTAGGACAGCAGCGTGCCGTCTTCAACGTTGACGATGGAACCGGTGCCAAACAGACCGCCGGTGGCGTCAGCCAAGCCGGCCTGGGCGTTGGTGTCCCAAGTGCCGCCGGTGAGCCATGCGCCGACGATGACGTCGCAAGGTGCGCCGAACGGGCCGCCCGAACGCGGGGTGCCGTTGACGTGCTTGATCGCATCGAAGAACACGGATGCATCCGGAATCGAACCCATTTCGATGAATTCAATGTAGCCGGAAGCGGTACGCTCGAGGGTCTGCGGGCCTGCATCGAAGTTGTCGCCGGTGTACTGGAACGGCAGGAACTCCTGGATGCCGACGCCGCCGCCTTCGCCTACGAAGTACGGAACGGTGCAGGACCTGTCTGCGGTGACCATGCGACCACCACCGGTGGCTTCATTCAGGGTCAGGGCAGCGGTCCAGACGTCGAACGGCGACAGGTAGAGGTTGAAGTCGAGCACTTCGCGCGAGTTCAAAGCTTCGATGAAGCGAACCTTTACCGCCTTGGCTTCGGTGGTCGTGTTGACAACCGAGATCAGCGTGTCGTTGCCGCCACGCGTGGTGTAAAACGGATACAGAAGGACTTGGCCGAGGCCGTCCGGGTTGAGGTTGACGGCGTGCGAGACGTTAACCATTCCCGCGACACCTGTTACACCCGCAAGAATTGCGGCCGTCAAGGTATTTCTTTTCATTACAACACTCCTAGGTTTATTTCACAGGGCTCTGTCAGAGCAATCCCGGACACGCCCTCTCAGCGGCGCGACCCCGGTAAATTGCAAGAATATCGTACACCAGCACCGATTGCAAATCAAGCGCATCTCCGGGGCTTTTTCGGCGGTCACTCTTTATACGAGTACCACCACTCACCTTCGAGTTCCACCCAGGTTTCGTTGAGCGGGCGCTCGTTCTGCATATCGGCCAGAGGTCCCGGTGCACCAATTGCAGTATACGCTACCGACACCACGACCGTGCAAGTGCCCGCCTCGGCGCATTCGACGGAGCGGATTTCAGCGCTGTCCCAGCGGATCGGCCGACTCTGCATGGTCCCGGCAAACGATGACGCCGGATTCTGGGCCCTGAAACCGGGCGAGTAATAGCTCCAGGCCTGATCGAAGTCCTTGGCGATCAGCGCGTCCCAGCGCGCCTGGGCGCGCTCGGCCACGATGTCCTCCGGGGTGCGCGGTTCGCTGCACGCGGAAAGCAGGAAGCTCAAGCCGATGACGATGAATAGGTTATTGATTTTCATGGTTTTAGATCTCATTGAAAAGCATTGTCCTGATAGCTGAAAGTTGGGGTGAATCAGTGGCCGGGTCCGGTCGTCGAATTACCGGTCCTCCGCGGGTTCGTCGTCCGCCATGCTCTCCGGCAGCGGATCCAGTCCGCGGAACTTGCGGCTGAACTCGCGCGAGACGCGCTCGAGCTTGGCGGTGCTTTCGACCACGGTGGGCGTGATCAGCACCAGCGTCTCGCTGCGATTGAGGCTGTCGTTGGTGCTGCGGAACAAGGCACCGAGCCCGGGAATGCGCTGCAGAAACGGCACTCCGCTGCGGCCCTTGTTGGTGGTTTCCTCGATCAGGCCGCCGAGCACGATGGTCTGGCCGGACTGGACCGCGACCTCGGTTTCGATCGTCCGGGTGTTGATCGCGGGATTGCTCTCCGGGGTGGCCCGCTCGCCCGGCGAAGACACTTCCTGGCTCACCGTCAGGTAGACCAGACCGCCGGGATTCACGCGCGGGGTGACCGACAGGATGACGCCGGTATTCAGGAACTGGGTGGAACCGAACACGGTGTTGGTATTGCCGGTAAAGCTGGTCGACTGGATCGGCACCTGGGTGCCGACGTTGATCTTGGCGTCGGAATTGTTGCGCACCATCAGCGAGGGCGCCGAGATGGTGCGCACGTCGGAAACCGACTCCAGCGCGCTGATCGTGGCGCTGACGAAGTCGTCGCCCACCGAATCGGCGATGGCGCCGAGAAAACTGCCGCCGGCGCCGAACTGGAAGTTGTTGGCCGCCGACGAATCGACGAACCGACTCTCTCCGGGCAAACCCGGGAATCCGTCCTCGTCGGGCAGCGAATTGGCCAGGAACCAGGACACGCCGTACTGAAGCTCGTCGGTCAGGGCCACGATCAGCACCTGGGCCTCGATGAGGACCTGCAGCGGCTCTTCGTCCAGCCGCTCGATGGCGTTGAGAATCGAATCGTAATCGCTGGGCGAGGCCTGGATGAGCAGCGAGTTGGTTTCGAGTACCGCGGTAATGCGTACGTCGCCGTCTTCTCCGAGCGTCACGGTGCCGGCACCTCCACCGCCGCCGGAAGATTGCCGCTCGCGCGCCTGCGGTCCGGTCTGGTTCTGAAATTCGCTGACCGAGCTGGCCTGGGCGGTTTCCAGTCCCGGCGCCAGCGATCCCCGATCCTGGCGCGCCGTCGATCGACCGCCGCCGCCCTCGCCGCCGAACACGTTGGCCAGGTAGCCGGCCAGCACCTCGGCGTCGAGGTTCTTGACCCGGTAAACGTACAAGCGGCTTCCGGCCTCGGGGCTGGAACGGTCCAGCCGCTCGATCCAGCTTTCGATCTCGTTCAGGTAGTGATCGTTGGGCGTGATCACCATGATCGAATTGAGCCGCTCCAGGGGCATGATGCGAAACATGCCGGCCAGCGGGCTGTCTTCACCGCCCAGAAGCTCCTCGAGTTCGGTGACCAGGTCGGCCACTTCAATGCGCTGAATCTGGAACATGCCCACCGACATGCCCTTGAGCCAGTCGACATCGAAGGTTTCGACGATCTGCATGTAGTTCTGCAGTTCGGACCGATTGCCGGCCAGCACCAGCAGGCTGCGCGCGTTGTCCGCGCTGAGCACCGCATCCTCGCGCGCATACGGCTCCAGCAGCAGCTGCATCTGTTCCGGCGAGATGTATTCAAGCGGTACCGCGACCACCTGGTAGCCCCGCTGCAGCTGGCCGTTGGCCGGCCGCGGCGTCAGGTTGCCGCGAATGGCGTCGGAGACCGGCAGCACGTGAAACCGGTCGTCGCGCCAGACCAGGGTCGCCCCGTTCCACCTGAGCAGCATTTCCAGAATCGGCAGCACCTGGTCCTGGGTCACGGGTCTTGCCGTGGAGAAAGTCACCTCACCCGAAATACCCGGCGCGATCACGTAATTCTCCTGCAGGATCTCGCCCAGCACGGCATGGATGATCTCCTGAATACCCTGACCCTCGAAATTCAGCGTGACCGCGCCTTCGCCGTCGCTGGGAGGCCGCTGGCGCTCGGCCGCCTCGCGATTGATGAATACCCCGCTGCCGGGAAATTTTTCACTGCCGGAGAATGCCGCTTCCTGGTCTTCGTCTTCGGAACCGGCCAGATCCAGCGGCCCCTCGTCACCGTCATCCTGGCTGACCTGCGGGCCCGAGGGACGGGCCGGATTGGTTGGATCGTCCGGCGCAGGCGTGGTGGCGCAAGCGCCAAGCAGCGCCACAAGCACGATGGCCGCAAGGATTGCCGACCCCGACCGGAGCGGATTGGACTGGTGATGATCAAATGCCATTCGAGAGAATTCCGTCTGATTCGTTATGAGTTTTTATTGCATGCTTCCGGCGCCTTTCTCAGCCGCCGTCATCCTGCTCGCGCGACCGCCTTTCCGCTTCGGCCCGCAACTGTGCCCGCCGCTCGGCGACGCGCCGGCGGATTTCCTCGGCGCGGGCGCGCGCCTGGGCGTCGGCGTCTTCACCGCCTGCCTGCTCGGGCGGCGCATCCTGATCCGGCGCCTGCTCACTTGCCTGTGCCGTTTGTCGGGTCGGCTGCGCGCCCGCCTTCAGCGCACTGGTCTCGACTTCGAGCTCGAGATCCTCGGTCTGTCCGTCCTCGGTCTCGAACTGGACGCCTCTGGAACGGATTTGCGTGATCTTCCAGGCCGACTTTTCCCCGGCCATCGCCATGCCTTCGCGCAGCACCAGCGTCTCGTTGGTGGAATCGTCGGTCACCATCGCCAGCTTCAGCTCCGGCGTAATGATGATGCCGGCCACCGTCGCGCCCAGTTCCGGAATTTCGACCTCGGGTTCGGGCTCCGGTTCAGCCTCCGTCCCATCGTCCGTTCCCGCCAGCTCGATGACCGGAAGCTGACGGTCGGCGAAGAACATCGGACGCTCGACGATCGCGGCGTATTCGGACAAATCGCCCAGCGCCGGGTTCTGCGCCACGGGCCTGTCGATGACCGACCCCGCCGTGCGCACCGGTTCGATCGATTCCACATCACCCCTGCCCAACAGCAGAAACGAGGCCAGCGCCAGCAAAACCAGAAAACCGATACCGGCCATCAGCATGACGCTCAACAGATTCTTCCGGGTATCGAGATTCATATATCGTTTCCGGCGCCGGGCTGGTTGATGTAGCCGTACATTTCGAAGCGGATATCGAGCTGGCCGTAAGGGCTGCTTCCGCGTCGGTTGCGCTGATCCGGGGTGAGGCGCTGATTGATCATGATGTTGTCGATGAATACCAGCGGCACACCGCTTTCCATTTCATGAAGAACACGCACGAAGTCGTCCAGCGGGCACTGCATTCTGACGTTGACACGCACCGAGCGAAACCGCTCCGGATCGGTATATCGGCGCGGCGAAGTATTGGTGATGCTGCAAAGCTCGGCGTCGGCGGCGCTTCTTTCGACCCAGTCGCGCAGCATGCGTATCAGCTCGGCGGTCGCGATGTTGGCGTCGTCGCCGTCGAGAAACAGGGCGCTGTCCATCTGTGAGGCGCGAAGATCGTTCAAACGCTCGCGCATGGGCTCGGCCATCTCGACCGCGCCCTTGAAGCGCGCGATCTGCCGTTCCAGGTCGTTGATTTCGCCGCTGAGCGAAACGTGGCGCATCACGAACCAGTGAAACCCGACAAAATATACCAGCATCAGGGCAACCGCAAGCAGCCCGATGGCAAGCGGACGGGATTGTTCGCGGTCCGGCAGCAGCTTCATGAACCTGCCTCGCCGGATTCATCGGCATCGGCGACAGGCTCGGTGACCACCTGAACCTGGGAGCGAAAACGCTCCTGGCCGCTCCTCGGGTCTATGCTGATCGCACCGGTGATTTCCGGAGACTCGAAAAGCTCGGACTCGGCCAGCAGCCCGATGACGCGCTGGGACCCGTCGGCCTGGCCCTGGATGCGCAGCTCCGAACCCTGCAGCTGGAACTGCTGCAGCCAGATGTCGTCGGGCAGGATTCGGGTCAGTTCATCCATCAGCTCGATGACCGCCGGCTGCGACGCCCGCTTTTCGGCCAGGAAGTTCGCCGCCAGCAGGGTGTCCTCGAAGGCCTGCTGCAGCTGCATCACGCGCCGGGCCTCCATGCCCAGCGCCTCGGCCTCGGCGCGCAACGTCGATACGGTGCGCTCGCGCAGGATCACGGTCTGCGCCATCACCAGCGCCAGCACCACGATCAGGCCGGCGCCAAGCAGCAGGTTGAACCGCGCCCGGGCATGCACGTAGCGGGGACGCCTGGATTCGGGCAGCAGGTTGAAACCTTCCGGCCTCGGCGGATCTTCGCCGGCCAGGGTATCGACCGCGTGCACGACTGCGCCGAATGCGCGGGCGCGCTCGAGCAAGGGCTCCAGATCCTCGTTGGGCACGATCCTGAGCGTGACTTCGATCCTGGCGTGATCGGGATCGTGGCGTTCGACCCGATGATCGAGAACCACCTGGTCGGCGCGAAACGGTGAAATCTGATCGAGTTGATAACGCAGCGCCTGATCGAGATTCCCTTCGACCGCCGCCGGCATTTCGACCGGCAGGGCCAGCACCTGATCTTCGTGCAGACAAAGCCGGACTTCGGGTCGACCGTCGCGAAACTCCGCAAGAATGTCGCGCCATCGCCCCCGCAGCAACTGCGCGTCCTCGCCGGCGCCAAACACATCCAGCACCCGGGGTTCGCCGTCGGCCCGCCAGATCCGGTAATCGCCGCCGCCGGATTCGGCGGGGACGAGCCACAACTGGGGTTTCGGCGGCATCAACCGTCGCGAGAGCCGATCCGGCACCAGCGTACCGAGTTCGCGGCCCCACCAGGACAGAAACGCCGGTATCGGCGTCGCGCGGTATCTCTGGCGAACTCGTTCGCGAATATTTTCGGCAATCTGCTGCATCAACTCGATTCGGTTTGGTTGTCTTTCCAGCGCACAATACGGAATGGCCGGCCCCGGCTGTCGGTGCCGAGCCTGATCGTGGCCTCGATTTCATTCCAGGTCCCGCTTTCCAGCGTGGCCCGGCTGACGATGGTATGGGTCAATCCGCTTCCACGCTGATTGACGAGCGAACCATCGGGCAGCGTCAACTGCATCTGATCCCCGGGATGATACTGCGAGCGCTCGTCGATAAACAACTGCGCAGCCTGTTCGTCCATCTCCGGCAACGTCCTGAGCACGCTTTGCGGCGCAAAAGCCGGGTTGAAGTCCGCTCGGCCGGAATGCACGGTCAGACTGCCCTCGACGGCGCGAAACAGCGCCCAGCTCATGCCGATGACCTGCTGCAGTTCCTCGATGGTGCCGAACGCCGCATTGGCCGGCCCATACGGCAGATCTTCGTTCGCATACTCCTGATCCTCGGCACCCATCACCCGCGCCTGATCGTCTGCGTCGACCCAATCCTGAATCGCGGCGGTCATCAACTCCGCGTCCTGCTCGCTCAGCCCGATCGAGACGAACAGGCGGATCAGCAAATCCGGATTGCCCTGTGCGGCGGCATTGACGTCGATCAGCCCGGTCTCGTCGGTAATGCGAACTTCGACACGCGCGTCACCGAACCCGAATTCATAGGGTCGACCGTCGGCGACCCAGCGCGTTTCCATGTCCGGATTGCGCAATTCCACCACTGCCCGATGAAGACCGGCCTCGGCGGCGTAGCGCGCATCCGTGGTGTCGAACAGAAACCGGCTCTGAAGGGTCTCGGTACGCGCAAGCACGGCATAAGTGCCGATGATGATGGTCAGCAATGCCAACATCCACAGCACCACGATCAAAGCGATGCCCCTGTTTCTATGTGGATGCATGTATATCACCGCCGATTTCGCTGGCCGCCGGCATCGAGCATCCGGGAGCGGATGTCTCCAGGACCGACGCTACGGGACGCCATCCCACCGCTGTCGATGATCACCGGCGTGACAAGCTCGGGAAAGAAGAGCCCGTTGTCGCGCTGCATGGCCAGCCGCAACGAGACCGAAAGCGGGATCTGGTCGAGGGTCTCCCAGAAGTCGGTCCACATCACCGCCTCGCCGTCTTCCTCGTAGCCGAGAAATTCGAAATCCGCCCGGCCGATATCCTCGAGCAGCGTCACCGGGGCATCGCGCTCCAGGTCGCCGGGCTGGTAACCGTTGAGCATGGCAAAAGCAAACACCAGGTCCATGCCCTCCTCGCCGCGCTCGACCCGGATTTCCTGCACATACGGTCCGCCGAATCCGAGGTAGCCCGGCATCGGGGCGACGAACCGGATGCGCTCGGACTCGCCTTCGAAACGGATGATGTCCTGGTTGTCCTGCTCGATGATCAGCGGCCGGGCATGCGAGATCTGCCGGCGGATGAACTGGTGGACCACGCGCAGGCGATTGGTCTCTTCGATCAGCGCCTCTCCCGAGGTGGTGGCCCGCACGCCAGCGCGGAATCCGCCGTAGGCCATGGCCATGATCAGCGCAATCAGGGCCGTGGCCAGCAAAAGCTCGATCAGGGTGAATCCCGATTGTCTGCCGGCACCCCGAGCTGGATCGGTTCGACCCGCCCAACGCGCCGATCGCGGCCCGGAGACCGCTCCTGCGGCGGGATGCACTGGGTTGGCGCTCAATCTGGTCATCCGCCCAGCTGCTGCCGTTCGGCATAGAAACGGTCGACCGAACGCAGCGTCTCGAACAGCGCAGAGCGCTCGCCGCGCCCCTCTCCCCAGTAAACGGTCAGCCCCACGTAGTACAGATCGATCGGCAGGTCCTCGTAGGCGACACCACGATCGTCTGCAATCTGGTAGGGCTCTATGATCAACTCCCAGCTGTACTCGTCGTTGTAGCGACCGCTGGACTGACCCGGCTGCGGCAGCTCCTCGATACCCACCATATCGAGCTGGCTCTGGGCCAGCAGCGCGGCCTGGGTGAAATCACCCGAGCGCCGGGTATTGCTGATGGAGGTCGACAGAATCTGCAGCATCACGCCGAACAGCACCGCGAAGATCGCGAATGCGGCCATGACTTCGATCAGCGTGAATCCGCGCTGGCCGGACGGCACGGCGTTCAGGGAACGGCCCGGCGACCGGCCCGGTTGGCAGTCCGGGCCTGACCGATCGCGGCCGGAAACCGCTCCTACGGAATGCTGAAGCGTGTTCACCGGGCGTCCTCCGGTGGGTCCTGGCTGATTTCACCGGTCAGCCAGCCGACCGTGACGTACCACTTGCGCTCGTCGACCGACAACAACACGCTGCCGCCGGTCGAGGATCCATCGGGAAAGAACCGGATGCCGCCGGCGTTCTCGCCGGTCATCTCCGAGCGCGCGGTATTCAAGGTGATGTCCAGCCCTTCCGGAAGCTGCTGCTCCTCGCGCCCGGCCGCCTGCCAGGTCATATTGCCGGCATCGGCACGAAAAACCATTTCCTTGCGCTTGATGATCGCCTGGCCGCGCGTATGGCGCAGGCCCGCGATGATTTCCCGGACCTCGTTGCGCAGCTCCGCACCGCCCACCGAACGGGAGATCGAAGTGCCTACAAGTCCGAACAGACCGACCACCAGGACCATCACAACCATCAGTTCAATCAGGCTGAAGCCATGCGCGCGAAGGTGACCGACATGAATGGAAGTCTCAGATTGGCGCTTGAAGTGAAACATCGGGTCTCAGGCCGTCGGGACAGCGAGCCCCTGCGGCCTCGAAATCACAGGTTCCAGTTCTCGATGTCGCCATCCGGCCCTTCGCCGCCCGGTTGACCGTCGCGGCCGTGGCTGAAGATATCGGGACCGATCTGGCGATGCTCGCCGGGGAAGCGGTAATTGTATTGATTGCCCCACGGATCGTTCAGGTTCGATTCGTTGACGTACGGACCGTTCCAGTTCGACACGTTGCCGGGCCGCTCGACCAGTTCGCGCAGTTCGCGCGGCGCCCGACCGGTGTCGAGATAGAACTCGTCGACGGCCATCGAAAGCCGCTGGACCTCGGCCACGGCAGTCCGGGCCTTGGCGTCCTCGCCACGTCCCATGATGTTGGGCACGACCAGCCCTGCGATCAGCCCGAGGATGACCAGAACGACCAGCAGTTCGATCAGGGAGAAGCCCTGAGAAGAGTTTTTCATGATTGCAGCCTTGCGTTATTGCTCCACATGGAAGTATGACAGTCCGGAGCCGAAAGATTCCATGCCCATCGCGATTTTGCGCGTTGCTTCAGGCCACCAGTTCATTGATGCTGAGGATCGCCATGAGCACCGACATCACGATGATGCCGATCACCGCGGCCAGGCCCAGCGTAAGGGCCGGGACCAGCATCGCCATGATGCGGTCTATGGTCGTGCGGACCTCCCGGTCATAGGTGTTGGCCACCTTGAGCAGCATGTCGTCGAGCTGGCCGGTTTCTTCGCCAACGTTGATCATCTGCAGCGCCAGGCGCGGAAAATGTCCGCTCTCGTTCAGCGCCCGTGCCAGCGGCGCGCCGGTCTTGACCTTCTTGGCCGCCTCGCCGACGTCTTCGCGCAATACCGTGTTGGTCATGACGTTGCGCGCGATCGATATCGCCGACAGCAGCGGTACGCCGTTGACCAACAAGGTGCCGGTGGTGCGCGCCAGGCGCGCCATCTCGATCTTCGCGATCGCATCGCCCAGCCATTTGGTGTTCAGGAAACGTCCGTCCCAGCGCAGCCTCGATGCCGGCTTGTGCATCTGCGCGCGAAACCACAGTGCCGCCAGCACCATGATCGCGATCAGACCCCACCAGAAATTCTTCAGCGTGTCGCCGGCAAAGATCACCACCCGGGTCAACCACGGCAGTTCGCCGCCGAAGTCCTCGAACATCGGGGTGAACTGCGGAATCACGTAGACCATCAGCAGCATCAGCGAGGCGATCGCCAGGATCACCAGCAGCGCCGGGTAAATCAAGGCCGAGACCACGCCGTCCTTGAGCTCCTTGGCCCGTTCCAGGTATTCGGACATGCGCGCCAGGGTCTGGTCCAGCGCCCCGCCCATTTCACCGGCTCTGACCATGTTGATATAAAACCGCGAGAACACACCGTGCCGCTCTTCCAGCGCTTCGGACAGCGAAATGCCCTCTCGCACCCGGTCGCGAATCTTCGACAGGGTCTGCTCGACGCGATCGTTCTCGGCAAGTTCGACCAGGATGCCCAGCGACCGGTCCAGCGGCAGCCCGGCGCCGAGCAGCGTCGCCAGCTGGCCGGTGAGGTCGCCGACCTCGCGCTGGGTCAGGCCCTGCCGGCCGCGAAACAGCGTTTCGAGCCGGAATCCGGCCGAAACTTCTTTGGTCTGAACCGGAATATTGCCGGTTTCCTGGATGTGGGCGACCACCAGATCCTCGCTGGGCGCCTCCATTTCACCGGACAGCGTCTCGCCGGACGGCGTGACCGCCTTGTAAGTGAAAAGCGGCATTTAATGTACCCCGCCTGAAACGCTGTAACTTCTGGCGAGTCGGAGAGCGTTCAGCTGCAAGGCCTGTCTCGCGGGGTACATCAGGCTTCCTGGGTCACGCGCAGCACTTCCTCGGCGCTGGTCACGCCCAGCAGCGCCTTGCGCATGCCGTCCTGGTACATCGTGCGCATGCCCTCGGCACGCGCCTGGCGCTCGAGATCGCCGGAGGTCGCCTGGCGCATCACCATGCGCCGAATCTCGTCGGACATGGTCAGCAATTCGACGATGCTCGAACGCCCCTTGTACCCGGTCGGACTGACCTCCGAAGTGCCGGGCCGGTAGAGCGTGATCGGATCGGCGTCGGTCAATTCACGCAGGCCGAGTTCCTTGACCATCTCGGGCAGCACCTGGAACGGCTGGCGGGTTTCCGGGTCCAGCCGGCGCACCAGGCGCTGGGCCATGATGGCGTTGACCGTGGAGGTCAAGAGATAGTCCTCGACACCCATGTCCAGCATTCGTGTCACACCGCCGGCAGCGTCGTTGGTATGCAGCGTGGACAATACGAGATGGCCGGTCAAAGCCGACTGGATGGCGATCTTGGCCGTTTCCAGGTCACGCATTTCCCCGATCATGATCACGTCCGGATCCTGGCGCACGATGGCGCGCAGCGCGGCGGCGAAATTCAGGCCGATCGACGACTTGGCCTGGATCTGGTTGACCCCTTCGAGCTGGTACTCGACCGGATCCTCGACGGTGATGATCTTGCGCTCCGGCGAGTTGAGCTGCGAAAGTGCGGTGTAGAGCGTGGTGGTCTTGCCCGAGCCGGTGGGCCCGGTGACCAGGATGATGCCGTGCGGCATTTCAAGCGCATGGATGAACGCATCGCGGGTATCGTCGGCGAATCCCAGGCTGCCGAAATCGAGCGTGACCGCCTCGCGATCGAGGATACGCATGACCACGCTCTCACCGTGCGAGGTGGGTACGGTGGACACGCGCAGATCCAGCTCCTTGCCCTGCACGCGATGCATGATGCGCCCGTCCTGCGGCAGTCGACGCTCGGCAATGTTGAGCTTGGCCATGATCTTGACGCGCGAGATCACCGCGGCGGTCGAGCGCGCCGGCGGCGCCTCGACTTCCTGGAGTACGCCGTCGACCCGGTAGCGCACCTTGAGTCGATTTTCGAACGGCTCGATGTGGATATCGGAGGCGCGCGCCTCGACCGCCCGCTGGAGAATCAGGTTGACCAGCCGGATCACCGGCGCCTCGGATGCCAGATCGCGCAGGTGCTCGACGTTTTCCTCGTCCTCGCTCTCGCCTTCGCCGCCCAGGCCCTCGGCAATCTGGCCCATGGCGCTGCGCCCACCGCCGAAATACTTCTCGATGGTGTTGTCGATCTCCGAGGCAATGCCGACCCGCGGGCGTACGTTCAGCCCCGAGGCCATTTTCAGCGCCTTGAGCATGGCCGGGTTCTGGGGGTCGGCCATGACCACGTCCAGATCGTCGTCGTCGACGCGAATCGGCACCAGGTGCTGCTGTTTCATGAACCGCACCGACACCGAATCCAGCGACGGGCCCTGTTCGGGATAGTCCTTGTCCATGCAAAGCGGAATCTCGAGCAGCTCGGATTGCGCAACGGCAAGGTCGCGTTCCGAGACAAGCCCCAGCCGGACCAGCAAAGTGAGCAGGTTGCCGCCGTGCTGCTCGCGATAGGTGCGGGCGCGATTCAGGTCTTCGCGCCTGAGCCGGCCCTGTTCGATCATCAGGCGGCACAGCTCCGCGGCCCTGTCTTCCAGGTGGTCGCCCACCTGCGGCAGCAGGTCGGTGTGATCGGTTGCGGTAATCGCTTCGGTTTCCATCGGGTGATTATATGTAATGCATCGGCGCAAACTGGCCGCAGATATCGACAACGCGATCGGTCACAGGTTCAGCGTCCGCGATCGAAGGCGACTTTCTCCAGAAACGGCCGGTTCATCAGAATCCACGTCGCCAGCGGCACGACGGCCGGCAGCATCAGGTAACCCAGCTGGTAACAAAGTGCAATCACGGTGGGCGACATGCCCGTTTCCGCGACTGCAGCCGCGGCCTCCGGACCCAGCTGGAAAGCCAGATCGACCCAGGTCTGCCAGAACACGCCCCAGGCCGTGACCAGGCAAATGACCAGGTAGGCAATCAGCATCTGCAGCGCCCGCCGCCGCAAAGCCATCGGCGTCGCCATGATCAGGCCGAACAGCAGCGCCATGCCCCAGGCGTAAATCATCGGATTGACGTCGTTGTTGAGCAACGCGACCCGGCCTTCGACCATCCGTTCCATCCGAATGGCCGTCTGGATTTCCAGCCGGTAGCCCAGTTGCACCACCCCGTCGATCAGGCCCGGAAAAAGGCCGGTCAGCGCGAACTCCGCCAACCGGGCGGGCAACCACATCAGCGCGCTGCCGAAAGAAAACCACAGAAAAAAGCCCAGTGGCAGATACAGCGCCGCCAGCAGGAACATCTCCTTGACCGGATTGCCCTCATCGCTGTCATCGTCCGGGCTCGAAGCGTCGCCGGATTCGTTCGGATTTTCGCTCATGCCGCTCCCCTCGTCTGGAATCTTGCCTGCGCTCAGTCCAGCCACGCGCGGGCGTTCTCGAACATTCGCATCCAGGGCGACCAGTCACCCGTCTCTTCGCGCCACCGGTCAGGCGCCCAAGAGTAATTGACCGCACGCAACAAGCGCTCCGGATGCGGCATGAGAATCGTAACCCGCCCATCCGCGTTGCACAATCCGGTCACGCCGTCGGGAGATCCGTTCGGGTTGTCCGGATAGTTCCTGGCGGGCGCGCCGCTGCTATCGACGTAGCGCACGGCCACCGGCGCCTTTTGCACATTTGCAGCCTCGCCGAATTCGGCCCGCCCCTCGCCATGGGCGGTCGCCACCGGCAGGCGCGAGCCGGCCATGCCGGCGAGCATCATGGACGGTGACTCGACGATTTCGACCAGGCTCAGGCGCGCCTCGAACTGGCGCGAACGGTTGTGAATGAAGCGCGGCCAGTGGTCGCTGCCGGGGATGATGTCGGCCAGTGACGACAATACCTGGCAGCCGTTGCAGACGCCCAGCGCGAATTTGTTGCGGTCTTCGAAGAACCGCTGGAACCGGTCGCGCATTGTCTCGTTGAACAGAATCGAGCGGGCCCAGCCGCGACCTGCGCCCAGCACGTCGCCGAACGAAAATCCGCCGCACACGGCCAGCCCATGGAACTCGTCGAGCCGACGACGACCGGTCTCGAGATCGGTCATGTGCACGTCGACGGCTTCGAATCCGGCCATATGAAATGCCATGGCCATCTCGCGCTGGCCGTTGACGCCCTGCTCTCGCAACACGGCCACTCTCGGCCGGGCGCGTCTGCTGGCCGCGGGCGCGGCGCGCTCGAAGGTGACGACCGGCTGCAGACCCGGGCGATGCCAGTCCGCCAGCGCAGCGTACTCCTGGTCGGCGCAATCGGGATTGTCGCGCAGCCGCTGCAGGCGATAGCTGGTGGCCGCCCAGAGCCGGTTCAGATCGGCCAGCTCCCGGTCGAGAATCGTGGCCTCGCCGTGCGCCACCGACAGTCTGCCGGCGCCAGGACCGCCCTCTTCGATCACGCGCCCGAGTCGGCTCGTCCACTGCGCCAGCCCGGCCCGCTCCAGCGCCTCGACCACCGAATCGGTTTGATCGGCCCGGCACTGCACGACCAGGCCGATTTCCTCGTTGAAAAGAAACGAGACCGGGTCGCAATCGGGCGGCAGTTCCAGTGCCACGCCGACATGACCGGCCAACGCCATTTCCAGCGCCGTGGTCGCCACCCCCCCGTCGGAACGATCGTGCAGCGCCAGCAGGCGCTTTTCGGCCACCAGCGATTGCACCGTGTCGAACAGCACCCCCAGCAAGCGCGGTTCGTCTACATCCGGGACCGCGCCCAGTTCGCGACCGAATGCCATGGCCAGGGCAGATCCACCCAGGCGCCGGCCCGGCGGCGCGAGCAGCAGCAGGTCGGTCTGGCCGCAATTGCGGCGGAGTTCCGGCGTGATGCAGGCGCGCACGTCCGGTACTGTCGCAAATGCCGTGACGTTGAGGGAAACCGGGGCGATCATCGCATGTTCGGCTCCGCCGGATTGCCAGCGCGTCTGCATCGACAGCGAATCCTTGCCGACCGGAATGGCCAGATCCAGTGCCTGGCAGAAACCGTCGGCCACGGCTTCCACGGTCGCGCGCAAGGCCGCGTCCTGGCCGGGCGCACGCGCAGCTGCCATCCAGTTGGCCGAAAGCTTGATCCGGTTGCGGCCACGCAGCGGCGTACCGGACAGGTTGAGCAGCGCTTCGGCAACCGCCATGCGCCCGGATGCCGGCGCATTCCAGACCGCAAGCGGCGTGCGCTCGCCTACCGCCATTGCGGTGCCGGTATAGCCGCGGTAATCGGTAAGAGTGACTGCGCAGTCGGCCACCGGCACTTGCCACGGCCCCACCATCTGGTCGCGCGCGCTCAGGCCTCCGACAGTTCGGTCGCCGATGGTGATCAGGAACTGTTTGCTGCCCACCGCCGGCACCTGAAGCACGCGATCGACCGCTTCGTTCAGGTCGATGCCGGCGACGCCGTCGTCGCGCACTGGCGGTTCAAGGCTGGTCGCGCGGATTTCGAGCCCGGGCGTCTTGCCGAGCAGCACGTCAAGATCGAGATCGACCGGCGCGCGCGCGGTTTCACGATGACCATTCCGGCCGCCCTCGCGGTGGTGGTCGTCCAGGCAATCGTCGACGCGCAGAACATGCGCTGCGGTGGCCGGCCCGAGATCCGCCATCGGGCAGCGCTCGCGCCGACAAACCCGTTCGAGCAGTTCAAGGCCCTGCTCCGAAACGGCCAGGACATAGCGCTCCTGGGATTCATTGCACCAGATCGCCATCGGCGACATGGAGGGATCCGCCGTCGGAATCGCGCGGAGCTGGAGACGCCCGCCGACGCCGCCGTCGTGCAGCAACTCGGGAATGGCGTTTGAAAGGCCGCCGGCGCCGACGTCGTGAATCGACGCGATCGGGTTATCTTCGCCAAGCATCCAGCACTGGTCGATGACTTCCTGTGCGCGACGCTGCATCTCGGGGTTGGCGCGCTGTACCGAGGCATAATCGAGCTGTTCGGACGACTGACCGGAGTGCAGGCTGGAGGCGGCGCCGCCGCCGAGCCCGATCATCATCGAGGGTCCGCCCAGAACGATCACGCGATAGCCGGGCTGGAGCATGTGTTTTTCGGTCTGGCCTTCGGCAATCGTGCCCATGCCGCCGGCCAGCATGATCGGTTTGTAGTAACCCCAGAGCCGAGCGTCTATTTGTCGGCTGAACGTCCGAAAGTAACCGCTGAGATTGGGCCGACCGAATTCATTGTTGAATCGAGCCGCGCCGATCGGCCCTTCCAGCATGATATCGAGCGGCGTCGCGATCCGGCCCGGCGGCAAAGGGGCTTGTTCCCACGCCATCGGATGCGACGGAATTCTCAGGTCGCCCACACAAAAACCGGCCAGACCGGCCACCGGACGGCCGCCGCGACCGGTGGCCGCTTCGTCTCTGATCTCGCCGCCGGCGCCGGTCGCCGCGCCCGGGTCCGGCGAAATGGCGGTCGGGTGGTTGTGCGTTTCGACCTTGATCTGCGCATGCAGGCGGCACCGCTTCTCGGCCCAACTCGACGTTGCCGCAGCCGGGTGGAACAGCGTTGCATCGAAACCCTCGATCACGGCCGCATTGTCGTCGTAAGCCGTCAACACGCCATCCGGCGTTGCTGCGTGGGTATTCCGGATCATGCCGAACAGACTGCCCTGGCAGGAATTGCCGTCGACCTGCCAGGCGGCATTGAAAATCTTGTGGCGGCAATGCTCGGAGTTGGCCTGGGCGAACATCATGAGTTCGGCGTCTGTGGGGTTGCGGCCAATCCGCCTGTAAGCATCTGCCAGGTAATCGATCTCGTCTTGGTTGAGTGCCAGGCCGTAGTCCCGATTGGCGCCGGCCAGCGCGCCGGCGGGATCCGACCCCAGTTCGATTTCGATCAACGCGCCGGCAGGCGGCGGATCGAACCAGTGCAGCAGGTCGTCCAGGGAATCCACCATCGATTCGGTCATGCGGTCGTGCAGAACTTGGCGAGCCGGCGCGGTCAGATCCCTGCCGGTGCATCCTTCGAACTCGATCCTCAATCCCCGCTCGATACGGCCGAGCCTGTCGAAACCGCAGCGAGCGAGGATGTCGCCGGCCTTGCTCGACCAGGCACTGCGGCTACCGTAGCGCGGCACGACCAGAACGATTCCGCCGCCAGACCCGTCGGACGGCATCGGCTCGGCGTGCAGCAGGCGATTCAGGCGCGCTTGCTGCTGTTCATCGGGCGGGCGGGCCGCCAACAGGAAGAATTCGCGGATCGATAGTGAAACCGGGTCGCCCAGCACAGCGGCAAGCGCGTCGGCCTTGCGGCGGGTTTGGAATGCAGGCAGGCTTTCCAGCCCGAGGAGGAAATGCATGAGCGTTACCGGACCGTGATCGCGACAGGACCGCAAGTATAACGGCCCAGTGTATCCCTTCAGACCGGAATCATCATGCGACCGGCCGTGGCCATGGATACCGATCGAGTTTCCGAACACCGAAAGACAGCGCCCGCGTGAGGCGGGCTCCGGTCTGTCGGAGCCCGAGCCGGGCCTGTGCATCCAGGCCCGGTACGGGCTGCGAAGTTGCGTGATGCGTGCGGATTACTCCGCGTTGTTCTGCGCTGCGAGCTGCTCCAGACGCACTCTGAGGTCATTGGGCGGAACATAGCCGGGGATCAGATCGCCGCCGGGCGTGACGAGCGCGGGAGTACCGGTGACGCCGACCGATTGCCCCAGTTGGTACTGATCGGCGACCGGTGCCTGGCAATCGACAGGCTCGGGCGTACCGCCGCCCTTGGCCAGGTCCATTGCCGCCTGCTGATCATCCGAACACCATACCGACGTCATCTTTCGGAACGTTTCCGAGCCAGCGCCGGCCCGCGGAAATGCCGCGTAGCTGATCCGAATCCCGGCAGCATTGTATTCGTCGACCTGCTGATGCAGTCGGCGACAATACCCACAGTCGACATCGGTGAACACGATGATTTCGAACTCCGAGTCTTCTGCGCCGTAGGAAATCAGCTGGTCGTAATCGATGCCGTCGATCAGTTCGCGACGAATCTGGCTCTTGGCCTGGTCGGTAATGTCCTGGCGGGTATCGAGATCGAGCACCCGTCCCTGCAACAGGTAGCGGCCGTCGCTGGTCATGTAGACGATATCCGAACCCAGGCGAACCTGCAGAATGCCCGGAAGCGGCGATTCAGCGATGCTGATGTCGATTTCGCCATCGACCAGTGTACTCAGACGTTCGCGCACCTGGTCATAGTCGTCGGCGGCGGCCAGCATGGGCATTAGCAGCACCAGAACCATGAATTTAAATATCCGATTCACAAATAGACTCTCCGTTCGATTGATGGGGCCAGCCGTGGACCTGACCGGGAACTCGCGGCATTGTATCCGCTCGCGTCGCAGACTTCAGACCAGAGCTTCACGGACGGTTGGAACAGTTGCACAAGTTGAAGTTCCGGACGAACGCGCAAATCGAACTCGAACCCAGGCAGATTCAGCCCCTAGGATGGTGTTGTTCATGCAGTGACTTCATCCTTGCGCTGGCCACGTGGGTATATATCTGAGTGGTGGCCAGGTCGGCGTGACCCAGCAAAAGCTGAACGACTCTAAGATCGGCACCGTGATCGAGCAGATGAGTGGCGAAAGAATGACGCAGCTTGTGCGGCGATACCGCGGAAGAAATGCCGGCCTGAAGGGCGTGAACGCGAATGCGATGCCAGACGGCCTGGCGGGTCAGCCCTGTTCCGCGCGAGCTCGTGAACAGCGCGTCGCTGGGAGGCTTCCCGAGCCAGTCGCGGCGCGGTCCGTCACACCACCGCTGCAACGAGGAGAGGGCCTGTTCCCCCAGCGGCGTCAGACGGTCTTTCCCGCCTTTTCCCGTGACCCGGATCAGCCCCTGGCGGAAGTTCACGTCCGGCAGCTCGATGGAGGTGAGTTCACTGACGCGCATGCCGGAGGCATAAAGGACCTCCAGGATCGCACGATCGCGCAGGCCGAGCGGCGTTTGCGTATCCGGCGCGCACAGCAGCGCATCGACCTGACGCTCACTCAGCACGCCGGGAAGACGCCGGGGCTGTTTCGGGGGATCCAGTCCTTCAAGCGGGTCGGAGAATAGGTGGCCATGTATTCGAAGCCAGCCACAGAAGCGGCGCAGCGCGCTGAATTGGCGACGAAGCGTGGTCACGCTTGCACCGGCACGAATTCTGCTCGCCAGCAGAGCCGGCAAACCGGCCGCGTCGATGCGGAAACATCGGCCGTCGGGTCCGTCCAATACAAAAAGACCTGACCGGGAAAACCCGATCAGGTCGCTTCTGTAGGCAGCCAGCGTACTGTCAGCCAGCCCGTCCTCTGCCCAGGCGGCGTCCAGAAATCGATCGACAATCGCCATGATGCTGGTCATGACACGACAATCGACGCCGGTACGGTCACCTCCCCGCGCGGCGGCGAGGCCTTCCGCTATTTTCCGGTGATACGGGCAATGCCGCGCTCGGCAACGGACTCCAGATCGCTGAGCTTTGCACGGGTCGCACCGACGAAGTCGTCTATGGCCCTGCGACCGTGGCTGGCTTCCTGCTCAGCGAGTTCAAGCGCCGCCTCTCGCATGTGCTCGGCGGCTACGGCGAGACGCTCCCACGGGGAGGCCGCCGCCTTGCGGGAAGCCTTTTTCTTGCCGCGCTTTTTGGACGATTTCTTCTTGGAAGCCTT
>CAYYZR010000008.1:0-30780 GCA_964476005.1 uncultured Halomonas sp.
CGTCCGTGGCGGGACCGAGGGTGGCCACGATCTTGGTTCTTCGATTCATCATGCCGGGAAGTCTAGCCGAGTCGAAGTGGTTTCACCATGGCCGCGCGCCGACACTGTCGAAACGACCGCTACGGTCGGTGCACGAACAAAAAAGGCGGACCCGTAAAGCGGGCCCGCCTGTGCTTGATCCGAATACCGATTCGACGATCAGTCGAATGCGGAATCCCAGTTGCGCGGCCTGCCGTTTTCGTCGACGACCAGCGCGGTGGTGCCTTCCGGAAGCAGCTGCAGCGTCTTCAAAAACTCGATGATCGAGTCGCGGCCGTAGTCGTCCAGCGCCGACCACTGCTGATAGGCGTCCATGGCCTCGCCGCGGTGGGCTTCGACGGCTTCACGCATGGTCGTGAACAGTCCATGGTGGAAATACGGCGGCTCGTTCGCCGCGCCCCACAGCTTCTTGGTGATGAAGCTGCAGTTGCCCGCGTTGAATTCCGCAGACCCGGCCGGGAAGTGCATGTTGAGTTCTTCGCAATTGGGGTCGTCCGGGCCGCTGGTGATGTTGTGCACCTTCATGTCGGTGAAGGCCGGCACCCAGACGGTATCGTTCTGTACCGGCAGGCGCGGCTGATCGAGCCGGTTGTCGGACAGATCCATCTCGAACGTCGGGTATGCGCCCGGCTGCAGGTTGCCGGCCGGGTTGTACGGGTTCGGTTCGGTGTAGACCCAGCCCTGGTCGGTCAGCGGCAGCGCCGGCGTGTGGCAGTCGGCGCAGCCGATGTCCATGAACAGCTGCTCGCCGTTGGCCACCGCTTCCTCGACCGCCGGATGGCGCGGAATCACGCGCCCGGGCACCTCGAGCTGGGCCTGCCAGGCAGTGACTGCGGTCACGTCGGCAATACTCAGGTTGTTCTCGAAACCGTCGCCGTCGTGGTCGCCTTCACCGAAGCGCTCGAAAGCCTGGATGCCGTGGTGATGATTCATTGCGTTGTTGGTGAACTGGCGCAGCGAAATCACCGCCGAGGCCTGGTGGAACGGACGGATGATCAGATTGGGCGGTGAATCGGGACCTGCGCTGGAAATGCTGGGCGGCGGGAAACCTTCTGCAGCGGAAGTATCCCAGCTGCCATCTTCGTTTCGCGCCAGCGTGCCGAAGGAGATGCCCTTGCTGACCAGTTCGGCCGAGCCGCCGGCTGCGATGCCGTCGCGGATGGCCTGCAGATCGGCGGTCATCTGGCGGGCCAGCATCTCGATGTAGCCAGAACCGAACATGCCGAGCGTGGCGCGCGAGTTGGCGATGTCCTGCAGCGTGACCGGTTCGCCATTCTCGTCGAATGCGCCGCGGGTCTCGAAGCCGATCTCGTCGTCGCTCAGCGCCTCGAAGGTCGCGAAATCGAAGCGCTGGCCGAGCACGAACACGTTGGTGACGAAGTCGCCGCCGCCGCCCGAGCGCGGCAGGTTGTGGCAGCCGCCGCAGCTGTTCGCATCCGGCGCCGAAACGCGGTTCATGTTGCGCGGAAATTCAAGCGGCGAGCCCGAATCCGACAGCGGCGCGCCGGTGCCGGTCAGTCCCGGGCGTCCGGCGCCTTCCTGAACCGTCCAGTTGGCGTTGAACAAGACGCCACCCTGGCGCATCAATTGCGGCAGCGGCGTCGTGAACTCTTCACCGTCCTCGAGCCGCTCGGGTACCGCGACTTCCTGTCCGATGACAGGTGCCGGTCCCGGGTCGCAATCGACATCCAGTCCAAGCAGCGCCAGTACATTGCATAATTCGGGCGGCTGTTGCTGTGCCGCGACCGGCCCGGACAGGCCGAATGACAGCGCCGCGGCGCCGAACAGCAGAACGGCGGAAACGATTCCGCGCGATGGCCTGCTGAAACAAGGATCGACGTCTTTCGATTTATTTTCTGAATTTCTTTCGGTGGTCATGTTGAAAAATGCTCCTGTTGAATTGATCCAGAATGCCGGCAATCGCTTGTGTCTTGGGGTGTCACCATGCTTGTCCGAGCATTCCTGTCATTATTGTTGTCTTTTCGTGAAAAGGATCACGAGCCGCGCGAGTTTAGGCGAGACATTACGTTCAATGCAAGACTGAACGTTCGCCCTTCACAGAAAAATGACGCATAAATAACGGAAAGGCCTATCAGGATGGCGCATCACGGCGCGAACCCAATCCGTCGGTCGACCCGTGATCCCCTGTTGCGGTCGGCGGGCCGGCAACCCATCGCCCGATGATTTGCGCGGATTGGCCGATGATCGCCGAGAGTCGACCAGCATGCGCGGCATCGCGTGCTTCAGCGACCGGGCCGCGCTGAATCAGCCGGCTGATTTCGGCCCACGAAACCCGCATCCGTATCTGGTATCTCGCCCTGCGTCTTGTGCGCAACCTCCATTGGAATTCATCTGGAATTCGGCCGGATTGCGCTACGGAACCACGAGGTCGATCAGAACAACGGCAGCACCATCAACGCTATCGAGGCACCGAATCCCACGCCCCAGCTGAGGCTGCGCAGCATGTGGATATCGGCCCAGTAGCAGATGGAATAGACGATCCGGGCGACCACGAAAACGATCGCGAGAATCCCGACCCATTGGCCCTGAACGCCGGCGACCAGCGCCAGCAGGAGACCGGCGGCGAATATCGGAAATGCCTCGATCATGTTCTGGTGCGCCGCCAGCGCGCGGGCGCCGAAACCGGTCAGGCGGGTCTGCTGCACGCGCGGATTGCGATTGTCGTAGCCCCGACCTTCCTTCGATTGGGCCAGGGCGACCGGCGCCTTGGTCACCAGGATCATGAGCGCGGAGAGAATCAGGCAGACGGTTGAAACGGTCATCTCGATGGTTCCTGTGGCATGCCCATTCGGGCCGGAAACGGCATTGTAATGACCCGGCGGGTATGCGGCCAGGGATCGATGGTCGATTCCCGGCCGCCATGGTCTGACGGGATTTCTTGAGTGACTCCGGCCTGGCCGACAATGCTTTGCCGGGCGTGCTCGGACCGCCTTAACGCGTCTGGTCGCAATCGTAGCCGGCGATGCGAATCAAACGCTCGAAGCGTCTGCTCACGACCCCGAAGCCCGATTCGCTGAAATCGATGTCGGCATCGATCACGTTGCAGTGCCGGGCACGGATCGTCATCGTGCCGAGTTTTTCCTGAATCACGTCCTCGCGCGCATAGCTGTTCAGCGGTTCGGTGAAGAATTCGCCGCCGTCAAGCGTCCACATGTTGACCGTGACCGACGCCGCTCCGACGGGAAAGTCCGCATTGCCCACCACCCAGGTCGGAACGCCGTCGAGGTAGGTGAACATGGTCATGAACAGGAAATTGCGATCCGGCGGCAGCTCTCCGACCTGCAGCACCAGACCTTGACGGGGCAGACCGTCGACGATCCACTGGCCGGTGTAGCGGCCGTGCAGCGGCGGATCGGTGAACTGCGGCGGATCGAGCGCCGGGTCGAACTCGGGGACGTCAATCCCGACGACGAGCCCTGAGGGCCAACGCAGGCGCAGTTCCAGCGAACCGTTGTATTGCTGTTTGCTGATCGCGTCTGAATCGGTATCGACAACGAACGAGAAGCCCTCGGCCAATGTCGACAACAGTTGATCGGTCATCGGTTCCAGCGAAGCGCCTCGGCTGTTGTAAAAATCGGTTCTCGCGAATGCGAAAAGGCCGGCGGGCCGCATCTCGGCATCGGCCGTGATCAGGCTGACTTCGGGATATCGAATGGCAGGACTTCCGCTTCCCAGGTCGAAATTGAGGATGATGGCCGACGCGTTCGGCTCATGGCAGCCGATTCGCCATGCGCGAATGCGGACCAGTCCGGTAGCACCATTGTCGGCGACCAGCACCTGGGTGTCGAAGAAGGTTTCGGCCGGCGGCGCCGAACGCACCGCCGGCACGACCTTCAGGCAGCCGTAGGGGATCACGGAGGCGTAGGTGAAGCTGTTCGGCAGATCGCGGTTGAGCACCTGGGCCGATCCGTCCAGGCAAAAAAGAATCAGCAGGAATGTCAGAAGCGTTTTCATGGCGTCTCTCCAATGGCGGCCCCCAACGCGGCTGCGACCGGAGAACCGGGCGCAGCGCATCAAACCGTATCAGTTGGTGGTGCTCGGATTCTCGAACCCGTCCTGGAAGATCAGCTCTTCGAATACGCCGGCGTAATACATTCCGGCAAATCCGATCGACTCTTCCGGATCGATCGGGTCTTCAAACAGCATCGCCGCGTTGATCGCCAGGCGGTTGTTGCGGTATCCGTCGCGCTCGATGCCGACCTCGCTGACGAAGGAATCGGCCGGCGCATCGGGATCGAGCTCCTGGCCAGGCGTGGTGCCGACTTCAGCCACGGTGCGAAGCGGCAGCTGGAACCCCAGCCCTTCTCGGAGATAGATGCCGCTGGTCCCGTCGCGCTCGGCCTTGAATGCGAACAGCGACGGTTCATCGGTGCCCGAAGACAGGGCCCCGAAGGCGCTCGATCGCCAGCGCGCCAGCTCTTCGGCGTCATCGCTGTCGCCGACCCCCGGCGGTCGTCCCGAGAAGCCCCAGAACAGCATGTCTTCCAGCCCCGCCTCGCCGGTGCGCGCGACCTGCCAGGTCCGGGCGCTGGCCACGTCGTGGACGAAGAACCCCTGGTTGACCGGCACTTCGACCACGAGCCCGTCCGGATGCTGCAGATTGCAGAAGGCGATCAGATCGGCGTTGCCGTCAACCGGGCATTCGAGCAGCTTTTCGAAGGTTTCCATGCCCCAGGTGCCCCAGAACGCCACCCGGCCGGCATCGCTGCTGACCGAAAGCCCTTCGCCGAAGGCCCTGAACGTGGTTCCCGGCGGCTCGCCGGGCACCTGTTCGCCGACGCCGGCGATCACGTCGAGTCCCGGCGTCGGGGCGATGGGCGCGCGGTAGACGCCACCCAGCGTGGGCGCTTCCTCGATGTCGAAGCCGACGAAGAACACCCAGCCGGCAGCCGCGCTGGGCGGCGCGGTCGAACCGAACAGTACATCGCCGCCCATGGGCTGATTCGGTATGCGGGTCTCGGAGCTGGCGACCATGCCGGTGAACGGAATCGGGGTCATGGGCGTCACGTTGCGGAAATAGATCCCGGTGCGGCCAAGACCATCATCGACGTCGGTGTAGTTGCCCTTGTAAATGATGTACGGCTCGGATGCCGCGGGCGCGCCCGGGAACTGGTCGAACCGCGTGCCCAGCGTCGTTTCGGGTACCGAGAACCAGGGGAACGACAGCGTGACCCCATCGAGCTCGGTCGCGGCCCCCAACTGGCTGGCGCCGGTCAGCGGCGCCTCACCCAGCAGATAGACATAAACGCCCGCAGTACCGACGCGGGTCTCGCCGTCTTCGACCAGGTACGTCCAGACCGGCGCATGCTGCCCGCGCGACGCGGCCAGTGTGCCGTTGGGGTCGATCCGTGGCGTCGACGGAAAATCGTTGAAGGCCGCCAGTTCGCCGTTGACAAGCGTGTTGTTCGGATCGGGAACGGCGTCGCCGCGGACATGCAGCCGTTCGATGACCCCGGTGAACAGATCCAGCCGATAGATCCCGGAAGTGACGAAACTTCCCGTTCCAACGCGCGTCCGTGCGCGAAACACGATCATGCCGTCATCGTTGAGGGACGGCTGGTTGTAGCTGAAAAACGTCGAGCCGGGCCGCCCGTCCGGCGCCTCGTCGTTGTCGTTGGCTGCGGTGTTCCAGTCGATCGGCTGTGCCGACGACGCTGCAGCCAGGAGCAGGCCGACGCTCATGACTGCAAGAGAAGAAACTTGCTGGTGGAATCGCGTTTTCATGGTCGTACCTCCTTGACAGAGCCCGACGCGGGGAATGGTTTGCCGACCGCTATTGGCGGCATTTAGCAATTTAGCTCGGTTCGTGCACCGACGGCTTGCGCGAGATCAAAAACATTGATGTTCTCTAATGTATATTTTCTTGATATTCGGTCAAAGTCATGTCCCGGCCATCCGCCAGGCCCTTCAAGGCAGCACGCGACCTCACGCCGCCCCACGGTGGCTGGCATCATCCGAAGCTGCCAACCCGAGAACGGTCCCACGCATGCGATTTCTGCGCGTCCCGCTGGCACCCGTGCTGATCCTTGCCGCAACGGTCTTGCTGATCGTTCCAATGGTTATGGTCGCAGCTGTGAAGCTTCTCCTGCCGTTTACCACCATGCGTCGGCTCGGCAGACGCATCGTGGCCGGTATTGCCGAGATCTGGATGTGGATCGTGGTCAAGTGCTTCGGGATTTCCTATCGAACGCGCATCGAGGTGACCGGGGACACCGATTTCGACCGCAGCCACAGCTACCTGCTGCTGTGCAATCACCTGTCGTGGGTCGACGTGCCGGTTCTGCTCTGGGCGTTCTGCGGGAAATTGCCGTTCTACCGGTTCTTTCTCAAGCGCAGCCTGATCTGGATGCCGCTGCTGGGCATCGCATTCTGGGCGCTGGAGTACCCGTTCATCCGCTTTCGTTCGCAGAAGTACCTCGAAAGACATCCTGAAAAGCGTGGCGAAGGACTGGAGACCGCGCGCCGGGCATGCGAGCGTCTCAAAGGTGTTCCAAGCACCATCGTCAACTTCCCGGAAGGCGCCATAAACAGCCGGGAAAGGTACCAGCGCCAGCGCCCGGACTACAAGAACCTGCTGCGCGCGCACGCCGGCGGGCCGTCGCTGGTGATCTCGGCCATGGGCGAGCAACTGGACGCGTTGCTCGATGTCACCCTCCACTACCCTGACGGCCCGCCAAGCGTTGCGGACTTCATGCTGGACCGAGTTGAATGCGTTCGCGTCCATGTCCGTCGCATCTCGATTCCAGCCGAACTTGTCGGCGGCGACTACCAGGACGATCCGGAATTCCGGGCGCGTTTCCGTGCATGGATCAACGACCTCTGGCACAGCAAGGATGCACTGATCGACGAATTGAAAACGCGCCAAACGGCATGCGACCAGCATGATGCGAATCGTGCGGAACGGTCGTGAAGAACAATTGTAAAAATCCCGCCTGCCTTGATCCAGCGGCTTGACCAGGCACGCGAATGCGATGATCATTGTGTTTAAAAGCGAGCAATGACAGGCCGTTCATCGCAAACCGGCCTGGGCGGTGGGCGATGATGCGGCGCTTGATTCGCAGATCAGCGAGAGTGAAATGAATACATTCATCGTGACCGGCGGTAATCGCGGACTGGGATTCGAGATTGCCCGGCACCTCGCGGCCAATCCCGAAACGCGGGTCGTAATCGCTGCGAGAAGCCTCGATCGCGGGCAGCAGGCGGCGCGGCGGATCGGTTCGAATGTATGGGTGCGCGAACTCGATCTGGCCGACCGCGACAGCGTCGACAGGTTCGCCGCGACGTGGGACGGCCCGATCGCCGGGCTGGTCAACAACGCGGGCGTCCAGTTTGCCGATGCCACTCATTTCACCGATGACGGGATCGAGGAGACCTTCGCCGTCAACCACCTGAATGCACTGCGGCTCACGCTTGGCCTGGAAAGCTCGCTGCAAGGCGGACGCGTGATGTTCATCGGCAGCGGGACGCACAATGCCCGGCATCCCACGGCCGCTCCGTTCGGTTTCCGCGGCGAGCAATATCAATCGATCAGGAATTGTGCCGAAGGTCTGGACAGCTCGAACAAGAGGGGGCAACTGGGCAAGGATCGTTACGCCACGACCAAGTTCCTGAACATGGTGACAACCGTGGAGCTGGCGCGTCGCTACGATCCGGCGCAGATTCTGTTCATCTGCCTGGACCCGGGCCTGATGCCCGGTACCGATCTGGCCCGCACGGTACCCGCTTTTCTACGGTTTGGCTGGTATTACGTTCTACCCATCATCGCCCGGGTCTTGCCCGACAGCAGCACGCCGGCGCGGTCCGGGAAAGCGGCTGCTGAACTCCTCGAGGCCGGCCGCGCCAATCTTCGGCCTGGAGGAATCTATACCTACAACGGCGATCTTTCGAAGCGGGTCATAGACCGGGTTTTCGACCCCGAAATCGGTCGAAGGGTCGTGAATGATTCGCTGGAACTCATCAGGAAAGGTGCATTCGAACGCGTTCCCGATTCTTCAGCGGGAAGATGAATGAACGGCCAGCACCGGATTGCGGATTCGGAGGGAGCCGTTCATGCCGAGCCGGATCGACATTTCCATGGATGTCGCCCCTTGAGGCACGTCGAAAACAGCTTCCTGAGTCATCCAGCCAAATTTTCCGGCGTTCACGGGAGGCGAACCCTCCAGCGCGAGCAAAGTGCCCGGACCCATGGCCCTGGGCATGCCCGGCGCCACGCCGTGAATATGGACCTGCAGCCCCGACAACTCGTTATGGTCGTCCAGCAGTTCTTCGAGTTCTCCTGAAATCTCGACCGAAAAACGCAGTTTCTTACCGGCGAGGTCCTGTGCCGCAATCGTCTGCGCGATATGCCCATCCGTTTCCGGACCCACCCGTCTGCCAGTCAGAACGCCATCTTCGGCATCCCAGTCGTAGGAACGCTCGCCTGCATGCTGAATGAAGCTCCATGCCGACGTGCGCGTGTCCTTGATCGTTTCGAATCCGGGATCGCGCAGAAGATTTTCCACCGGATCGCCGCCACAACCGGCTGTCGCGGCAATCAGCGCAGACAAAAAACAATAACGGAGGAACCTGAGTTTCATGTAGCAGCTGGTCAATGCGATGAATGAGATTCAGTTTATATCAAGCCGGCGGGATGTAGATCACATTCCCGCCCGGTCAATAACGAAACCGATGGCCCGGAATGTAGCGACGCGGTCGGGAAACCATTCGCGTTCGATTAGCTGTCGGCTGGATCGGCCGCGCTCAAGGCAATATTGCCCAACCTTCTGCCTGCCGTCTGACGACAACCGTCATTGCCGAGACGGCCATGTCGACCTGTGGCGCGAGCTCGTCCGGGGCAATCCCGTTGAAGGCCGCGCTCTGGCCGCATTGACGGATGGCCACGCCAGCCTTGCCCAGCGCTTCGAGCAGCGCGGCGTTCGGGTTGTCGCGACCGAAGCGCTCGCGGTAGGCCGAGTTCGAAAGCACGTCCCAGGTGGTCCCGCCATGGGTGACGATTTCGATCTGGAGGTCGTCAGGATCGATGCCGGCGCGTGCGTGCATGTTGACGAAGCGCGCGGCCGATTCCAGTCGTTGATTGAGGGCATGCGTATCCTTGCTGCCGCTTGCCGCGTCGAACAGCAGCCGATACTTCGTTCCGGGCACCAGGTTGAATGCATTTTCATCCATCTCGACAACCGGGCCAAAGCGCTCTATGACCGGCCCGGCAGAAAACGCCTGAGCCCATGCGGACGGGCCGATCAATATCGATACCAGTGTCAATGCCGCCAGCTGCAGCGCCGGCCGGCTCACTCGGACGCTCCGGTGACTTCATCAAGGAACTCCACCGCCCTGCGCATGTGCGGGATGACGATGGTGCCGCCGACCACCAGCCCGATGCTCATGGACTCGATGATTTCGTCACGCGAGGCCCCGACGTCGACCGCCTTGCCGATGTGGTAGCTCACGCAGTCGTCGCATCTGAGCACCAGCGAGGCCACCAGGCCCATCAGTTCCTTGGACTTGACGTCCAGTGCGCCGCCTTCAGCGTAGGTGAGCGAATCCAGCGAGAACATGCGCTTGAGCACACGGTTGTCGGTGCCCAGCAGGCGCTCGTTCATTTTCTGGCGATATTCGTTGAATTGCTCGACGCGGTCGTTCATGGGGGTCTCCGGACAAATGGGTGATGGATAGCATAAATGCCGCGACGGGCGGCAGGCGCTCGGACGCCCGGGAAATTGCGCCTAATCAAGATCGGTCGGGCCGCGCCGTGACAGACTTCGGTCATGGCCCTGGCGACACCAAGACTTCGACGCGAATTCAAGACCATGCGGCACATGGTCGAGATACATTGCCGCGATCATCACGACACGGCACGCCCGTGCCCGGACTGCGAAGACTTCCTGGCGTACGCCGAACAACGGCTTGAAAAGTGCCCGTACGGCGAGGAAAAACCAACATGCGCCCGGTGCCCGGTGCACTGCTACCGGAAACAGCGGCGCGAGCAGGCCCGCGACATCATGCGCTACGCCGGCCCGCGGATGATGCTGCGCCATCCGTGGCTGGCGCTGATGCACGTGATCGACAAGGTGCGCAAGGTGCGCCATCCGATGGAACTGCGCGGCAGCCGAAGGGATTTTTCGAGAACGCCGCGTTCCTGATCACGCCCAGCGCGCATCCTCGACCAGCGGCGCCGGATATCCGACCACCGGCGTCGCGGCCTTCCACGGCATGAATCGTTCGGCGGGATCCAGGTCGCGCAGCTCGGGCAGCCAGTGTCCGAGGTATTCGGCGTTGGGGTCGTAACGGCGTGCCTGGCCGATCACGTTGAACCACCGATCTTTCGTATCGGTGCCGGTTCCAGCCTGGTAGGCCCAGTTGCCCCAGTTGCTGGCGGTGTCGTAATCGACCAGCTGGTGTTCGAACCAGGCCGCACCCTCGCGCCAGTCCTGGTGCAGATCCTTGACCAGGAAGCTGGCGGCGTTCTGCCGGGCGCGGTTGCTGGTATAGCCGGTCTCGGCCAGCTCGCGCATGGCCGCATCGATCAGCGGCACCCCGGTGCGGCCGTGCCGCCATGCCTGCAGCCGGGTTGGGTCCGGCCGGGACTCGGGTACCGCGTCGACCAGGCCCGATGGCCGGAACAGCGCGCTTCCGGTGGCGTCCATCAGCCAGCGGAAATACTCGCGCCACAGCAACTCGAACTTCACCCAACAGGTGGACTCGTTGGCCCCGACCTCGGCCTCGAAGCGCTCGACCTCGCGCCAGACCCGGCGCGCCGACAGGCAGCCGTTGGCCAGCCACGGTGAGAAGCGGGTCGAATCGTCGGCCGACAGCATGCCGTTGCGGGTCTGCTTGTATTTGGTCACCAGCCGGCGGCGAAAGACATAGTCGACCAGCCGTTCGCGGCCGGCGCGCTCGCCGCCGGCCAGCAGCCCGGACGAATCGGGTGCCTGCAGCGGCTCGGAGGCGCTGACGATGCCCGGTGGCGGCGGCAGCGTTTCCGGCGGGTCGACCGGTGACGCCGGTTCGCGCCGATTCTCGACCTTGCGGCGGAAGCTGGAAAAGCTCATCGGCCAGGCCGCGCGAGCGAGCTTGTCGTCGTCGAACAAGCCGTCGAACAGGCGATTGTCCCGGCCGACGTTCAGACCGCATTGCCGGGGGAGCAACTGACCGAGGCGCTCGATCTGCGATGCCTCCTCGCTGCCGGGCAGGTCGTTGACGAAGACCGACCGCGCCTCCAGACTGGCGGCGAGCCTGGGCAGCCAATCCACCGGATCCCCGGCCATCAGGTAAAGCCATTGCCCGCGACGGCGCAGGGCCGCATCGAATTCGGCCAGGGACTGGGCGTGAAACCGCTCGCGGTGGACACCTGCGCGCACACCCGCGGCACTGTCGGCGGCGATCAGCAGTGCGTCGCATTTCCGCGCCGCCTCGGCCAGCAGCGGCTGGTCGTCGAGCCGGAACGCGTGGCGCAGCCAGACGATGCCGGTGTTCATGATGCGGTGCTCCTGTTGCGACGGCAGCGCTCGGAGCAGTAACGCACCTGCGCCCAGCAATTGCGCCATTTCTTGCGCCATGCGAAGGGCCGCTTGCATACCGGGCACGTCCGGGTGGGCAGTTCGCTCTTTTTCATGCGCGCTATTGGATCATGCCGATACTGAAGAGCGGATCAAGAAGCCGGGCGTATACTGGAATCGCAACCGGCGATGCGGCCTTCGGAGCCGCCGCGGAGAGGCCAAAGACATGAAAAGCGGAAACCTCAAGATTCTGCTGGGGGTCCTCCTGCTGCTGGCAGGCGGGCTTGCCATTCCTGCCGGCATCCTGATCCCGGCATTCAGCGCGCCGAATGAAAACGTCGTGTTCGAAACCCCGGGCGAGGCAAGGCTGGAGATCAAAGCGCCGGGACGCTTCTACCTCTGGCACAAGTACCGGACCATTCACCAGGGCCGCCAGGTGGTGCGCGACGAGCACCTGCCCAACGGCATGTCGTTCGAGGTCACGAGATTGGCCGATGATTCGTCGATTCCGTTCCGGGCGCGCGGCAATATCCAGACCGAGATCGGAGACGCGGAAAGCCGCTCCGTCGGATACGTCGATCTCCAGCAACCGGGCACGTTCGAAATCGAGGTCGGAGGCGGCGACGAACAGACAAGAATCATGTCTTTTTCGCGCTCCCGCATGATGCTGTTCGCGCGTGCGATCGGCTTCAGCCTGCTGTCACTGGTCGTTCTGGGATCGCTGGGCGTGGTCCTGATCGTATTCGGTATCGGCCAGCGTGCCGGCGAGGCCTGACCGGACGCTGACATCTGCTGCCGGGGCTTTGGCCACGAATTCCTTCAAGGCATCGATGTCCATGGGCCGGCCAAAGTAATATCCCTGGAATGCATCACAGCCGCCGCGGCGCAGAATCTCGAACTGCTGTCGCGTTTCCACGCCCTCGGCCAGCAGCGTCATGCCGTGCGTCCTGCCTATGGAAATGATGCTGTGTACCAGCTCGCGCGCCCAGGCGTCGCGCTCCAGGTTGTCGACGAAACTCTTGTCGATCTTGAGCTCGTCTACCGGCAGCTTGCGCAGCAGGCTAAGCGAAGAAAAGCCCGTGCCGAAATCGTCCAGCGAGATCCATACGCCGGCCATGCGCAGACTTTCGAGCTGGCCCATGATTTGCGAAAGGTCTTCCATGAACAGACTCTCGGTAATCTCGAGTACCAGCTGAACGTTATCGAACTCGGCACGCTCGAAGCGCTCGAGTATCCGTTCCGCGAACTCCTGCTGGAGAAACTGCCTGGCGGAAATATTGATGGCCAGACGAATTGGGCGGCCGAACACCTTCTCCAGTACGGCGCCGCCGCCCAGGCATCGGTCGACGATGTAGTCACCCAGCCTGGAGATCAAACCCGAGGTCTCGGCAATGGCAATGAAGCGGCGCGGCTCGACTCGACCCAGTTGCGCATCCTGCCAGCGCGCAAGCGCCTCGACCCCCACGATCCGGCCGTCGCGATCGACCTGAGGCTGGTAGACCATCTCGATGAGTTCGTGCTCCAGCGCCGCCCGCAGGCGCTGCTCGATGCGGATGTTTTCGAGATAATGATGGCCCATGGAAGGGTCGTAAAGACGCGCCGAGTTTCGATGACTCTTGGCCGCATACATGGCAACGTCCGCGGCCCGAAGCATATCGTTGAGCGACCTGCCCGCCGAGGGCATGCTGGCAATCCCGACGCTGCAGCCGAGTTCGCAGCGCACGTTGTTGACCGTGTACGGTGCGGCCAGCCGTTCGATCAGACGATTCGCGCGAGCCACCAGGCTCATCTGGTCGGTTTCCGGTGTCAGCAGCACGAATTCGTCGCCACCGATTCGCGCCACCTTTTCGCTGTCGGAGGCGAACGCGCTCAGCCGCCGCCCCAATTGCTTCAACAGTGCGTCGCCCTGGCCGTGGCCGAACCCGTCGTTGACCGACTTGAAGTTGTCCATGTCTATGAACAGCAGCGAGAGCTGGCCCGCGCCGGCCTTTTGCATGGCCTTGAAATCGGCGGTCATTCGCTGACGGTTCGGCAGGCCCGTGAGCACATCGTGGTTGGCCCGATGAACGAGTTCGCGCTGGCGCTGGTGCTCGGTCCGGCTGATCATTCGAAGCACTACCAGAATCGCCAGCAGCAGCACGACGAAAACCGCGACATACAGCGATCCGACTCGGGCGAACTCGGCCAGCAGCTGATTTCGGTGCGTCTGGGTCAACACCCAGTAATCGAAGGTCGGGTCGAATACCGCCATCCCGAAATGCGGCCCGAGCGCATTGGTCACGTAATAGCCGACCGGCCGGCCGCTTGCCATGATTTCCTCGATATCGGCGCCGGTGTGCCGCTCGGCCGATGCGATCGCGTCGAGGTAATACTCGCGCGGAATCGAGCGGGTGTAATAGCCTTCCGGCGGGTCCATGGCTGCCGCCCAGTGCAAGGGAAACAGATCGCTTTCACGCACGATCTGGACGGTATTCGTCTCGCCCAGGAAAGACCGCTCTTCAAAGAACGGCCGCGGCCCCTGCAACCTCAGGCTGGCCGTCATGACCCCCAGCACGCGCCCGTCGGTATCGCGTATGGCCATGCAGACCGGCACCACCCATTCGCCGAGGTGCTCCATCAAATACGGGCGCCCAAGGCGCATGTGCATCGATTCGAGCGTATCCGGCAGGATGATTTGTCGTTCCCGCGCGGGGATCCCGGAAGATCTCGATGTCCAGGCCAGGCGTTCGCCGGCCGGGTTGACCAGGCCGTATCCAGCCACGGTGGGATTGAGTTCGAGCATCCGGTCCAGCAGCGCGACTGCAGCGACGGAATCGTCGACCAGGCCATCGACCAGCAGTTGCCGGCCCAGCAGGTCCAGGACCATTTCCTGGCTGGCCATCATGTTGCGAGTCGCGCTGGCCAGCGTCGCGATCTGGCTGCGCTGGCGCATTTCGCTTCGTTCGGCTATGCCCTGCCATTGGCCGTAGAGCCCCGACACCAGCAGCCCTGCCCCGATCAGCGCGATCAAGGCGAACAGTTGCTTGAGATTCCGGCGCAGCGAGGACATTCGATCAGCCCCCGACTCTCATGCACGGGCGCCTGCGCCAGCGACAACGTCGGCATGCGCACCGAAACGCATTCGTGCTTGTAACGGCCTTCGATTGTGCTCCCATCTCCCCTTGCTCTCTGGATCAAGCGCGATGCACCGGGGCCGGCCGAAGCGCCTGAGGTCTGGCTGACATCCAGATTAGAGGGTTTTGCCTCACCATTCAACTTCTATTGACGGCGCTCCGCGCAGACCCGGAACGCGACGTGACCGACCGCCCGGTATAGTGTCGCGACCGATTCGGCCAAGCGACTGCCTGAAACAACAACTGGAACGACGTCATGCAAACCCCGGAAACGAGCGCAAACGAAGGACTTGTCCGACAGCTTGGCGCCACCGGCATTGCCCTGCTGGCCCTCAACGGCATGATCGGCGCCGGCATCTTCGGCGTGCCGGCCGGGGCCGCTGCCCTGGCCGGCGCCTGGAGCCCGCTGGTGTTCGTGGCCTGCGCGCTGCTGCTCGGCGCAATCATGTTGTGCTTCGCCGAGATTTCATCGCAGTTCGACCGCACCGGCGGACCGATCCTCTATATCGACAACGCATTCGGACGCTTCGCCGGCTTCCAGACCGGCTGGGCGTTCTACATCGCGCGCATGACCGCCTACGCAGCCAACCTGAACCTGCTGATCGAATCACTGGCCTGGCTGTGGCCGGCGGCCGGCGACGGCTGGGTGCGCATCGCGCTGCTGACGCTGATCGTCGGCGGCCTGGCCTGGATCAACGTCACCGGCATCAAGCGCGCGGTGCAGTCGCTGGGCGTGCTGACCCTGCTCAAGCTGCTGCCGCTGCTGGTCCTGATCGTGGCCGGGCTGGCCTGGCTGGCGCCGGCGACCGACGCAATCACCGCGACCTCACCGCCGTCGGCCGGCCAGTTCACCACCGCGGCCCTGCTGGTGATCTATGCCTTCGTCGGCTGGGAGTCGGCGCTGGTGCCGGCCGGCGAGGTCAGGAACCCGGCACGGGCGATGCCGGTGGCGCTGTTCTCGGCGTTGATCGCTGTCACGATACTGTATGTCGCGATCCAGGCCATCAGCGTGGCGGCGCTGCCCGGGCTTGCCGGGTCCGAGCGCGCGCTGATCGACGTCGCCGAAGTGCTGATGGGCCCGACCGGCGCGATCCTGCTGACGGTCGGGGTGGTGGTCTCGGTGGGCGGCAACGTCGCCGGCACGATGATCTCGGCGCCCCGCCTGACCTTCGCCCTGGCACGCGACGGGAGCTTTCCGCGCTGGTTCGGTGAAGTCCATGCCGAGCACCACACGCCGGCCAACTCGATCGTCTTCTTCGCCGCGCTCGCCTTTCTGCTGTCGGTATTCGGCTCGTTCGTCTGGCTGGCGGCGATGAGCGCACTGGTGCGGGTGCTGATCTACATGGCCTGCATCGGCGCCATGCCCCGGCTGAGAACACAGGCCCGTCCGGGCGGTTTTCGCCTGCCCGGCGGCTGGCTGATCCCGATTGCGGCGTTTGCCGCCAGCGCGGTCCTGCTGATCCAGATCAGCCTGCAATCGATCCTCGCCACCGCGCTGGTGCTGGCCGTCGGCGCAGTGATCTACCGGTTCAGTCGGCGCGATGTCCGCACCGACGCTTCTCATCGAACGGACTCGTAACCCTGTGTTTTAGTCACGCCGATGCCATTCGGGCTATGGCGCATGTAAGAGGTCCAGTCGGGCGTGTTTGCCTGCCGACAGCGAACCCGGTCACGGGGTTGGCGGCTTACAGGGACCCCACTATTCCCCTTGGCCGAGCGACCAGCCGCGCTCGCCGTCGAAGCTGTAGAGGTGCTCGGTCTTGATGAAGTCCAGCCCGGACCGTTCGAAGCGCGCGAGCAGTTCCAGCACGTCGGCGTGACCGACCGCCGCATCTTCCGGCGCGCGGAACCGGCAGCGCCAGTGATCGGTACATCGCGTTTCGGGCATGCCATCGGGCCACACCTTGACACCGCGGTTGGTGATCATCACCGGCTCGAGCGCCAGACCGCCGGACAGCTCGACAATACGCTCGCCCAGTCGATCCGGGTTACGACCGTGGTCGTCCCAGTCGACGAACACGTCGACCCCGTGCAGTCGCTTTTCCGGGCGCCGGGCAATCGGCCGCCAGGTGCCCTCGGCCGACGGCAGCGCGCCCGGCTCGCGTTCCGAGTAGCTGGCCGGCGTGCGGCCGATGCGCTCGCAGACGGCATCGGCGAATTCGGCGGTGCCGACCCGCTTGCGGCTGGTGCCGTCGCGATACAGGTCGGCGGTATGCAGGCCGTCGGCCAGGGTCGCAAGCCAGGCGCTCTGGAGCGTGGCGGCCGTTTCCGAATCGCCGAGGTGACGCAGCATCTCGAGCGCCGCCAGCAACAAGCCCGAAGGATTGGCGATATCGCGCCCGGCAATATCCGGGGCCGAGCCGTGCACCGCCTCGAACATCGCGAAGTTCTCGCCGATGTTGGCCGAACCGCCCAGCCCGACCGAGCCGGTGATCTGGGCGGCGACGTCGGAGACGATATCGCCGTAGAGGTTGGGCGCAACCACCACGTCGAAGCCCTCGGGCCGGTCGGCGATCAGCGCTGTGCCGATGTCGATGATCAGGTGGTTGGCCTCGATCTCCGGGTATTCGCGCGCGACCTCGTCGAAGATGCGATGAAACAGCCCGTCGGTCAACTTCATGATGTTGTCCTTGGTCAGGCAGTCCACCCGCTTGCGCCCCTGGGCGCGGGCCAGCTCGAAGGCGTAGCGGATCAGGCGCTCGCTGCCCGGACTGGAGATCAGCTTCAGGCACTGGGTGACCTCGGCGGTCTGGCGGTGCTCGATGCCGGCGTAGGTGTCCTCCTCGTTCTCGCGCACGATGACCAGGTCCATGTCGGGATGACGCGTCGTGACGAACGGATGCCATGCGCGGCACGGCCGGATATTGGCGAACAATCCAAGGGTCTTCCGCAACGTCACGTTCAGGCTCTTGTAGCCGCCGCCCTGTGGCGTTGTGATCGGACCCTTGAGCAGCACCCGGTGCTTGCGCAGCGTATCCCAGGCTTCTGGCGGGATGCCCGAGGTCACGCCCTGCCTGTAGCAGGCCTCGCCGAGCGTGACCGGCTCGAAGCGCAGCGTGGCGCCGGCGGCTTCCAGCATCCGACAAACGGCCGCCGATATCTCGGGCCCGATGCCGTCACCCTGGGCCAGCGCCACCGTCACCGGCGCTGGATTGCGCGCGGACGTTTCGCGCCGGATGTCTTCGATTCGGGCTGCCATGTCGTTTCTCCGGATCAGGTTCGGCGCAGTCTAGGCAACCTTGATCATTAAATAAAGTTAAAATCATTTACTGTTTGATTAGATATAAATCTAATGCGCGTCACTCTTCATCAATTGCGTATCTTCCGCGTCGTCGCCGAGCAGGGCTCGATTACCCGGGCTGCCGAACGGCTGCATCTCACGCCACCCACCCTGTCGATCCAGCTCAGGCAACTTGCTGAAGGGCTGGGCGTCACGCTGTACGAAATTGTCGGACGGAAATTGCGCCTGACCGGTGCCGGCGAGGACGTGCTGCATTCGGCGCGCAACCTGGAAGACGAGCTGCGCGCGCTGGACCAGCGGCTGGCCGCGCGCGGCGGCGTCGAACGCGGCCGACTGCGTGTAGCCACCGTATCCACCGGCGAATATCTGTTTCCATCCATGCTGGGCCGCTTCAGACAACGCCATCCCGGGATCGAGGCCAGCCTGCAGATCATGCCGCGCGACGCGCTGATCCGGCGCATCGATCAGGGGCTGGACGACTGGTACCTGATGACCCGCCCGCCCGAGGATCGCGACCTCGTGATCGAGCGCGTGGCGATCAACCCGCTGGTGATGATCGCCGCGCCCAACCATCCCTGGACGCGGCGCAAGCGCATCGATTTCCGGACCGTGTCGAACGAGCGCTTCGTGGTGCGTGAACCCGGCTCGGGCACCCGGCTGTGGACCGAGGAGTGGCTGGGCCGCTTCGGCGCGGAGCTGCGACCGGCCCTTGAGCTGGGCAGCAACGAGGCGATCAAGCAGGCGGTGCGCGCCGGACACGGCCTGGCGGTGATCTCGCTGCACGCGGTGCGACTGGAACTAGAATCCGGCCTGCTGGCACTGCCAAGGGTGCCGCACTTCCCGGCGCCGGTCTGGTGGCATCGGATCCAGCGCCCGGGCGCCGCCGTCAGCCCGGCCGCCAGGGCCTTCGGCAGCCAGCTCGATGCGGAACTGCCACTGCTGGACCAGCAACTCCAGGCGCTGCTGGAGCAGCACCATCAGCCGCGGACGACGCCCGGCTGAGCCGGGCCTGGCCGACGCGTTACTGCGCCTGCAGCATGTAGTCGATGGCGAGGTTGGCCAGGGCGCGCACGCCGGTCTTCATGCTCGATTCCTCGATGTAGAAATCCGGGGTATGGTGCGGCGCGGCTTCCGCCGGATCCATCTCGGGCGGCATGCCGCCAACCATGATGAACAGGCCCGGGATTTCCTTCTGGAAGAACGAGAAATCCTCGGCCCCGGTGATCGCGTCGATTCGCACGGCCTGGTCGCCGCCGACCCGCTCCAGCGTCGGCGCCATCTGCTCGGTCAGGGCCGGATCGTTGAAGGTCACCGGGTAACCGCGCTGAATATCCACGTCGACGGTCGCGCCCTGGCTGGCCGCGATGTGCTCTGCGGTGCGCTTGATGTCGGCATGAATCTTGTCCTGCATCGCGGTATCCAGCGTGCGGATGGTGCCGATCAGCTCTGCCGTCTCGGGGATGATGTTGCTGCGAACGCCGGCGCGCAGCCGGCCGACCGAAATGACCGCGGCTTCCTTGGTCAACTCGGTCTGGCGACTGATGATCATGTTCAGGCCGATGACGATCTGCGAGGCCACGGCGATCGGATCGACACCGGTCCACGGCGAGGAGCCGTGCGTCTGCTTGCCGTTGACCGTGATGTTGAACTGATCGGCCGCGGCCAGGATACCGCCGGCCTTGAAGCCGATCTGGCCGGCCGGGGCCAGCGACCAGATGTGCTGACCGAAGATCACGTCGACGTCCGGATTGTTCAGCACGCCCTGCTTGACCATCAGTTCCCCGCCGCCCTCCTCGCCCGGCGGCGCGCCTTCCTCGGCCGGCTGGAAGATGAACTTGATCGTGCCGGGCAGCTCGTCGCGCCGCGCGGCGAACATTTCGGCCACGCCCATCAGCATGGCCATGTGCGTGTCGTGACCGCAGGCGTGCGACACCGGCACTTCTTCACCCAGGTATTCCGAGACCACGTCCGGCGAAAACGGCAGCCCCACCCGCGACGGCACCGGCAACCCGTCCATGTCCGCGCGAAGCCCGACGACCGGGCCGGGCCGCCCGCCTTCGAGCAGTCCGATCACGCCGGTATGCGCCACGCCGGTCTGCACTTCCATGCCCAGGCCGCGCAGAAACTCCGCGATGTACTCGGCGGTCTCGAACTCGCGGTTGGAAAGCTCGGGATTGGCGTGGAAATGGCGGCGCCATGTGACGACCTTGGGGTGGAGATCCTCGGTTTGCGTCTCGATGTACGAATGCCAATCCGTGTCTTCGACCTGCGCGAAGGATGCCGCGGAAAAACCCAGCGAGAAACATGCCATTAGCAGACAAGATCGATTTTTTCCATTCACCATGATTCTGAGCCTGTTGAAAGCAGATCGCCATTGTCTGCGACTGGCGGCGTCAAGGCAAGCCCGGTGAGGTCCGAGCGCCCCGAACTTGTGAACAGCGCCATCGACGCGACCACGCGCAGACATGGAATCTTCCGCACCACGCAAATGTTTCGGCTTGCGCGTCCCATCGGAAAGATGCAATATGCCTGTTCTGGAATCGTCGTCGAAAGCGCACAATTGTCCGAGGGAGAACCTGGTGAAGAGCCTTGAAAAACGCCGACCGCAACGCCTGAAGAAAATGATTGCCGACCCGGCCGATTGCGCGCGGGCAGTTGCATCGGGCGAATACATGCAACATGCCCCGACGGTTTCCGGAGCATGCGTTCCGCCTGCATCGCTTGCTCGAATGGCCAGGCCGCCTCGGAACAACACTGCGCCGTCGAACCCGTGGCCATTCAATCAGAAATTTCTTGAACATCTGGCATGCGCGATCGGCCTCGCATTCGGATCGGCGTACGCTTTCGCAGCCCCGGTTTTCGAGCGGATATCGGCCTCCGACAGTGGCCTGATCACGCATGCCGTCAAGTTCGGCAACGGCAATGGACTGGCAGCGGCCGACTTCGACAGCGATGGGGACATCGATCTTTTCCTGCCTGGGGACATCGGCACCGAACACCATCTTTTCGAAAACGATGGCTCCGGCCTGTTCTCCGATACCGCGCGAGTCCGCGGCATCCTCGACCGCTCCGGCGGCAGAACCGCCTTGTGGTTCGACGCCGACGGCGACGCGCGTCTGGACCTGCTGGTGGCCGATGATTGTTTTCGCCAGAACGATTGCTCGGATACTATGCTCAGACTTTATCGCCAGACCGAGTCCGGAACTTTCATCGACGCCACTGCATCGGCCGGTTTGAGCGAGCCCGCGCCTCGGGCCGACCAGCACAGAGCGGGTCTGGCAGCCGCCGACCTCAATGGCGACGGCTTTGTGGACTTCGTATCGGGCTTCTGGCTGGGCCGCTTCCATCTGTTCATGAATCAGGGAGACGGCGCATTCAAGGAATACACGTTGGCCAGTGGAATAGACTCGACTGAGCGAGGCTACTGGCAGCCCATCCTTCAGGACTTCAATGGCGACGGACTGATCGATATCTACGTGACCGTCGACTTCGACAGCAACGTTATGTGGCTCAATCAAGGGACAGGTCCCGACGGCATCCCGCTGTTCGTCGACGCCTCGGCCGAGAGCAACAGCGACAACAACATGAACGATATGGGCGTGGCCGCCGGCGACTTCGACGATGACGGTGATGCCGACATTTATGCGTCCAACATCTTCTTTCCGGGCGACAGGCACAACGTGCTTTTCCGAAACGAATCAATCGACGGCGATCCATGGTTTACCGAGATCTCGAGACCCACCGGCACCGAGAACGGCGCGTGGGGCTGGGGCGTAACGTTTCTCGACGTCGCCAATGACGGCAAACTGGATATCGCCGCCACCAACGGATGGCGCATGCCCGGATGGGAAAACCCGATCCGACTGTTTATCCGGCAAGACGGCGGGGGCGAGCTATTCCTGGATATGGCCGAAGCTGCGGGGCTCAAGGATACGTACTGGGGCAGTACGCTTCTAGCAGCCGATATCGATAGAGATGGACGACTGGATCTGGTGCAGAGTCTCCCGTTGGGTGATCGCAACCGAAACGATCCGGGCGCTATCGCCTGGTACAGAAATCGAACCAACGGCTCACCAGCCTACATGGTGATCAAGCCGAGAATGAAAGGCCCGAACCATTGGGCGATCGGCGCGAAGGTGACGGTAAAGACTGCCTCATCATCGATGACGCGCTGGATCACTGCAGGCACCAGTTTCTTCGGTCAGGAACCTGCCGAGGCCTTCTTTGGCCTTGGCTCTCACGATTCAGTTGAAAGCATCACCATCGACTGGCCCGGCGGTGGACAGTCGAAAACCGGACCCATGAGCGCAGGTACGGTGATCCAGATCGATGCCGAGGGCCCTTTTCGCATCGAGACTGATTAGTGTACCCCGTCGCCAATCCTGTAAATTTCAGCGAGTCGGAAAGCGCTTAGCTGCAAGGCAGGGCTCGCCGGGAATGCTTGTTGCCTTTCCAGGAGGCCTGACGCCGCAGATGAGCGCGATTGTTCTTTCATTCGGGCTCGCCCTTCGGGCGTGCGTCTGAGTCGACATTGCGGCGTTCCGACCCTTGTAAAGGGCTTGCCATTCCTTGCGGGTCGCGCCTTGCACTGTCGACTCAGTCACACTCCGAATGTTACAGGATTAACGACGGGGTACACTAGGAACCTCTGAATAACTTTGCAAGGGCGTCCGAGCCCTTGCAGCCATCAATTATCGGATGAAATCCCGCCGTCCCGCAGGGCACGCTTTTCCTGAAGGCGTTCGGCACGCCTTTGCTGGCGGCGCGGCGAGCCGGTCCGAAATTCGATGACGGTCAAGACAAGACCGATGACCAGAAGAACGAAAACGAATATCGCGATCGCGAAAAACATCGATTCACTCATCGTCTTCCTCCCGTGCCGCCAGGCTGGCCAACTTGAAATAGATCCCGAACGCCAGGATAGACGGCACCCAGATCGCGGTAAACAGTGCGTGCTGGTAAAAGCCGTTGAACCAGAAGAAGCCGGACACGCCGAATGAAACCGCCACGGCCAGCAGAATGAACAGATCCGACAGTTTGAACATTGCAAATCCTCCTTGGATGCACCGCGTTTGCGCGCTTGCTCTGGAAACCATCTGCAGGAAGAAATACTCCCGCTGCGCGCTTCGCTAGGGTTCGAAAAAACCGATGGCGGCCAGCAGCAGTCCGGCGATGGTGATCGAGGCCGGCGTTCGCATGCCGGTCATTCCGAAGACGTCGATCATGCCGGGGATGCCGGGTACCGCTCCCAGTAACAACCACGCGAAAAAGAATGCGGCAATGGTGCAGCCGGCCATTCCGACGACCCGGCGAAAAAACTTTAGGCCGACAGGCTCGCGAGTGTGTTTCCGGTTGCGCAATCTAGATATGGTGCGATGAGAACGCTGGAACGGTAACAGCGGTGCACGAAAACAATGTCAATGCCCGCCCGGTTTACCAACGAAAAACGTCTGAAGTCGATGCCCGACCCCCAGCGTCCAGGAGCGGAGCGTTCGGATTTCCAGGGCAACCGCCCTCCGCCATGTGCAAGGCGGAAGGGCGGGCAGCCGCCATCAGGCGAGCGCTTGCGAAGCGGGTGGTGAGGTCGCCTCGATGATCGTGGCGCGGATCGGAATCCGGAAGCTGTGCGAGGTATTCGAGGGAATCACGAAGGAATCGCCCTCGACCAGTTCGGAAGGGTGGCCATCGATGACCACCGTGACCTCGCCTTTTACGACATAGCCCACGATCTCGTAGGGCCGGGTACGTTCGGCCTTCTCGTCGGTGGTGTAGTCCCGCCAGATGCGCAGTCCTACGCTGTCGCCCTGGGCCAGCTGAAGATCGCCCAGCGGACCCGATTCGATGTTCTCACCCTTGAGCACGTTGCTCGACATTGTTTTCTCCTTTGCCCGTGAGTTCATGAATACCCTAACAGGAACCGGGCCTCGACTCCCGACCGCCGTTCCGGCATCGGCGCCAATCCGGTTACGGATTCGCCGGCCGGCCCTCCCTCGACTGCGCCATGTTGCTATTCTGTGCCGGCCATGATCAAACAACTGCTAATCACACTTGCGGTTGCGGCGATCGTCGTCGTGATCGCACGCATGAAGCGCGCCCGCAGCGACCCGCGCGCCGCCGCCGGCAAGCCTTCCGCAACGCCCGAATCGTCGAGCCGAACGACGTCAATGGTCGTCGGTTACTCGCTTGCCGCGATCATGATCCTGGCCACCGCAGGGGTTTCGTGGATGCGCTACCAGGAAGCCAATTCGATCGTCCGCGTGGAGGTCGTCGATACGCGCTCCGGCGAGCGCACCGTTTACCAGGTGCGGCGGAAGAACCTGGGCGAGCGCGAATTCAGGACCGTCGACGGGCGTGTGGTGTCGCTGGGCGCGTCCGACCGGATGGAGCGAATCGAGTAGGCCGGCATATCCCGCCGATCAGCAACCGTCCTGGCTGTTCGAATCCGGACCCGATTGGTCGCGGCTCGGCGCGTCTTCGACCAGCATGACCGGAAACGGCCGCGTCGCCTCGCCGGCATACAACGTGCGGTGCGGAAACGGGATCTCGATGCCGGACTCGTCGAAGGCTTTCTTGATCTCGGCGCTGATCGCATTCCGAAGTTCGAGGAAGTTTTCACGCACCACCCACACCGAGAACTGGATGTTCAGCGAGGAATCGCCGAACCCGGTAAAGATGAACTGCGGCGCTGGCTCGTCCAGGCACAGCGGATTGGCGTCGGCCACCCTGGCCAGAATCTCGCGAACGTGCTCGATGTCTTCCTTGTAGGCCACACCCAGCGCAAGATCGATGCGTCGAATGGGATAGCGCGTCAGCGTGGTGACCTGACTCTTGATCAACGTCTCGTTGGGAATTCGAACGAACAGGTTGTCGAAGGTCTTGAGCTTGACCGAAAGCGCGTCAATCGAGAGCACCTCGCCGGTCAGGTCGCCGACCCGGATCAGGTCTCCGACCTCGAAGCTGTGCTCGCCGATCAGGAACAGACCGCTGATCAGGTTGGACGCGGTGGTCTGGGACGCGAACCCGATCGCCACGGTAAGAATGCCGGCCGCGCCCATGATCACCGTCAGGCTGAAGCCGAGTTCGCTCATGGCTGCGGCAATGAATACACCGAGCACCGAGTAAAAGACGAGCCGTCTCACGATCTGCGCCACGTGGGCGGTCATGCGTCGACGCATGACGCGCTGAAGCAGGCGGCTCGTCATGAGAGCCAGCATCAGACCCAACACCACCAGGAACAGCGCGCGACCCCAGCGTACCGCGCCTTCGAGCGAAATCAGCGTCTGCAATTGCTCGAGCATCGTCAGAACCCCTGGAAGAACGTGCTGAACGCGCGAACCACTGCCATGGGGTTCTCATGGCGCGGCGCGGCGATTCGGGTAAGCGGCCGCCCGTAGGGGTCAAGGTGGTCTTTCGAGGCCTCGATCCTTACCGAAGCAAGATCGGAGACCTCGTCGCGGACCAGCGTTGCACGCTGGGTCCAGAGGCTGCCGTCCTCGGCGCCGAACAGCGGCAGCATGGGCACCGGCAGACTGATCTTTTCCAGCGGCAAGGCCTCCTGCGCGTTATTGCGGATTCTCAGCGGCGTGATCGCGCGGTGGGGTCTCAACGGCACTTCCGCCAGGTTGCGGCGCGCGTGCGTGCGGTTGGCGTAGCACAGCTCGCCGACCCGGGTGGAAGGCCCGAACCAGGTATCGGAGAGCCTGATCGAGGCCAGCTCCCTGAGCATCAGCTGCGACGAACCCACCAGAATCTTCAGCCAGATCGGCGTGGAAAGATAGAACGTGACCTCCTGCTTGCTCAGCAGGTATACCGGCTGGCGTGGCCTGGCGACCACCGGACGATCGCCGAGGACCGGTGCCAGCGTCACCTGCCGGTCGGGTCCATCGTGCACGAAGCGCTCGTGCACTTCCTCGGGCAGGCCCCTGCGCACGGCCATTCGGCTGCGAGCCGGACGATCGTCCTCCACGTCGCTTGCCGACCAGAGCAGCCATTCGCCGTCGCCGTGGCCGAGTTCGATCTTCATCGGACCCAGCTCAAGCACCAGCCGGCTGCCCCGCCTCAGCTCGCGGCTCGTCCACCAGGGCCTGGACGCCGATTTTCCGGTAGTTTTCTTCATTGTGGCCGATTCGACGATCGTATGCGGTGAGTGTAACGCGCGACCGGCCTTGCACGCCTTGCCCGGGCATATTTCGAACCCGGCTGATAAGGCCGTGGCGTCATGATGGGCGCCAATCCCGCGAGCACCGTTTGACAATGCATGCGTCCGGCGTAGGATAAGGGGAATGTCGCCGCAAGACCGGCGCAACCAAGTTCATCAACCGGGAGAGCCCGAATGCGCATCCTCATAAAGCTGGCAGCCACGTTGTCGGTGGCAATCATCTGCACCGCCTGTTCGTTTGCATCGCCCACGCTGCAGGAAACACGCGAGCTCGAAACCCCGATCGCCGACGGCGGCATGTTCGAGATCGACGCGGGCGCCGGCTCACTGACGCTGAAGGGCGACGACACTGCGGACGCCATTCGGGTCCTGGCCGAGATCTATCAGACCGCGGCAAACGATGACTACACCTTGACGCTGGAATTGCAGGACGACAACCGGGCGCGACTCGTGGCCGACGCCGCAACCTCTTTCGGCGGCGGCAGCGACCGGATCGACCTGTCAATCACGGTCCCCAGGAGCCTGGAAGTCAAGATCGTCGACGGTTCCGGCAGCTTGCGTGTCGAGTCGTTGATCGGCAACCTCGATATCGAGGACGGCTCGGGCAGCATTCGCGTAGCCGATATCGCCGGTGACATCGTGATCGACGACGGATCAGGCAGCATCGTGGTCACTGAAATTGCCGGCGATGTCTCCATCGACGACGGTTCGGGCAGCATTTCCGTGACGAACGCAGGTGGAAAAGTGACCGTCAGCGACGGCAGCGGCAGCATTGACGTCGACGGTGCTGACGATTTCGAGCTGGTCGACGACGGCAGCGGCAGCGTCAGTACGCGCAACGTCCGAAGCCGGGATGCCGGTGGAGATTAAGGAATGGCCGGGCGGTGCGTGATCGGGCACGCACCGCCGCTTTCGGCCAGTATCAGGGTTTGCGAAACTTGAGCGTCATGCGGTGCGATTCGCCGATGGCTTCATATTCGGCGCGCAATGCATCGGGGTTCTCCACGTCTTCGGGCAGACGCAGCGAAGGTGGCAGCCGCCAGACCGCTTCATCGGCAGTCGGCTGGTCGTTGGGATTGGTGTTGACGTCGCTTTCGGCCACGAACTCGAATCCGGCGGCTTCGGCCTGCGCGATGACGAATTCCTTCTTGAGGTAACCGTTACTGCCGTCAGCCCATTCGTCGGGCATGTCCTCGCGCGCCCAGTGCTGGACCACACCGAAGGTGCCGCCGGACTTGAGCACACTGAAGGCGTCGGCCAGCGCAGCGTCGAGATACCCGTGCTCCTCGTTGAACCGCGCCAGGTTGTGCAGCGCGCGGATGAACGTCACCACGTCGGCCGTTCCGACCATCCGCTCGGACATCGAGCCGAGCCAGAATGTATCGGTCGATGCACAGTCATCGGCGCACCACTGGTCTGCCTGCGCCTGGAACTGTTCCGGCCATCTGCGCATTTCGACCATGAAGGCCTCTGTGCCGAACGGAAACAGCGGCCACATCTCCAGCGCGTAGTTCGCGCCGATCAGGCGGCCCTCGGAACCCAGGTATGGCAGCAGGATGCGGCTATACCATCCGCCGCCCGGCAGTGCTTCGACCACCGTCATGCCCGGCTCGATGCCGAAGAATTCCAGCGTCTCGCGCGGGTGCCGCTGGTCGTAGCGCGCCTGGACCGCAGCCGGCTGGGCTTCGAGAATCCGGCTCAACCGCTCTGCATCGGTCTCGTTCGGGTCGACCTGCGGCTCCGATTGCGCCTCTTCCACCGCCTGCGGCGTCGGTGCGGCGGGCTCGGGAACGTCGGCCTGCTGGCAGGCGGCAAGAAACAGCGCGATGACAACCATCAGAATCTTTTGCATTGGGGTTCTCCGGTAGAGTTCATGGGGGATTATCCAACGGCGCGGCAGGAGATTCAATCGGAAACGGCCGGGCTACTCGAAACCGTCGCGGAACAGCCGATCGAGGAACAGCGCGAGCACAGAAGGCGAAAACTCCGAGGTGTTGCCGTTCGCGTCGGTGGCCGTTGCCAGGATCCGATCGCCGATCTCGACCGGCTCGGCGGTGACGAAGGCCTGAGCCGCGCCGGCCGCGGTGTATTCGTGCGCGCCGACGAAACGCGCGCCCTCGGTGCCGTCGTCGTCGGCGATAAAGAATTCCACCTGGATCGGCAGCGTCGCGGCATCCACGGCATAGCTGATCGACAGCAACCCGCCGTCCTCTTCGACGCTGAAGATTTCCGGCCAGTTCTGGAGCTGGTTCGCGCCGGTGTCGGTGTCGCCTGCGTCGTTGGGCGTCGCGCCGAGTTCGCCAGTGGCGTCAATCAACTCGATGCCCAGGCCGGTGTTGTCGTAAATCCGGTTTTGCTGAATCCGGTTGCCGGTACCGGCATCCTGTTCGATGTAGACACCCTCGCCGTTGAACGCGATGACGTTCGCCATGCCGGGGCTGCCGCCACCAATCAGGTTGTCGTCGCCGATCAGGATATCCACGCCGCCGAAGAAATTGCCCAGGTCCACCGTGCCGCTCCTGTCGGTACCCAGGAAGTTGCCCATGACCGCGGTGCCGTCAGTGCCGTCAAAAGCGGAAGCGTCGCCATCGATGAGGATGCCGGAGGTTGCATTCGCGCCGATCACGTTGCCACGGACCGTGGCGCCGTCGGGCAGCACACCGACGAAATTGCCGTCGGCGCCCGGCCCGCCGAAGAACGAAACGCCGGCAAAGTCGTTGCCAAGCGGCGTGACGCCGTCGCGAGCGGTGCCGATGAAGTTGCCCAGCACGCTATTGCCCGAGGGGATGTTGCCCGCGGTCGGACCGCATTCGGCGGCGGCGAAGAACTGCACGCCGTCGACCGCGTGGCCGGAGATCAGGTTGCCGTCGCCGACGCCGGTGCCGCCGACGATGTTGCCGGTTCCCTCGCACTGGAAGAACACGCCGTTGCCGGCGTTTTCCGGCGCCGCACTCATGCCGCTCTCATCGGTGCCGATGAAGTTGCACTCGATGCGATTCTGATTGCTGCGCGTAATCTGAACGGCGTTGTTGAAATTCCTGAAGTTCAGGCCCCGAATCACCGATCCGTCGGAACCCGACTCCAGCCGCAAGCCGATGTCCTGGCCGTCGCCATCGAGCACTACGCGGTAAGGCGGGCGCTGTGGGATATCCAGTTCGCACACCTCGGCGTTACCCGGCTGGGTGGAGCCGTCGATAACCACCGGCGACTGAATATCGGGCAGGAAGTTGTCGCCGGCCGTGGCGATATCGATGACGCATATGCCGCCGGAGCAGCCGGGAATATCGAACTCGATGGTATCGCTGCCCGGATTGAAGTTGGCTTCCTGGATCGCGGCGCGCAGCGTGCATTCGGCAATCCCGCCGCGAGCGCCGCCCGCGTCGCAGATACCGTCGAGCGCCAGATCGGGCCTGTCGGCGACGGAATTGACGGTAAAGGTCATGAGTGCCGGTCCGCGCGAATCGGCCAGGGCCATCACGGGAAGCAAGACAAAGAGCAGCAAGGCAAGACGCATTGCGAATTCCTGGGGGGGGGCGATAACGAGAATTGAGTTTACCCTGCCTGCCCCGCCGCTCGCCCAGGTCAGCGCCGCGTATCAGGCCGACGAGAGCGTCGAACGGTCTCGGATTCGGAGTATCGGGCGTAGAGATCGAACAGCACCCGGCGGAACTGATCGCTGTAGCCGGCCGCGATACCCAGCGCGAGCGTGGTCAGCGCGGCCTTGTCGGGATTCGATCGCACCCAGCGACTGAGCACCGGGTCGGCGTGCTCGCGCAGGAATTCCTCCAGATCGTCACCAAGCTCGACGCTTCGGGGTTCGGGCCGCCTGCGCGTACCGCCGAAGATCCGCGCGAATACCAGCACGAATGCAATCAGCACGATGGCCGCGGCCGCCGTGACCAGTGCGGCAAGTGCCGGCGAGAGCGTCTCGCGCAATGCGAAGTAGCAGGCGATTCCCAGGAAAGCGAACACGCATAGCCATAAAGGCACGACCAACGCCACGACCAGCGCGCCGGTCTCGATATTTTTCTTGATGCGTTTCAGCATGACTCGCCGCCGGCCCGAATTCGGGAATGGGATACCATTTACTTGCCGCTAGCGGTCGAGCAGCCTTCCGAGAATGAAACCGATGCCCAGCGCGGCCGCGATGCTCGTCATCGGTCGCTCCTCGACTTCCTTTTCGAAGGCGCCCCAGGTCTGGCGGGCCTGCTCACGCGACTGCTCGGCGGCGGCGCGTATCCGGTCCTTGCCTTCCTCGGTCGCGCTTCGAGCCAGTTGCGAAACGGTCTTGCCGATTTCCGACATGTCGTTGCGAATGGTGGCCAGTTCGTCTCTGAGTTCCTGGAGTTCCTTGTCAGTGCTGGTAGCCATGAATCCTCCTTGGCCTGGCAGTGGTTCAAGATGTTTCCCTATGATTAACAATAGCATGGGTTCAGGGGCCGCACACAACTCAACGCGATCGAAGGCATCGATAATCGGCGAAAACCGATGTAGCCTGCAGTTTCTGGCGTAGCGAAAAACATCACGACCGAATGGAAAACCGAAGGAGACGGCCAATGAACCTTTTATTCGTGTGCAGCGAGAACCGGCTTCGAAGCCCCACCGCGGAGGCGGTCTTTTCCAAATATGCCGGCGTGAAGGCAAGAAGCGCCGGACTGGGGCCGCTGGCCGGCACCCCGGTATCGCGGGAACTGATCGAGTGGGCGCACGTCGTGC
>CAYYZR010000009.1:0-30037 GCA_964476005.1 uncultured Halomonas sp.
TCGCCGATACAGCATCTTAGAGAACCGCCGGCTTTCTCTATCTCATCCAGTTCAACGGCATGGACATTGAAGCCCCAGGCCTCCAGCCGGCGCTTTTTTTCGGACGCCAGCGTCCGCCAGGCCGCAGCGCTGATGAAAAGGTCGTTGAAATTGACCGCCAGACAATTGCCGGCGAAGGCTTCCTTTTCGGCGCGCGTGATCTCCAGGACGTGGCCGGGAAACGCATCCGCGATGGCCGCGGGCACTGCCGGATCGACGAATGCATCAGGGCAGATCACCAGCGCCCGCGAGGCCAGTACCGACATCACGACGTTGGTGTGGTACTCCTCGGGCTTCAGGTCGAACCGAAAGGTCAACGCCAGTTCGAACGCGTCGTGCATGGCCGCGCATCCGCGGGAGTCAACGCGACCGGTCATACCGCAGAAACCCAGGCGACGTGAGCGGTCAACGACCATCGCGCCGGTCAGTTCGGCGACCATGTCGCGTCCGGAAAGGTCAACTTCCCGGTAGTCCATCAGCTCGGTAAAGAACGCGCGGATATCGGCACGACGGGCTTCCTGCTGCCGCTCCGGATGCAACATGGCGCCGACGATGAAACGGCCGGGGATGGTGCCGAACACGTTGTTCGGAAATAGATCGTCGGGGTTTTCGCGGCGCCCCGGAAAGCGAATCACCGGCACCCCGCAGGCGGCGATCCGGTCGGTCAGGTCGCGATGCTGCTCGATCGCCAGGCCTGGATTGACGCCCACGGTCAGATCCATGTAGCTGTTGTCTTGCGCGGCCTGGCGCGACAGGCTGAAATCGGCCGGCTCGACCAGGAATACCGCGCGAGGCACGGCCGCACTGTCGGCCGTCAACCAATCATTCTTCAGCTGGGCGCGGAACTGGTCGGGCGTTGTCACGATCATCGACCGCTGGATCTCCTGGTTAGAAAATTGATGGTTGCCGACAGGCCGCGTATTGTCGGGCGCGCCGGCCCGGCCGTCAACACGCCGATGCGCCGCCCGAACAGGGCATGGGCAACCTCTCCAAAGGTCATGCCCCGCCCTGCGTCCGTTCTGGCCGACGATGCGAAACGATCCCGGGCACAACAGCGGCCGGCACCACCAGCGCATAGCCGGTCACGCCGATTCCGATCGCCAGCAGGCTGGTGCCGAGATCGAGCAGACCGCCCAGCACCACAGGCCCCAGCGCGGTGCTGACGACCATCAGCGCGGCATAGACGCCGCGGATCATGCCGAGTTGGCGGGTGCCGAAGAGCTCCACCCAGATTGCCGCGCTGATCACGCCGTTGAACCCGGCGGTCACGCCGAGCCCCAGAAACATCGTCCAAAGCGACGCATTGGGGCCGAACAGACCGAGCGACAGAACGCCCAGGGCCGCCGGTAGCAGCTGAAAATAGAGCAGAACACGCGCACTGAACCGGTCGACCAGGCGTCCGGCCAGAAACGCCGCGCCCGCCTGGGCGGCGGCAAAGAGAATGAACGCCCGCCCGACCTCGATCAGCGTCCAGCCCTGGCGCTCGGCAATCGATCCCTGGTGCAGGAACATGGCGGTGATCAGCACGGGCGGCACCAGCACCACCAACAGCACGCGCAGGAATGCACCGTGAGTCAGCATGCGATGCCGACGAAGCAGCGGCGTCGGTTGTGCGCCGGCATCGGCCCGTGCCGCCTCCTCGTCAGCGGCCGGATTGCCGGTCAGCGGGCGTGCCAGCCATGCCAGCAACGGCAATCCGACCGCCACCATGAGGATCGACGCGGCCAGCCAGACGCTGCGCCAGTCGTACTGATCCAGTGCAAGCGCGACCAGCGGCGGAAAGCACGCCTCACCCAGAATGAAACCGTAGCTGACCATCGCCAGCGCGCGACCGCGCCGGCGTATCGCGTAGCGCCCGGCGGCGACCACGCCGAGATGCCCCATCAGCCCCTGGCCGCACAGGCGAATCAGGAACAGGCCCGGCAAAAGCATCCAGGCGCTGGCGGCACTGGACACCAGCCAGGCGCCGAGCGCCAGCAGTATCACGACGCCGGCGACGGCGCGCTTGAGGCTGAAATGATCAGCCAGCCCGCCGAGCCAGAACATGCTGATGCCGCTGACCAGGGTGGCGCCGCTGTACAGCGCGCCCAGGCCGGCATCGGACAGCCCGAACTCGGCGCGAAAATCGGCGCCGAACAGGCCGATGAAGAACGTCTGACCGATGCTGGAAAACAGCGCGGCGAGGAGCGCGAATCGGCCAGCCGGGGGAATGCCCTTTGGTTGATACGGATGAGTCAAGCACTGCTACCGTCACTCGAAAGCGCACAGGTTAGCTGATCGGAACAACCGGTTTCCGGTTTCCGATTTCCGGAAAAGATTACGCACCTGGTTTTTGCAGCTTTGGTCGCTTGCATTTGGCTTGACGCAATATCCGAAAATTCCGAGCGCTGATTTTGCTTTTCCCGAAACCGGAAACCGTCTTTGCCGTTTTTGCCTATCCGACCTCCGGCCCATCCCCGATCCATTGTTCGAACGGCTGGTCGCTGCCCTCCCTCATCAGGTCGAGCGCACGCGTCTCGCGGTCCACGATCGTGTCGACGAAGTAATCGGCGTCCGAGCCCATTTCGCCGAACGCTTCCAGGCCCTCGTCGAGGAATTCCTGGAGCTTGCCGAAACCGGCCGCCACGGCAGGGGCGTGCATCCAGCGCACCAGGCGCCGGATCATCGGCCGGGCCACGGTGCGCTTGAGCAAGCGGCCCAGGTCATCGATCAGCCGGATCTGCTCCCGGCGCGCATCCCAGGCCTCCAGACTGCGATAAGCCCGTGCGTATTCGGCCTGATCGAGATCGCCTTCGAGTTGCTGCGAAAGACGGGCATCGAGTTCCATACTCATCCACTGCAGCCGCATTGCCTCGCCCACGGCGTGCAGCAGATGGTCCGGGAGCATGCGCGACATGATCGGACGGGCCCGTTCGAGCTGGGCGTCGCGGGCCTGCATGTCGCGTCCGCCGTACAACTCTTCGAGAAAGAACACACAGGCCAGCTCGAAACGCGATTGCCGCTTGAGATCGGCATAGGTTTCCTGGAGCCGGGCCCGCTGCCAGTGCTGCAACTCGGCCAGTCTCGGGTATTCGTCGGCATGTTTTTCCAGCCGATCGAGCAGTTCCTGGCTTTCCTGCGTGTGTAGCGCCAGGTGTTCCGCGCCCGGTTTCGACATGACTACTGCGCCGCCCGGATCGCTTCGACGAGTTCTTCGCGGCTGCGGCGGAACAGCGCCACGGATTCAATGTGCGCGTAGCGACAGACCTGATCGGTATCGAGCAGAAACACGCCGCGCTTCATGCCCATCATGCCGCGGCAGCCGTATTTCCCGGCCACCGACAAATCCGGGTCGGACAGCAGCCTGAACGGCAGCGAGCGCTTCTGCTTGAATTTGCGATGCGATTCCGCATCGTCGCCGCTGATGCCGACGACCTCGACGCCGAGACCTTCGAATTCCTCGATCCCGTCACGGTATTCGCACAGTTGGCGCGTGCATACCGGCGTATCGTCCCCCGGATAGAACACCAGCAGCAGCCACTTGCCGGCATGATCGCGCAAACGAAAGGATTCGCCCTGGTCATCGGCCAGTTCGAACTCGGGAGCTTTCTGTCCTGTCTTGAGCATTTTTTCGGCCTGCGGCGGGTGAACACATCCCCGAATGGTAACTGCGCCGATCGACGATAGGGGTGATTCACGTCACGAACGTTCCGAATCCGGGGCTGTCGATCCGGCGTTACAATGAACGCATCGTTCGTTTGCCAGGAGCAGCCCATGCTGACGCTGAATCCAGCCTCGCGCTACCGCGACGACCGGCCGGTGCCCAGGATCGGCCTGGCGATCGCCGGCGGCGGACCGCTGGGCGCGATTTACGAACTCGGCGCGCTGCAGGCGCTCAACGAAGGCATCGACGGACTGCGCCTTCATCAGCTTGACAATTACGTCGGCGTCAGTGCCGGCGCCTTCCTGGCCACCAGTCTGGCCAACCAGGTCACGACCAGCCAGATGTGCCGCATCTTCATGGGCGCGCCCGGCGCGGAATTCACTTTCGAACCCGAATCGTTTCTTCGCCCGGCCCTGGGCGAGTTCATGCAGCGCGCGCGCAACCTTCCAGGCGCCCTGTACGCGCTGGTCTCGGAAGCGGTCAAGCACCCGTCACGCCTCGGTCGGCTGGAATCGGTGGGTGGCCTGAGCCGGGTGCTGCCCACCGGCATCTTCGACAACGACACCATCGACCAATTCATCAGCCGCGTGCTGGACCGTCCCGGCCGGACCAACGACTTTCGCAAACTCGAGACCTCGCTGCGCATCGTCGCGATGGACCTGGACACCGGCGGCGCGGTGCGATTCGGCGAGCCGGGCACCGAAGACGTGCCGATATCGCGCGCCGTGCAGGCGTCGGCGGCGCTGCCCGGACTGTATCCGCCGGTGCGGATCAACGGACGCTATTACGTCGACGGCGCGCTGCGGCGCACGCTGCACGCTTCGGTCGCACTCAAGGAAGGCGTCGACCTGCTGATCGGCATCAATCCGCTGGTGCCCTACGATTCGGCGCTGGCGCCGGCCGCTGCGCATCCGATGACCGAAAGCCGAATGATCCAGGGCGGATTGCCGCTGGTGCTGTCGCAGACATTCCGCGCGCTGATCCAGTCGCGCATGCAGATCGGTATCGGCAAGTACGCCACCGAATATCCGAAGTCCTCGATTTTGCTGGTCGAGCCCAACCGCAGCGACGAGCGCATGTTCTTTACCAACATGTTCAGCTATTCCAGCCGCAGCGAACTGGCCGAGCACGCCTACCGCACGACCCGCGCAGAACTGCTGGCGCGCGCCGACGACCTGGAAAAATTCCTCGAACCCTACGACATGCGGCCCAATCGCGAAGCGCTTTCCGACGAACGTTCGCTGTTTGCAAGCCTGCGCAAGGAATCGGCCTACCTCGCGCCGCTGGGCAACAACCTGGCGCGAAGCCTGGACCGGCTCGACCGGGCGCTGGAGGAGATATAGGGATATTCAGAGGTTCCCTGGTCCCTCTGGGAGCCGAGTCCGTCGGCGATTGGGTTGGACTTGAAATAAATCGCGGCCTGGAGACCGCCCCTACGAAACCTTGATGGCCGCCTTGCGCAGCGCTCGGGCGCGGCGCCACAGTGAGAAGGCATCGCCGATCCGGCCGGCCGCCACACGCTCTTCGGTCACCCTGGCGGGCTTGCGCAGCAATTTGCGTCCGATATTGCGGTCCAGCTGGACGCGCAGCAGGAAGTGCCGGTTGCGCCAGGCCGCGCCGGTTGAAAACTCGCCTATCTCCCTGTCGATGGCCAGCATCGCATCGCTCGCCATGTGGCGTACCAGCGCATCCAGCCGTCGGCCACCCTCGCCGGCGGCAATGTGCTGCCGGGTGAGCTGGAATTCGGCCTGCAGTTCCAGCGGCACCAGCCAGCGCTCGCGGCGCGCGTCCAACACCAGGTCGCGCGTGATCCTGATCCGGTAGCCGGCGGCGGCCAGGCGGACAAGCCGCCCGGCATCGTCGGCTTCAGATTCGGCGCCGTCGTTCATCAGCCTGGCTTCCAGCAGCGCGCCGGGACCGGCAATGGCCCGGCAGTGCTGTTCCAGCTCACTGGCCTGCTCAAAGCGCGGCGGCGCGATCTCGAGCGCCACCGCATCCACCAGCGGATCGAACTCGGGCGCCCGAACATGCCGCGCCGCCCCGCTCTTCAGCCAGGCCTGCACCGCCGGGTGCGGCAGCCCTTCGGCCAGCGCCTCGCGCCACCAGCCCAGCTTGCGCTGCGCGACACCGGGATCGCTGACGTGACCCGGCACCGATGCGATTTCGCCGATAACGGCCGACAGCGCCACCAGCGCGTCGCGCTTTTCGGCGGGGGCATAGGGCAGCGTCAGCGCAAGCGGGTGGCCGGGCACGACCAGCCGACTCCGGCACCAGGCGACCGGGTCGTCAGTGGACGGTGGCGTTGTCATCCCCGTCTTCCGGCAGGTCGCTGTGCAGGATCCGGCTGACGTCCAGCGGATCGAATCGGTATTGCTCGTTGCAGAACTCGCAGCTCACTTCGACTTCGCCCTGCGCTTCGACGATCGAGTCCAGTTCTTCGGCGCCCAGGCCGCGCAGCACCCTGGCGACGCGCTCCCGGCTGCACGGGCAGTGAAATCTCAGCGGGCGGGCCGGAAACAGCCGCCGGGTCTCCTCGTGGAAAAGGCGATGCAGCAGGGTTTCCGAATCGGTCGTAAGCAGTTCGTTTTTCTCGACCGTATCCAGCAGCCGGCAGACGCGGTTCCAGCCGTCGTCATCCTCGGCCGTGCCAGGCAGGCGCTGCACCAGCAGACCGGCCGCGCGGTTCTCGTCGACGGCCAGCAGAACACGGGTCGGAAGCTGCTCGGACTGGTCGAAGTAGCCGGCGATCGCCTCGGCCATGGAATCGCCCTCCAGCGGCACGATGCCCTGCCACATCCGGCCATTGCCGGACGGCTCCACGGTCATGGTCAGCACCCCGCCCTGGGCGATTTCGGAAAACCCGCGCGCGGCCAGCATCGCGTCCGGATCGAAGCGCGCCAGACCGCGCAGTCCGCCGTCGTCGGTACAGTCGGCCATCAACAGCTTGACCGCTCCGCTGGCCCTGAGCTGAAGACTGACCCGGCCTTCGAACTTGACCCCGCTGGAGCACAGCGCGGCGACCACCAGCGACTCTCCCAGCAATCGCGCCAGCGCGTCCGGGTAGCGGCCCCGCCGCAGAACCTCGGCCTGGACCGAGTCGAGATGGGCCACGACGCAGCGCACGTTGGCCTGTTCCAGCAGCAGGCGCTGAAGATGATCGTCGCTCATACCGCGGCCCTCGGGCGGCGAAGTTCGAGCAGCTCGGTCAGCACCCCGGGTGCCTCCGCGATCGCATCGGCGCCCCACGCTTCGACCCTGTCCGGCTCCGCGATATATCCCCAAAGCGCGGCAACGGTTCGGGTTCCCGCAGCGCGGCCGGCAATCACGTCGCGCTCGTCGTCGCCGATGAAGACGGTCCGGCCCGGATCGGCACCCAGTGCGCTGCACCCGGCCAGAACCGGCTCCGGTGCGGGCTTGGCGCGTTTCACCGTGTCGCCGGCGACGAGACACCCCATGCGCCCGGCCCAGCCGGCCCGCTCCATCACCGGCCTGGCGAACCGCTCGAGCTTGTTGGTGACGACGCCCCAGGGAATGTTCAAGGCTTCAAGATCGTCGAGGAAATCCGGCATGCCGTCGAACGGGCGGCTGGCCTCCCAGCATCGGGCCTGGTAATCGTCGAGAAAGCGCGCGCGGAACGCCTCCCGGTCGGCCCGGCCAAGTTCGGGCAGGCCGCTTTCGAGGACTGCAACCGCGCCGCGGCCGACCCTGTGTCTGAGCGGGCCGGTCTCGATCGCCGGCAATCCGAGTTCCAGTCTCAACCGCTCCAGCGCGGCAATCAGGTCAGGTGCGGTATCTGCGAGCGTGCCGTCCAGGTCGAACAGCACGGCTTCGGGCATCCGGTCCATCATTCGTCGCCGGCCGCATCTTCGGGCTTGCGTGCCGACAGCAGGTAGTTCACGCGCGGCGCGCCGCCGATCGTGACGGTGCGGGAAAACGGGTTGTAGGTCACGCCCGCGATCTTGATCACCCGGCCGCCGGCGGCGCGGACGAATCCCGCCAGTTCCGACGGTCGAATCAACCGGTCGTAGCGATGGGTACCGCGCGGCAGCAGGCCGAGCACGTATTCGGCCCCGACAATGGCCATGCCCCAGGCCATCGGCGAGCGATTTATTGTCGAGAAGAACAGCTTTCCGCCCGGCCGGGCCAGCTTCACGCAGGCGGCCACGACGCTGGCCGGGTCGGGCACGTGCTCGAGCATCTCCAGGCAACACACAACGTCGAACCGGCCGGGGCATTCGTCGGCCAGCTGCTCGGCGGTGATGTGCCGATAGTCGATGTCCAGTCCGGATTCGATCTGGTGAAGCTTTGCGACGGTCAACGGCTTTTCGGCCATATCAATACCGGTGACCTCGGCGCCGGCGCGCGCCATGGCCTCGGTCAGCAGACCACCGCCACAGCCGATATCGACCAGCTTGCGGCCCTCCACCGGCGCCTGGGCCCGAATCCACTCCGCCCGGGGGCCGTTCATGTCGTGCAGCGGGCGAAAATCACCCTGAGGATCCCACCACCGCGAAGCCTGTCGATTGAATGCGTCGGCTTCGCGCGGATCGAGATTGAGCTTTGCTGCGGTTGTTTCCGTCACTTCGGTCACAGTCGTCGTTTCGTCCTTCTGTTCGTGTACTTTCGTTTCGCGGCGGCTTTTGTATTTCAGTCGATGGCCGCCGAAATGCGCTGGCGCCACTCGCGACAGCTTGCCAGTACTTCGGCCTCGTCGAGCGTCGTCAGTTCCCGGTCATGCAGAATCCTGCGCCCGGCGATCCAGACATCGCTGACCTGACTGTCGGGCACGGCGTAGACGATCTGCGAGATCACGTCGTAGACCGGCTGGGTTTCGATTCGATCGAGCCGGATCGCCGCCAGGTCGGCCTGCTTGCCGACCTCTATGCTCCCGATCTCGTCTTCCATGCCCAGCGCGCGGGCGCCGTTGATGGTCGCCATGGAAAGCGCGCGGGCCGCCGGAATCGCTTCCGGGTTGCCCGACGAGACCTTGGCCAGCAAGGCGGTCTGGCGCATCTCGGCCAACAGGCTGAGATCGTTGTTGCTCGCCGCCCCATCGGTGCCTATGCAGACGTTCACGCCGCCGGCATCGAGCCCCGCCACCGGGCAGATACCGCTGGCAAGCTTCATGTTGGAATCCGGACAATGGACAACGTGAACTCCGGCGCGGGCCAGCCTGGGGATGTCGGCCTGGCCGATCTGGGTCATGTGAACCGCCAGCAGTCTCGGCCCCAGCAGACCCAGGGTCTCCAGCCGGTCGAGCGGGTGCAAGCCGTGCGCTTGGCGACTGGATTCGATCTCGCCGGGCGCTTCCAGCAGGTGGAGGTGCACGACGATGTCGAGTTCCTCGGCCAGCCGCGCTATTCTCCTGAAAGCGTCGTCGCCGACCGAGTAAGGCGCATGCGGAACGAAGCTGATGCCCACCATGGGTTCCTCGGCGAAGCGCCGATGCACCTCCAGGCCACGCCTGAAATACTCGTCCTCGGTCTCGGCCCAGGGCGTGGGAAAGCCAATCACCGGCATCCCGATCACGCTGCGCATCCCGGTCGCAACCGCCGCTTCGGCGGTTACGTTGGGGAAAAAATAGTTGTCGTTGAAGCAGGTCGTGCCGGCACGCAGCATCTCGGCCATCGCCAGCCGGGTACCGGCGCGTACGTAGTCCGGCCCCATGATGATTTTCTCGGCCGGCCAGATGTTCTCGTGCAGCCAGCGCATCAGCGGCAAGTCGTCGGCCAGCCCCCTGAGCAGCGCCATCGCCGAGTGGGTGTGCATGTTGATCAGGCCCGGGATCAGTACCCGATCGGGCAATTCGATGCGCTCGGCGGCCGGGAAGCGTGCCTCGACACCGTCGGCCGCGATCACCGCCGCGATCCGGCCGTTCTCGACGACCACCGCGTGGTCTTCCAGCACGCGCCCTTCAGGCACCACCGGCACGACCCAGCGCGGAAACAGCGCCTGGATCATTCCTTGACCCGGGAAACGTACTCGCCGGAGCGGGTATCGATGCGCAACACCTCGCCTTCGTTGATGAACAGCGGCACGCGAACCGTCGCGCCGGTTTCCATCTCGGCCGGCTTGCCGCCGCCACCGGACGTGTCGCCACGCACGCCGGGATCAGTGCGCACGACCGTCAGTTCGACGAAGTTGGGCGGCGTGACGCTGATCGGGGAGCCGTTGAACAGCGTGATCTGGCAGCGGTCCTCCTCCTTGAGCCACTTGGCGCCGTCGCCAACCGCATTGGCATCGGCGGCCAGCTGTTCGAAGCTGTCGGGATCCATGAAATGCCAGAACTCGCCGTCGCTGTAAAGATACTGCACTTCCTTTTCGAACACGTCGGCCGACTCCACCGACTCGTTCGATTTGAAGGTCTTCTCGACCACCCGCCCGGTCTTGAGGTTGCGCACCCGGACACGGGTGAACGCCTGGCCCTTGCCGGGCTTGACGAATTCGGTATCGACGATGTTGTGCGGCTCGCCGTCCAGCAGGACCTTGAGCCCGTTCTTCAGTTCGTTTGCGCTGTAATTGGCCATGATTCTCGGCAGTCCTCGGTGCGACAGACATAAAATGGGGGCACTTCCCGCAACCGGCGCGACGGCCACGATGGCAGGAAACGCAATTCAGCCCGATATGATACCTGCCGACACGGGGGTAAAGGTCGATTCGCGATGGCAGGTGCAGCTGCAGCGCGCCTGGCGCGATCCGGCCGCGCTGCTGCGCCACCTGGGGCACGACCCGGCGCGCTTCGGTCTTGCGGCCGGCGCAACGTTCCCGTTCATGGTCACCGAAGCGTTCGCAGACCGCATGAGGCTCGGCGATCCGGACGATCCGCTGCTTCGGCAGGTGCTGCCGCTGGCCGACGAGGACCGCATGGTGGCAGGCTTCGGGCCCGATCCGGTCGGCGACGCGGCCAGCCGAGCCACACAGGGCGTGCTGCACAAGTACCGCGGGCGCGCCCTGCTGATCGCCACCGGCGCATGCCCGATTCATTGCCGCTATTGCTTCCGGCGCGAATTCGACTATGCCGGCGACGGCCTGAATGGCGCCGCCCTGGCCGGGGCCGTGGACTACATCGCCGCAACGCCCGACGTCGAGGAGGTGATCCTGTCCGGCGGCGATCCCCTGATGCTGGCCAATCACAGACTCGCGCGATTGACCGACGCGCTGGCTGCCATTCCGCATTACAGGCGCCTGCGCATTCACAGCCGCATGCCGATAACGCTGCCGGCGCGTATCGACAACGCCTGCGTGGACTGGCTGCAGGGCCTGGATCGACAGCTTGTCGTGGTGGTGCATGCCAACCATCCGAACGAATTCGACCAGGAGGTTTCGAGCGCGCTGTCGCGCATGCGCGATGCCGGCGCAACAATCCTCAATCAGGCCGTACTGCTGGCCGGCGTCAACGACTCCGCATCCACCCTGGCGCGCTTGATGAAAGCCGCCTTCGAGGCCGGCGCCTTGCCGTATTACCTGCACTCGCTGGACCGGGTGTCGGGGAGTGCGCACTTCGAAGTCGGCCGCGGTCGCGCGGCTGCCCTGATTCAGGAATTGCGCGAATGTCTGCCGGGCTACCTTGTGCCCCGACTGGTCGAAGAGCGGGCGGGGGCGCCTTCCAAATTGCCGGTGCCGTGATCACCGGCTGTACTGGTCTTGGACACCGGTTGCACGTACCATACGGACCAAACTAGGGGATTCAAGGCGAAATGAAGGAAGCAAGATGACCCAAGAAGTCGATCCGCTGAATATCCTGGCCGTTGACGATGATCCGGGAACCGTGCGCGAGATCGAGACGCTGCTGGCCGATTCCAGGCTGCGTTTTCACTTTGCCGACACCTCCAACGCATTCAGCCGGATACTGGAAGCCGAAGCCGTGGATCTGGCGATCGTGCACGTGCACGCCGGCAGTGAGCCGTTGCTGGATCCGCTTTCGCGACAGCTTCGCTCCAGCGATCCGCCCATCGCGCTGATCGCCATGGTTTCCCCGGATGCCGAGGCCGCCCAGGCCGCGGCGCACTCGGGGGTAAACGGCTGCGTGCGAATAGACGACCAGCGCTCGGTGGCCCGGGTTATCCAGGAGCGGGTCGCGCTGATTCGGGAAAATCTGAGCCAGCGCGCGGCGCTGCGCCAGTCCAGCGACATTCACGAACGCTACAACCTGCTGCTGGAGTCTTCGCGCGAGGCCATCGCGTATCTGCACGAGGGCCTTCACATCTATGCCAACCCCAGCTACCTCGAACTTTTCGGCTATGACGATTTTGCCGGAATTGAAGGCTTTTCAATTCTCGACCTGCTGTCGGCCGGCGACGGAACGCTGGATCTGAAGCAATTGCTCAAGTCACTGTCCCGCGGCGAGTTGCCGGACGAAGCCCTCGAACTCAAGGCCTACCGCGCCGACGGCGAGGAGTTCGTCGCCAGCGCCGAATTCTCGCCGGCCCACTATGACGGTGAAGCATGTACCCAGATCATGATCCGGGAGCTGGTTCCGGCCGGCGACAGTGCCGAACTCCAGCAGGAACTGGAAAAGCTTCGGTCACACGATATTCTGACCGGGCTGCTCAATCGCCAGGCATTCATCCGCCATCTCCAGGACGAACTGGTTTACCCACCGGACGGCCAGCACATGGCTGTACTGCTCGCATCGCTGGACGAGCACTCGAAACTTCAGGAAAGGATCGGCGCGGCCGCCACCGATCTGCTGATTCGACAGACGGCGGAAGTCTTTCGTGAATCGGTCGACGAGGAAATGCGTCCGGCACGCCTTTCGGATCACATTCTCGCTGCAAGAATCTGGTTCAAGGACCGCGTCGAAGCCGAATCACTGGCCACCCACATCATCGAAACCTTTTCCGGCCGAATCCTCGAAATCCGCGACAAGTCGCCCACGGTGACGGCAAGCGTGGGTCTGGCGGTAGGCGGCAGCCAGTTGTTTTCCGCCGACGAGTTGCTCGCACAGTCCGAAAGCGCATTGCGCGAAGCCCAGCGCACCGGGGGAAACAGCTATGTCCGTTATCGTCCCAGCTCCGACGTTGCGGATTCAGGCGATACCGAAAAGTGGACCGAAAGGCTTCGGCACGCGCTCAACAACCAGGAGTTCCGTCTGGTTCGACTGCCGATCACCAGCATGGAAGACGACGATTTCCTGATCAGCGAGTTCGAAACACGACTCCGCGTCGACGGCAGCGACGAGATCATCATGCCGGCGACATTTCGACCGGCCGCAGCCCAGTCGGGTCTTTCGACCGAGCTCGACCGGGACCTGCTGCAGAATCTCGTTCGATGGCTCGGCAACCACCCAGGCGAAGAAGAGGAGATGCTGGTCCCGCTGAGCAGTCAGAGTCTGACCGACGACGAGTTCATCTCCGAACTCCAGAACCTCATCGACGATGAAACCATGGATGGACGCAAGCTGATCCTCGGATTCCAGGAAGTCGAAGTCCGCGAACGCCTGCGCGAGCTACAGCGCCTCATCAGCCGCCTGGGCGCACGCGGCGTCCGGTTCGCGCTGCTGGAGGTGACGCCTGACTCAAAGATCGATCTGGTGATCAAGAACGTCAACGTCGACTTCCTCAAGCTCGGTGGCGACGTGTCTGCGGCCCTTCGCAACGACGAAGCAGCCCGGAAATCGCTGGAGGCGCTGGCCGCAGCGGCAACCGAGCAAAATATCCAGGTCATTGCGCCGCAGGTCGAAAACACCACCGACCTCGCGACGCTCTGGCAGTTCGGAATCACCCTGGTGCAGGACGACTTTGTCCGCGACGAGCCGGAATAGCCTCAGTCACCGGACTCGAAGAGAGGCATTGCAACCGCCGACGCAATCTCGACCGCCGCCGGCGCGGCAATGCGGTGCCATCGACATGACCGACCGGGCCCTGGCCGGAGCTTCGCCTTGTTCAGCGCTCGCCGTTGCTCAGCGCGGCGATACGTTCTTCCAGCGGCGGATGGCTCATGAACAAGCGCTTGAAGCCCATGCCGACCCGGCCGCGAATGCCGAAGGCCTCGACCGCTTCCGGCAATTGACCGGGCTGATTGCTGCGCCGCAGCTTCTCCAGCGCCGCGATCATCTTGCTGCGACCAGCCAGTCGGGCGCCGCCGGCGTCGGCCCGGAATTCCCGCCAGCGCGAGAACGCCATGACGATGATGCTGGCCAGAATGCCGAGAACGATCTGGAGTACGATCACGGTGATGAAGTAGCCCGGCCCGTACCCGCGCTCGCTGCGAAAGACGGCTCGGTCGATAATCTGGCCAAGTACCCGGGAAAGCAACAGGACGAACGTGTTGAGCACGCCTTGCAGCAAGGTCATTGTGATCATGTCGCCGTTGGCCACGTGCGAGACCTCGTGCGCCAGCACCGCCTCGACCTCGCTCTCGTTCATGTGCCGCAACAGTCCGGTGCTGACTGCCACCAGCGCCTTGTTGCGCGATGCACCGGTCGCGAAGGCATTGGGCTCGTCGGCCTGAAAGATCGCCACGTCGGGCGTACCGATCCCGGCCTCGCGCGCCTGGCGCTCGACGGTGGCCACCAGCCAGCGCTCGACCTGGCTGGCGGGTTGCTCGATGATCCTGGCGTGCGTCGTCATCAATGCGATCTTCTTGCTCAAAAGAAGCGAGACCAGCGCACCGCCCATGCCGAAGATCAGCGCGAACAGAAGCATTCCCGCCTGGTTGACATCGATCCCCTGCGCCCGCAACCAGGGCTCGAGCAGATTCATGACGAAGCCGAAAACCACCAGCACCGCCAGGTTGGTCATCACGAAAAGCGCTACACGACGCATGGTCTGTTTCCTCGTTTGATTGGTACTGGTTGAGTTTGAACCCGATATGGATGCCCGACACGCCCAAAACAAGCACGATTCGAACGCTCCCCGGGCCTACCGCGGCCGGTTCGCGCCTTCGCCGACCGGGCCGCTTCATTTCGGATCATTGCTTGCGGCGGTTGGCAGCTTTCTTCAGGCCAGAACAAACGACGGCGTCTGGCTGGTCCGGATCGAGGATATCGATCCGCCGCGCGAAGTCGCTGGTGCGGCCAATGACCAGCTCGAAACGCTGGCGCGCTTCGGCATGTTGTCCGACGAGCCGGTCGTCTACCAGTCGCGCGCTTCGGCCCGGCACAAGTTCGCCCTGTCGCGCCTGCGCGACGAAGGTCTTGCGTTCGACTGCGCCTGCACCCGGCGCGACCTGCCTGCATCCGGGGTCTACCCGGGTACGTGCCGCAATGGAATTCCGCCCGGCAAGAACCCCCGAAGCGTGCGTTTCCGCGTGCCGGCTTCACCCGTCGAGCTGGTCGATCGAGTATTCGGGCCGTCCAGCCACCGACTGTCGGAAACCTGCGGCGATTTCGTCATTCGTCGTGCCGACGGCCTTTTCGCCTATCAGCTGGCGGTGGTGGTCGACGATATTGCGGCCGGGGCGACCGAGATCGTTCGGGGCAGCGACCTGCTCGATTCCAGCCCGCGCCAACAAGTGATCTTCGAAGCGCTGGCCGCGCCGGTACCGCGCTGGATGCATCTTCCGCTGGTTGTCGCCAGCAACGGCATCAAGCTGTCCAAGTCCAGCGGCGCCGATCCGATACGGCAAGCGCGGCCGGCGAATGCGCTGGCACTGGTGCTGGAGGCGCTGGGCCACCGTCCGCCTCCAGGTCTACGGTCGCTGGAATCGCTCTGGACATGGGCGATCGGTCACTGGACGCCGGAGCGAATCCCCACCGAGCCGTTCGAAATCTGACGGCCGAAGAACGTCCAGGCGACAGCCTGCGGCACGGACGATATACTCGAGTCTGCGCCCTGGGATCAATGCAATCGAATGAGCAGCACCTATCTTGACTTTGAGCAACCCATCGCGGAGATGGAAGCCAAGCTGGCCGAACTTCGCAACGTCGGCAGCAGCCACGAACTGAACCTGGACGATGAAATCCGGCGTCTGGAAACCCGCTGCCGGGAGCAGATGGAATCGATCTTTTCCGGGTTGACGGATTGGCAGATTTCACAGCTCGCGCGACATCCGGAGCGGCCACACACACTCGATTACATCCCGCTGATCTTCGATCGCTTCGAAGAGCTTCACGGCGACCGGCACTTCGGCGACGACCACGCCATCGTCGGTGGCCCGGCCTCGCTGGATGGACGGGCCGTCATGATCATCGGTCACCAGAAAGGGCGCGATACCAAGCAGAAGATTCACCGCAACTTCGGCATGCCCCGGCCCGAAGGCTATCGCAAGGCCCAGCGGTTGATGGAAATGGCCGAGCGCTTCGGTCTGCCGATCATCACGCTGATCGATACCCCCGGCGCCTACCCCGGCGTAGGCGCCGAAGAGCGCGGCCAGTCCGAGGCCATCGCGATGAACCTCAAGGTCATGTCGCGCCTGAAGGTGCCGATCCTGTGCACCGTCATCGGCGAGGGGGGTTCCGGGGGCGCCCTGGCGATCGGCGTCGGCGATCGCACGAACATGCTGCAGTTCTCGATCTATTCGGTGATCTCCCCGGAGGGTTGCGCCTCGATTCTCTACAAGTCCGCCGACAAGGCCGAAACCGCGGCAGGTGCATTGGGTCTCACCGCCCGGCGCCTGAAACAGCTTGGCCTGATCGACCAGATCATTCGGGAGCCGCTGGGTGGCGCCCACCGAAACCCCGGGGAAGTCGCGTCCCGCCTCAAGGAACACCTGCTGAGCCAGCTCAAGGTTCTCGACGAAATGCCTGCCGACGAACTGATCCAGGCTCGCTACGATCGGCTCATGGCAATGGGCGCACTCGAACGCGAGTGACCGCCACGAACGGCAGCGATGCGGCACCGGAACCCGGAATCCGACCGATCCCGGACATCGACACCCACGCGATTTCGCCGACCGGCACCAACTGGGTGGCGTTCAGTGGTGGTCCCGATTCGGTCTGCCTGCTGCACCTGCTGATCGCGGCCGGTCTGGGCTCTCGAGTCCGCGTGGTCCATATCGACCACGGCCTGGATGAGCACAGCCCCGATCGGGCCCTGAGGGCGATCGAAATCTCCGCCGGCATGGGCGTGGACTGTCGTCTGGAGCGGCTCGATCCGCTGCAGCCGCGCGGGGCTGGCGGACCCGAGGCCGCCGCCCGCCATGCGCGCTACGCACGGCTGCAGGCATTGATGCAGCCCGGAGACCACGTGCTCACCGCGCATCATGCCGACGACCAGGTCGAAACCGTCATGCTGCGACTGCTACGCGGCGCCGGCCCGGGCGGGCTGCGAGGAATGCAGCCGCTGCGCCGCCTGGCGCCGGGCTGGCTGGGCCGTCCGTTGCTGGCATGGACGCGAGCCGAAATCCTTGAATACCTGCGCCGCCACGAGATCGATTACCTGCAGGACCCGACCAACCGGGACCTGTCGCTCGATCGCAATTACCTTCGCCATCGCGTTCTTCCTGAAATCGCGCGACGCTGGCCGGGCTACCGGTCCTCCATCCTGCAGTCGTCGCGCTGGCAGCGCGCCGCCGCCCGTTCGATGGACGCCCAGGCCGAACGCACTCTCGAGCTGATTTCCCGCGCCAGGGACGGTTCCGGCGAGACCACGCTGGACGCCGCCGATTGGCTGGCGCTGGAACCCGAACACGGGTTCGCGGTCATCCGGGCCTGGTGCGCCCGCGAGTTCATAGCTGCACCGAACACCCGGCCGCTTGCAGAATTCCGCGCGCAGTGCGCCTCGGCCCGCGCGGACCGCCAACCCGTCCTCGACTGGCCGGCGGCCCACTTGCATGCCTGGCGCGGACGACTCTGGCTGGATCACAAGCCCGACGTGCCGAGCGACTGGCAATGCAACTGGCCGGACGGAGCCCTGTGCCGACTGCCGGTGGGCGGCAGCCTGGCCTGGTCCGGCGTCGCGCGCGGCGAAATCGGCAAGTGCTGGCAACTTGCGCAACCGCGCCGGGGCGCCCGTTTGCAGCTTCATGCCGACGGCCCGGCAAAGGAGGTGTCCGAGTTGATGCGCGAAGCCGGTATCCCGCCCTGGCGCCGCCATGCCTACCCTGCACTTTCGATCGACGGCCGGCTCTGCGCCGTTGGTGTCGAGTGGCTGGACGCCAGCTTCGCCGAACGGCTGGCTCAGACCGAAAGCCGGCTGGAATGGCAACAGCGCCCGGAGTCGCTGCTACCATGACCCCTTCGAATCCGGGGAATCAGACGTGCCCAGCAGCCAGAACAAAAACCAGCCTTCTTTCGAGAAAACCCTTGCCGAACTGGAAACGCTGGTCGAGCAGCTCGAATCGGGCGAACTCGAACTCGCCGACTCGCTGGACAGGTTCAAACGCGGCATCGAGCTCAGCAAGCAGTGTCGGGCGATGCTGGACCAGGCTCAACAGACCATAGACGACGTCATCGCGTCCGACGCGCATCCGGATTCGGACAAAGAACAATCCGCCGAAACGTAAGATTGATTCGGGGCTGCACGTCCAGTGCGGTTTTGGGCAGTGCGTGCTGCCAGTGATGCTGCAGGTCTCCACGCATGAGCATCAGGCTTCCGTGCGCCGGGCTGATCTCGAGCTTTGTTCTCCTGTCTTGCTTGCTTCGCAGCACGAACCGTCTCACCGCACCGAGGCTGATCGACGCGATGGTCGGGCATGAGCCCAGTTCCGCTTCATCATCCGAATGCCATCCCATGGAGTCGCTGCCCCCACGATAGAGATTGAGCAGCGCGCAGTTGAATCGACATCCCGCTTGCCGCTCGATCTCCGCGCGCAGCGCGACCAGGGCTTCGTGCCAGGGGTCGGCATGATGGACATCACCCGAGTAAACATAGCTGACGCCGGGATCGCCCTGGAACGCTATCTTGCGCGGCTGCATCACTTGCCTGCCGAACATGTTGATCGTTCGCGACCGCCAGAACGATTCCCCGATCAAGGCCGAAAGCATTCGATCGGCACGCGAGCGCTCAATGAATTCGCGGATGTAAACCAGCTCACCACCTGGCGGCAACGCCTTGACATGAACATCACCCGGAATTGACTTGGCCTTCATTTGAATTTGACTTTGCGTCGATGTGCAGCGCGCATTCTAACGTCCGTGTCATTGCAGACACCCAATACTCATCTCCAAAGGAGAAAGACATGAAAGGTTTGATCAAAGCAGTTGCCATTACTTTCCTGGTCGCCGTTGGCGCGAACGCAAGCGCCGACGACCATGGCATGAAGAAGGATATCGTCGACACCGCCGTTGCAGCAGGAAGCTTCGACACCCTGGTGACAGCGGTACAGGCCGCCGGCCTGGTCGAGACGCTCAAGGGCGAAGGCCCCTTCACCGTTTTCGCGCCCACCGATGAAGCCTTCGCCGCGATCCCGGCCGCCGACCTCGAAGCACTGCTCGCCGACAAGGAAAAGCTGACCGCGGTTCTCACCTATCACGTAGTGCCCGGCAAGGTCATGGCGGCAGACGTCGTCGGCCTCGACTCGGCTACCACGGTGCAGGGGTCCGATGTCGACATCGCAGTCGTCGACGGCGGCGTGACGATCGACGACGCCAACGTGGTGACAACCGATATCGAAACGAGCAACGGTGTCATTCACGTCATCGACGCGGTGATCATGCCCTGATTTCGCACGTCGAAACCAGAAGCATGTGAAAGACGGGCACTCCGGTGCCCGTCTTTTTTTTATTGGAATTTGTCCAAGGAACCTCTGGACAACTCTGCTCGGGCGCGACGGCGCAGAGTTGTCCAGAGGTTCCTTAACCAGAGATGCCGAAACGAATCGATTGCACCAGGACTTTTCCAAGAGTGCAAATCCAATCCCGACAATTACCGCTTCATTTACCGCTTCATTTACCGCTGCAATTGCAGCTTCAATCGCGGTTTGAATCGCGAATCGTTATCATAATCTTTCTCGCAGCGTGAACGGTCACCGGCTTTTGACGGGCAGCGATTCCGATATACTGGCAGTCTATTCCAATCAGTCAAAAACAAAGGAGCGATACCATGGCGACATGTTCCCGTCGAAATCTTTTCAAACTCGCCGGCGCGGGCTCTCTGGCGCTGCTTCTGCCGGTCGGTTCGCGCCTCGGTTCGGCGTTTGCACAGGAGCAGCTCGATCCCAACGATGCGCAGGCCAAGGCACTCGGCTACGTGCACGACACCACCACGGTCGATGAAGGCAAGTGGGCCTCCCACAGCGCGGACCAGAATTGCGCCAACTGCCAGCTCAAACAGGGCGACGACGGCGAATGGATTGGATGCGCGATCTTCCCGGGCAAACTGGTCAACCGCAACGGATGGTGCAGCGCCTGGGTCCAGGCTCAGGGTTGAAGCACCGACAAAGCCTGATCGAAAGTTTCCAGGCCGAGCACCTTTGATCAATCAATCGCCCGCCATCGCGGGCGATATTTTTGGCGTCTGGAAAATCGAAGATTCCCTGCCGGTGGACCTAACGGCTGGTCAACAGCAGCCACAGCGAAAGCATCACCAGCCCGACCGGTGGCCCCAGCGCCACGAGCATCGGCGAAAGATCGGCGACCAGTCCGAAAAAACCGGCCATGCCGGCCAGCAGATGGTAGCCGAGCCCGACACCCACGGCAATCGTGACCTTGACACTGACCGCGCCGCGGCGGGTCGGCCTGGCCGCGAGCGCAGTCGCAATCAGCACCATGCCGATGCAGGCCAGTGGCAATGCCACGCGTCGCCACAGCACGAGCTCGAATTCGCTGGCATCCTGGTCGCGCATTTTGAGACTCTGCACGTAAGTCCAGAGGTCGCTCAACGGCAGGCTGGCCGGGGGCCTCCTGAACAGCTCCAGCTGTCGTTCGGACAGAAAAGACGGCCAGTAATAGCGCTCAAAGCCCGCGATCCGGTCGGCCGACTGGCGATCCACGCGCTTGATGGTCACGTCTTCCAGCACCCAGGTCCCCGGTGCCGGAACGGCACGCTCGGCACGGATCTGACTGCCCAGACTGCCGTCCGGATTGAACTGGTAGATTGCGATTTCGCCCGGCAATTCGCCCGGCTCGAAGCGCCCGACGTTCATGAACTGGCTTTCCGACCGCATCCACAGCCCATGCCACGGGTGCCAGAGGCTGTTTTCGCCGACGCCGCTGGCCGCGACACGCTCGGGCGAGCGATAAAGCGCAGGCGCCAGAAACTGCAGCGCGACAAGCGCGGCCAGCGCGATGACGATGCCCGGCAGCAGTGCCAGGCGCATGATTCTCACCAGTGAGACACCGGATGCGCGCATCACCGTCATCTCGTGCTGGGCGTGCATCGCCGACAGCACCGTGGCGGTGGCCAGAACCGCCACCACCGGCAGCATGTCAATTAGATTTACCGGGATCTGAAGCAGCGCGCGGACGGCGCTGTCGAGCGTTGACCCGCCACCCGAGTCACCGAGCAATTCCAGCAACGTGGTGACCCAGAGCAGCGCGCCGACGGCGACGAACATGACCCCGTAACCCTTGAGCAGGCGAACCAGCAGATAGCGCGAAACGATGCTCATAGCGGCGCGCCCGGTCCACGCCACTGGTGCCAGAGCTTGAGCACTAGCAGCGGGATCATGACCAGCGGCAGCCAGAACAGGCCGGGCCAGAGCGCGATCGCCTCCGAATCGACCCTGTCGGCAAGCGTGCCCAGTACGCTGAAGTAAAGCGCCACCACCACGCTGGCCGCGACCAGCTTGCTGGCCTGACCCTTTCTCGGGTTGATCCGCGCCAGCGCGAGCGCCGTGAACGCGAGTACCAAGACCGAGAGCGGCATCAGCGTGCGCCACTGCAGCTCACCCCACTCCAGGGGTCCTGCGGCATTGACGAGCCGGTCGAAAGGCAACGCGCGCCGGATCCGGTTCCGCTCCACCGGCGGCGGCGGGTCGAGCACGACGGTGAGGGTTTCGGATCGATTGACCAAATCGGCATCGCCACCTTGCTCGAGCCTGTAGAACCGGACATTGCCCAGAAAATCCAGCGCGATGGTCCCGTCTTCGCGCGAACGCTGCTCCAGTCGCTCGGCACGCAGCAGGTTTCGGTAAGTCGGCAGCCGCTGATGCACCAGCACGTTGACCAGCGCCTCGCCGTCGCGGCGCTCGGCGAATATCATCCATTGCTCGTCGCCAATCTCGAATCGACCGGGCTCGACCCGGTCAAGATCGATCCGGGCGGCCATCTCGCCTTCCATCCGGTACAGGTGCTCATAGGCCCAGGGTCTGAACACGTGGGTCAGCAATCCCACCAGCACCAGGCCGGCAAGGGCAATCACCAGCACCGCGCGGACAACCGAGCGCCGTCCCACCCCGGCCGCGGCCATCGCCGTGATCTCGTAGCAGTTCTGCAGCCGGCCGAGACCGACGATGATGCCGAGGAACATCGCGCCGGGAATCAGCACGTCGAAGAACAGCGTGACCTTCAGCGTTGCCAGTTGCGCGACCGCCTGAATGGAAAGCCGCTCGACCACGGCGTCGGCAAGGTAGCGGCTGAAATAGAAAGCCAGCACGATCACTAGAACGACGAAGAACACGCCCACCACCGGGCGCAGCAACTGCAGGACGATATAGCGCTCCAGACGGTTCATCTGCGGGCACGCTCGCGCCGCTCGATCAGCCGGGTCACCAGTTCGAGGTCGGCCTGCGAGTCCACGTCCACCGCGGCCTCCGGTGCGTCCAGCATGACCGCCGCCAGCCGGAGCCCCATCCGGCGCGACAATGCATCCATGGCCGCGGCCAGCGAAAGTCTTCCGGCCAGGTAACGCAGCAGGTTCCACGGCCCCAGACGGCCGACGATCTTCCAGGGCTTTTTCCGGTGCGTCTCGAACACCCGCCACTGCTCGACAACCTGCCGACCCGGCAGGCCGGCGAAATAGAACAGGTTCGTTCCGCATACCGAAATATCCGAAAAACGGTAGCGGGTGCGGCGGCTTTGCGGGAATGCGGCGGCGATCGATGCATGGTCGACCAGCCCCACCACTGCGTCGGCGCCCGATGCAGCGGCCCGGCTGACGAACTGATCGAGCCAGGCCGGCTGCAGCAACGGATGATCGCCGGTCACCAGCAGCACAGGTGTGAATGGATCGATCCGGTCCAGCGCAGCCACGGTACTGGCTGCCGGGCCGGAAGCGGGGTCGATCCGCTGGAAGTCGCGACCCACGTCGGCCGCCCGGGCGTACGCCGGATCGTCGCGACAGACCACCGCCAGGTCGCCGTGGGTGATGAAAGACGACACCGTTTCCATGACTCGCGTGAGCATGGTCTTGCCGGCGATTTCCACCAGGACCTTGCCCGGCACGCCGGCGTCGACCGCGAGCGGATCGCCCGGTCCACGGTCTGCGGCCAGCACGATGACGCTGGTGGCGATGCCCGTCATGCCACCAACGCCTTGCGGTATATGCGGAAACGCTGAGCCACCTTCATTCCGATCGCTTCGACGATGGAGCGCATGCCCTGATTGTCGGCAAGAATCCAGGACTGTTCGGTGAGTTCGATGCCGTCGTCGATCAGGGCCTTGGCAACCGCTTCGATCAACGCATAACTGATGGCGGCACCCATGAACGATTGCTGATGTGCGGGCAGTATTCCCATGAGCGGAATTCGGGCGCGTCGACTGCGTTTCCTGGCGATTCGCCAGAGCAGGCGCGGCGCACCGAGCGGAAACAGCCGGCCATGCAGGTCGCCCACCAGCTCGTTGAGGTCCGGCAGGGCCACAATGAAGCCTGCGAGCTCGCCGTCGATGACCGCAACCTGCACGTATCCGGGCCGCAGCAGCAGCTTCATCTCATCGACCATGTACCTGAATTCGGCCGCGGTAAGCGGCACGAATCCCCAGTTCGCAGCCCAGGCCGCGTTGAATATCTGGCGCATGGGTTCGACCAGCCCGCCGATCTCGCCGCGCGAAACCGGCCGTATCTCCAGCCGCCTGCTCACCCGGCCCAGCAACCTGGCAACCCGAGGCGGCAGTTGGTATCGCGGCGAGCCCCGATAAGCCAGGGTTTCCACGACGGGCTCGAAACCCACCGACTCCAGATGGTTCGGATACCACGGCGGGTTGTAATTCATCATCATCATCGGGGCCACATCGTAGCCTTCGACAAGCAGACCACACTGCTGATTGATCGAAAGATCGAACGGACCGGTGACCTCGGTCACGCCCAGGTTCCTCAGCCATTCGCACGCGACGCGCGCCAGGGCCTCGAAAACTGCCGGGTCGTCGATCGCCTCCAATTGACCGAACTGTCCCATGTGCGGACGTCCGCAGGTCGCCTGCAACGAATCGAACTGGGCACTGATGCGTCCGACCGGCATGCCGGAACTTGTCGCGATCCACGCCGCCGCGCGGGCGTGCCTGAAGAAGGGATGCCTGGGGGCCCACATCTGGCGTAACTGGAGGCCAAGCGGCTGAACCCAATACGGCGAAGCGGACTGGATTTGCGCCGGCAGCGAATGAAAGCATTTCCACTGGCGCCGGGTCCTCACCCGGCATACGTCGATAGCCCGAATCGCGGTATCCGGCATCGATTATCCTTGTCGGTGTGGCGTGGATACCACATAATGTTGCAAAAATGTCATGATTAACACAAACTGAACGGGAAATACCTTAATTTGTTCACAAAAAGAGGCGAACCTGAATAGTTTCATTCCATTCGCCATCGCTTTATAATGCTCGTTTGAATTAACAAAAATCGCGCGCCGCTTCTCGGCGGAATTCTACGCGAGATGACAGAACAACAAGGGAAATTCGGTTTTGAGCCACTTGCCAACCCCCACGAACAACTCGCTTCCGCTTAAGACCTCTGGCTATCGGAGTCTGGCGGAGGCGCTCAACTATGCGGCCAAGGGGACAACAGGCTGCAATTTCCACAATGGCCGCGGCGAATTGACTGCGGTCATGACCTACGCGGAACTGCGCGAACGCGCACTCGACATCGCGGGTCGACTGGCTGGCCTGGGTCTTGCGCGTGGCAGCCGCATCGCACTGGTCGCCGACACACAGCCGGATTTCCACGTCATGTTCTTCGCCTGCCAGTATGCGGGACTCGTTCCCGTACCGTTGCCGGCTGCAGTGCACCTGGGCGGCAAGAGCGCTTTTGTCGAGCACCTGCGGGCGCTGCTGCAGGATTGTCGCGCGAGCGCAGCCTACGCGTCTTCGGACTTTGTGTCGTTCCTCGACGAAGCGGTGGCAGGCCTCGATCTCGCAGTCAGCGGCACTCTGGAGGCCTTCGAGGCGCTGGAACCTGCAACGTCGCTGCCCGAGCCGCCGGCACCGCACGAACTCGCCTATCTGCAATACACCTCGGGCAGTACCCGATTTCCGCGTGGAACAATGATCACCCAGGCGGCGGTGCTTTCCAACCTGGCCGGGATTCTCCAGTACGGCGTTCAGATTCGCCGCGGCGATCGCTACGTTTCATGGCTTCCCTTTTACCACGACATGGGGCTGGTCGGCCTGATTCTCGGCCCGGTCGTGTCGCAACTGTCCGTTGATTACATGGGAACGCGCGATTTCGCCATGCGACCGCGCCTGTGGCTGGAACTCATGTCGCGCAATCAGGCCACGATCTCCTACTCGCCGCCGTTCGGCTTTGCCCTGTGTGCACGCCGGCTCAGGCCCTCCGACGTCGACCGATACGACTTGTCGGCCTGGCGCGTTGCGGGCGTCGGTGCCGAGATGATCCGTGCCGGCTGGTTGAAACAGTTTGCGGAAGCGCTTGCACCCGCCAATTTTTCCGAAACCGCATTCCTGCCCTGCTACGGGATGGCCGAGTGTTCGCTGGCCGTCAGCTTTGCACCGCTGGCCCAGGGCCTGGAGGTCGACCGGCTCGATGCCGACGTACTGGCGCATTCGCGACGGGCCGAGCCTGTCACCGAATCGCACAACGCCGGTCGGGTCACAGAGTTCGTCAATTGCGGCCGTCCCCTGCCCGATTATGAAGTCGAGATACGGGATGACAGCGGCCACGTGCTTGACGAACGCAGCTGCGGGACGATTTTTTTGCGCGGCCCGAGCGTCATGTCGGGCTACGCCAACAATCCCGACGCAACCAGCGCGTCGCTGTCCGAGGACGGCTGGCTCAATACCGGCGACGTCGGTTATCGGGCCGGCGATTCGCTGTTCATCACCGGTCGCGCAAAGGACCTGTTGATCATCAACGGCCGCAACATCTGGCCCCAGGATCTGGAGTATCTGGCCGAGCAGCAGCCCGAGGTACGTGCAGAAGACGCATCTGCGTTTGCGATCCCGGCCGAGGACGGCACGGAAGTGGCCGTGCTGGTCGTACAGTGTCGCGAACAGGACCCGTTCCGCCAGGCCCGCCTGGTCGAGCGTCTCAAGCAGAAAATCCAGTCCGAATTCGGCATTGCCTGCCTGATCGAACTGGTGCCCTTGCACACGCTGCCGAGAACGTCTTCGGGCAAGCTCTCCAGGAGCGGTACGCGGCTTGATTTTCTCAAGCGAAACGGTCTCGAAGAGTCCGAAGTCCTGCCGCGCGAACTGGTCAACCGGACGCCGCATACGCAGGCACTGAACCCGGCGAACTGAAAGTTGCAGAACGAGTGGCGGGGTACACTAGCACTCGATACGCCCCGAAATGACTTCGGCATGGCATGCAAGTGATCGCCGTGACCGGCGCGACCGGCTTCGTCGGAAAAGCCACCGTCCTTGCGCTCAGGCGTGCCCTCCCCGATACGCAATTCCGGCTGCTGATCCGTAACGCAACCAGCCGCCGCCTGCCGGATGAGTTCGCAGGTTGCACAATCATCGACGGGACACTCGGTTCGCCCGATGCGCTGAATGCGCTTGTCCGGGGCGCCGACTGCGTGGTGCACATCGCCGCCGCGATCAGGGGCAACAGCGCTCTCGATTTCGAGCGCGACAACATCTGCGGCACCCGGCGGATTGTCGATGCCCTCGCCGCCAATGCGTCCGAGGCGCATTTGATCCACGTCTCGTCGTTGGCGGCGCGCCGGCCGGAGTTGTCCTGGTACGCGGCATCCAAGCGCGCCGCCGAGGAGGTCGTGGCGGGCAACTGCAACCGATTCTCGATCCTGCGTCCACCCGCTGTGTATGGCCCTGAAGATCCGGCGCTGGCAGGTTTCTGGCGCACGCTCGCTCGTGGATGGCTGATCCGCGCCGGCTCGGGCGATTCCCGGTTTTCAATGCTGCACGTCGATGACCTTGCCGAAGCGATCTGCCGCCTCGCCGAATATGGTCCGACTTCGGCAAGCCTGTCGCTGGCAGGCCCTCAACCCGACCATGGCTGGCGCTGGGAAGATCTTGCCGACCTGGCGCAACGGGCCGGCGAACGCAAGATTCGCATCGTTTCAATCCCCGGTCACTTGCTGTCTGCCGGAGGTGCGTTCGGCCTCGTCATGTCCCGGATTGCGGGTCGGCGCGCCCTGCTCAGCCCGGGAAAGGCTCGCGAACTGCTGCACCATGACTGGGTCTGCGATAATCTCGGCATCGAAGAGCGCTTGAACTGGAAGCCGACGACGCGGCTTGGACGGGCGCTTGATACCTTGCCGGGATGGAACAATCGATGACAAATCACAACGACCGCATCGACCAGGCGATTCGAAACGCCGTCGAAACGGCGCTCCCCCAGATCAATGGAATCGATTTCGACGCCGCGTTGACCAGCGACATCGGGCTTGATTCGGTCCAGGTCATGGACCTGGTCATGGAGATCGAAGACGAACTCGATATTTCAGTGCCGGTGGAAGTGCTGGCCGAAGTACAGACACTGAACCAGCTGGGCGAGCGGTTGCGCAGCATGATCAAGGACAATCCAGCATGATCCAGGACACCGGGCGATGAGCCTGTTCGACAAGTTTTCGAAACTGGCGGGTGCGCGCGCCAGTCTCGGCGCCGAAGGCACGCCGCCGGTCGCCACGCCGATAGAAGACATCATTTCTGCGGCTGAAGGCGTCATCGACGGCAAACGCGTGATTCTTGCCGGCACCAACAATTACCTCGGCCTGACGCTGGACCCGGATGTCGTGCATTCGGCCAGACAAGCGCTGGAGCATTTCGGCACTGGTACCACCGGCTCGAGGATGGCGAACGGCAGCTACCACGCCCACGCCGCGCTGGAGCAGGAAATTGGTGCCGCGTTCGGCTGGCCCGCCGCCATGGTCTTCTCTACCGGCTACCAGGCCAATCTCGCCAGCATTGCCACGCTGGCCGGCAAGGACGATTTTCTGCTGCTGGACAGCGATTCGCATGCAAGCATCTACGATGGTGCGAAGCTCGGTAACGCACAGACCGTGATATTCCGCCACAACGACCCGGAAAATCTGGACCGCCGGCTTTCGAGACTGGGGCAAGACGCCACCCGAGCGCTGATCGTGGTGGAAGGTCTTTACTCGATGCTCGGCGACCAGCCGCCGCTGGCCGAGTTCATCGAAGTCAAGAAGCGCCACAACGCGTGGCTGCTGCTCGACGAAGCACATTCGTTTGGCGTGTTCGGCGAGAACGGTCTTGGCCTGGCGGAACAAGCCGGGTTGCTCGGCGACATCGATTTCATCGTCGGCACATTTTCCAAGAGCCTGGGTGGGATAGGCGGATTCTGCACCAGCCCGCATGCCGAGCTTGAACTGCTGCGGCTGGCCGCGCGGCCCTACATCTTCACCGCCTCACCCTCTCCTTCGGTCATCGCCTCGACACGCACGGCGCTCTCCAAGGTCACCGCCGGCGCCGATCTCAGGAGCCGGCTCTGGGACAACATCAACCGCCTTTATCGCGCCCTGCAGACATATGGGTATCGGCTGGGCAGCGACAAGCCGGGTCCGGTGGCAGCCATCATCCTGCCCGACCGCGAAAGCGCGCTGGCACACTGGAGGGGCCTGCTGGCAAACGGCATCTATACCAACCTGATGGTGCCGCCGGCCACGCCGAAGGGCCTCAACCTGCTGCGAATCAGTCTCAGCGCCGCTCACACGCCGGAACACATCGACCGCATCGTCGAGGCCTTCGGGCAGCTGCGCAAGGCGGCCTGAAAGCCCGCGGCACCCGTCAGCGCTGGAAACTGTATTGATCATCTGCCGTTGTCTCCAGTTCTGATCAAACGGATTTCCAACCGCCCGAATTCCAACTGCCTGTCTTCATCGTGATCGGCACCCTTCGGATGGCCGTGGACCAGGCCTAATGGCGCATGCGCTTCGCCCGCCGCCGCCCTCAAACCCGTTGACGACGGCAACCCTCGATCGGCTCGGGTACCCCGAAAGAACTCGTCTCCGGCTTCACGAACTCAGCCGTGCCTGTGCTCGAAGTCGCGCATGAAATCCACGAGGTCGTCGACGGCGTCCAGGCCCAGTGCGTTGTACAGGCTGGCGCGCAGGCCGCCGACGGCGCGGTGGCCCTTGAGGCCGGGCATGCCGGCGGCCTCGGCGCGCTCGACGAAGCGCATGGTCAGGTCGTCGTCGGCCATCACGAACGGGATGTTCATCATCGAGCGGGCCTCGGGCGCGACCGGGTTGGTATAGAAGTCCGAAGCATCTATCGCCGCGTAGAGCCTGTCGGCCTTGGCCCGGTTGCGCTGGCCCAGTTTCGCCAGGCCGCCGCTGGACTCGATCCAGTCGATCACCTCGGCGGCCACGAACCAGGCGAACGTCGACGGGGTGTTTTTCATCGAGCCCGAGTCGATCCAGGTGCGGTAATCCAGGTACTGCGGCAGCCCGTCGGGGATGCGCTCGACCAGATCCTTTCGAATCAGCACCACGGTAAGCCCGGCCACGCCCAGGTTCTTCTGCGCGCCGGCGTAGGAAAAGGCGAGATCCGCATAGGGATACGGTCGCGACAGGAACTCGCTGGACATGTCGGCGGCCAGCGGCACGGCCGCGGCCGGCGGCTGCTCGAACTGCACGCCGTGGATGGTCTCGTTGCCGGTGTAGTGCAGATAGGCCGCGTCGGCCGGCAGGTGGCCCAACTCCGGGATATCACGGTAGTGTTCGTCAGCGCTGGAAGCGACCACGCGCGATTCGGTGATGCGCGCCGATTCGGCGAACGCCTTCTCGCCCCAGTGGCCGGTCAGCATGAACGCCGCGCTGCGGCCCCTGGCGAAGTTCATCGGCAGCATCGCGAACTGCAGATGCGCCCCGCCCTGCAGCAACAGCACGTGGTGATCGTCGCCGACACCGGCCAGCTTGCGGATACCGGCTTCCAGCCGCTCTGCCACGCCGGCAAAGCGCGGCCCGCGGTGCGAGACCTCGGCGATCGAGGGCGTATGTGCGTCGTCGAGCGAAAATTCATCGGCCAGCCGCTCGCGCACCGGCCACGGCAGCGCGGCCGGGCCGGCCGAGAAGTTGTGGATGGTTTTCATGTGTTCAGGTTAGCGCAGGTAGATGACGTTCGGTGACCTCTCGAGGTCCCGGATCGCGCTTGCGCGCGTCCGGGACGACGGAAAGGGGTGGCACCCAGGATCGCAGACTTCCACCGTCATCCCGGAA
>CAYYZR010000010.1:0-13662 GCA_964476005.1 uncultured Halomonas sp.
AGACCGCGCTGGATCGCGGTTTCCGGGTGACCACCAACTGCACGCTGTTCGACGGCGAGGTGCCCGAGCACGTCGCCGACTTTTTCGACTACGCCACCGAGCTCGGCGTGGAGGGCATCACGGTTTCGCCCGGGTTCACCTACGAGCATGCGCCACGCCAGGATGTCTTTCTCGGCCGCAACAAGTCGAAGAAGCTGATGCGCGACATCTTTCGTGCCGGCAAGCAGCGCAAGTCGAAGTGGCCGATGAACCACTCCTCGCTTTACCTGGACTTCATCACCGGCAACCAGACCTACCAGTGCACGCCCTGGTCCAATCCGACCTACAACATTTTCGGCTGGCAAAAGCCCTGCTACCTGCTGGTCGACGAGGGCTATGCGTCGAGCTTCCAGGAGCTGATGGATGACACGCCCTGGGACCAGTACGGGGTGGGTCGCAACCCCAAGTGCGACAACTGCATGGCGCACTGCGGTTACGAGGGCACCGCGGTGGTCGACACCTTCAACCATCCGGTCAAGGCGCTCGGCGCCTGGATGCGCGGGCCGAAGACCGACGGTGAATACGCGCCCGACCTTCCGACCTACGAACAGGCCCAGCGCGACCGACAGATTCCGCTGCAGGTCGTCCAGGACTGACGTTCGCTGCACCCGGTCTGGATCCGATGACGGGCCTTGCGCTTGTCGCGGCGGCGGCGTGGCTGATCGTGCTGCTGCTGCCGTGGCGGCCGTGGAGCACGCGCGAGCGAATCGAGCCGCTTGATCCGGCGGCCAAGGGGTCCGGCGACGCGACGGGGTCGGTCGCCGTCCTGATTCCGGCCCGCAACGAGGCCGCGACCATTCGCCAGACGCTCGAATCGGTCGCGGATCAGCCCGGCGTCGTGCAGGTGGTGGTGGTCGACGACCAGTCCCAGGACGAAACGGCCGCGATTGTTGCCAAGATTGTTGCCACACCCGCGAATGCCCTGCCGGGGATTCGACTGATCCGGGGCCGACCTGCGCCGGCGGGGTGGTCGGGCAAGCTCTGGGCCCAGCAACAGGGCCTGGATGCGATCGATTCCCCGCTGGTGCTGCTGATCGACGCCGATATCCGGCTCGCGCCGGGCATGCTGCGGTCGCTGATGGACAAGCTCGAGCGAGACCGGTTGGACCAGGTCTCCGTCATGGCCCGCCTGCCGGCATCGAGCTGGCCGGAGAAACTGATGCTTCCGGCCTTCGTGTATTTCTTCAAGCAGATCTATCCATTTGCCTGGGTCAACCGCGACGACCGCCCGTTCGCGGCGGCGGCCGGCGGCTGCGTGCTGGTGCGGCGCGCCGTGCTGGAAAGAACCGGGGCGTTCGAGGCCTGGAAGGACGCGCTGATCGATGACTGCGAGCTTGCCTCGAGAATACGCGCGGCCGGCGGACGGATCTGGCTGGGGCTGAGTCACGGTGTTCAGAGCATGCGCCGCCACCCGGATTTCGCCTCCATTCTCGAGACCGTGCGCCGCACCGCGTATACCCAGCTGCGGCATTCGCCGCTGCTGCTGATGCTGGTGGTCGCGGTGATGATGGTGGTGTTCGCGGTGCCGCCGGTGGCCGCCGTTCTCGGCCTTGCGCACCTCGCGCCGGGGCTGGCCGTGTCGGGCCTCGCGGGATGGCTCCTGATGGCGCTGTCGTTCCTGCCCCAGGTGCGCTTCAGCGGCCTGGGTGCGCAGTGGGCGCTGGTGCTGCCGCTATCGGCAATGCTGTTCCTGGTCGCGACCGTCGACTCGGCCGTTCGTCACCACTTCGGCGCCGGCGCCGGATGGAAGGGGCGCAGGTACGAGCGATAGCGGCGCACTACGTTGAAAGGCCAGGGCCGCTCTCGCAAAGGCGCGAAGACGCGAGGGAAAAGCAAGTCAAAAAGCTTGCTCCCGAGATCTTTCCGTTCTATTCGTCAAGCACGTTTCAGGGTCAATTCCACCGGCACGGGCTTGAGGCCGACGTCTTCGCGCAGGATGCGGTGATCCTTGGGCGGCAACGCCTCGTACTGGCCGGGTCTGAGCTTGGCCGGCAGGAAAACCGGACCGAAGCGGACCCGCTTGAGACGCGCCACCTGGGCGCCGACCGCTTCCCACAGGCGTCGGACCTCCCGGTTGCGCCCTTCCATGATCGTGACCGTGTACCAGGTGTGACCGGTGGTGTGCTCGTCGGCGGTGTGTTCGCCGATGACCAGGTCCGAGAAACTGGCCACGCCGTCTTCCAGTTCGACCCCGCGCAACAGTCGTTGCAGGTCAGCGTCGGCGACTTCGCCGCGGATCCGACAGAGGTATTCCCGGTCGACCTGGCCGGCCGGGTGCATCATGCGGTTGGCCAGTTCCCCGTCGGTGGTCAGGACGAGCAGCCCGGCGGTGTTGATGTCGAGTCGCCCGATCGCGATCCAGCGGCCGTCGCGCACCGCCGGCAGATTGTCGAACACGGTGCGGCGGTTTTCCGGATCGCTGCGCGTGGTCAGTTCGCCCTCGGGTTTGTGGTAGATGAGCGTCTTGTGCGTCTTGCGCTCACCGACCACCTCGTAGTTCGAGCCCTCGAACTGGATGCGGTCGCCCACGGCGGCGCGCATGCCCAGCGTCGCGACCTTGCCGTTGACCTTTATGCGTCCGGCCTCGATGTGCTCCTCGATCTTGCGCCTGGCGCCGAGTCCGGCCCGAGACATCACTTTCTGCAGGCGTTCCGCTTCCGCGTTCGGCGCCGCTGCGCGCGCTTCAGCCCGTGCGCCCGCTTGCCGGCGGCCGGTCCTGTTCGGCTTGGTCCGATTGCCCCGGGTCTTCGGATCGTTGCTGCCGCCCGGAGCGCTCCGACTCGTCGACCGGCCGCGCTTCGGCCCGGTCCTGGTTTTCTTCCGGGTCGTTTTCGACGGTGTCTTCGACTCGCCGGTCGGGCTGCTCGTCGACGGTGTCGTGCGGCTCGTGCTCGTCCGGCTGCCGGTTGGTTTCTTCCGGCTTTGCGTCCGACTTGTGGTTTTCCGGCTCGTCGCGGTCGGTTTGGCCGTCCTCGTCGTGTTCTTGCGAGTCTTGCTGGTTTGCTTGGGCTTGCTGGTCATCGTTTGCCGCCTGGGAGTGTTCGGGGTCGTTGAGCGCAAGTTCCGGCTCGATATTGTCGAGGTCTCGGATCTCGGCCAGTGTAGGCAGATCGTCGAGGCCCTTGAGTCCGAAGTAGTCGAGGAAAGACTTGGTCGTTCCCAGCAATTCGGGCTTGCCCGGTATGTCGCGATGGCCCACCACCTTGATCCATTCGCGTTCCTGCAGCGTTTTCAGTATGTTGGCGCTCAGGGAAACCCCGCGAATCTGCTCGATCTCGCTGCGGGTGATGGGCTGGCGGTAGGCGATGATGGCCAGTGTTTCCAGCAAAGCGCGCGAGTAGCGCGGTGGCTTCTCGGCCCACAACCTGGAGACCACGGGCATCAGCTTCCGCCGGATCTGCAGACGGTAGCCCCCGGCGACTTCCACCAGTTCGACCGCGCGGCCGGACATCTCGGCGTCGAGCAGCGCCAGGGCTTCCCTGATGGCGCCGTGGCCGGGCTGTTCATCCTCGTCGAACAAGCCGTTGAGCTGGGTCAGGGTCAACGGCTGGCCGGCCGCAAGCAAGGCGCCTTCCAGCCAGATCTTGAGTTTTTCCGCTTCCATCGAATTCACGGGCCTCGTCATTGGAGGGTCTAATCGGCCGTGGCCTGCTCGGCCCCGGGCGCGCGCAGATAAATGCTGCCGAACAAGTCCTGTTGGACCAGGTCGACCAGATGCTCCCGCAGCAACTCCAGCAGGGCCAGAAAAGTCACCACCACGCCGATTCGGCCTTCTTCGAGGTCGAACAACTGCTCGAACTGGATGAATTCCGTGCCCTTGAGCGACTGGATAATGCGGCTCATGCGCTCGCGAACGCTCAGCGGCTCACTCTGGATGTGATGCTGGGCGAACAGTTCGGCGCGGGTCATCACGTCCTTGAGCGCAAGCAGAATTTCACGCAGGTCGACCTCGGGCGGCAGCTGCACCTGGCGCTGCTCGGCGATACCGGCGTTGGCGACGACGATATCGCGTTCCATTCTCGGCAGTTCGTCGAGATCTTCCGCGGCCTGCTTGAATCGCTCGTACTCCTGCAGCCTGCGGATCAATTCGGCCCGCGGGTCGCCTTCTTCGTCGTGCTCCGGCTCGGGACGGGGCAGAAGCATCCGCGACTTGATCTCGGCCAGGATCGCGGCCATCACAAGATATTCCGCCGCCAGTTCCAGACGGAGGCCATGCATCATTTCGATGTAGCCGATATATTGTCGCGTTATCTCGGCGATCGGGATATCCAGAATTTCCAGATTTTGCCGACGTATCAGATAGAGCAGCAGGTCCAGAGGCCCTTCGAAGGCGTCCAGGAAGACTTCCAGTGCGTCCGGCGGGATGTACAGATCGTCCGGCAGCTTCAGCAGCGGTTCTCCGCGGACCGTGGCAAGCGGCATCTCGGCTTGTTTGTGGATCGGTTCAGGCGTCTCGTTCATTGGCAGCGAGTTTAGCAGGCCATGTGCCGAACCACGGCGCTGCATGGCTCACCCGGCGCTGGATATACTGTGCCCTTGACACTCTCTTCGAGCTATCGGAATGCTTTACACCATAATCGGGCAGGACGCGGATGAATCGATTTCCGCGCGGGCCAGTGTGCGGGAGGCGCATATCGGCCGCATTCGCGCGCTAATGGATGACGGGCGACTGATACTGGCCGGCCCCATGCCCGCCATCGACGCGGCGGACCCCGGTCCGGCAGGTTTTTCCGGCTCGCTGGTCGTGGCTGAATTCGATTCTCTGGTCGAAGCCAGGCAATGGGCCGAATCGGACCCGTACCTCGATGCCGGCGCATGGACGTCGGTGGATGTACGGCCTTTCCTGCAGGTGTTGCCATGAGTGCCGACCGGGTGGCGCGTATCCGGGCGTTGATCGAGGCCTCGCTGAACCCTGAACATCTGGATGTGATCGACGAATCCCACATGCACATAGGGCACGCCGGTGCACGCGACGGGCGCGGACATTTTCGTATTCGGATCACCTGCTCCGGCTTTGCCGGCAAGTCGAGGCTTGCACGCCATCGCATGGTCTATGCGGCGCTGGACGAGATGATGGCAACCGATATTCACGCGCTTGCAATCGAGGAAGATTCTTGAAATGTATACCAAACTACTGATTTATTTATTTTTAGCTTCTTTTTTCGTTATGCTTGTTGGCGGTTGCGGTCAAGCGGATCAGGCCCGGGATCTGGTCCAGCCCGACGATGTGGTGCTGGTGGAAGTGGACGGCGAGCCACTCACCCTGCCGATGCTTGAATTCCTCATGGAAGTCCGCGGCGTGGATGAAGAGGACACGGAGGGCATGCGCGAACTGCTAGACGAACTCATTCGGCTTCGCGCCGTCGCCAACCTCGCCGTCGAAGAACAGATTTCCAGCAGGCCCAAGGTTCGCGCCGAACGCCTGATCAAGGACATCGAGGTTCAATACGTACGTTATCTGGAAGACTTTCAGCTGGCGAACCCGGTCTCCGATGAGGAAATCACCGCGGTTTACGAGGCTCAGGTCGAGCGCGCCGGGGATCGGCGTTTCAAGCTCGTGACCATCGAGTTTCCGGAGCAGGGCGACGCGCTCGAACAGCTGGAGGCGATCGAGTCAGGTGAAGTCGATTTCGAGCAGGCCATCGAACGTGCGACCGCCGAGGGTCGGGTTGCACGACGCACAGACTGGATAGACGCCAGCCAGGTGCCCGGTGATTTTGCGGCGATTCTCGTGCAGACCGAACCCGGGAGCATCGTCGACGCGCTGTTGCCTTACGAAGGCAAATGGCTGATCGTCCAGCTCGCCGAAGTCGATGATCTGACACCGCCTTCCTTGGAGGAGGTCCGGGAGGGCATCCGCCGAACGCTTGTGCGCCAGCGGACCCAGGCCATGATAGACAAGGCGTTTCAGGAAGCCGACATCACGCCGATGCTGCCACTCGAGGATGAGCCTGCGGATCAACCTTGAGCGGGAGTCTCGAGGTTGGCTACACCAGCTGTACCGGAGCGATCGGCGTCCAATCGTCGGCACGATGCTCGGCCACGACCGTTGTGTAGATGCCGCCCCGGACGTTGAATTCGGCGGTCAGGCGCATGAACCGCGGCGAGGTGGCGGCCACCAGGTCGGACAGGATCTGGTTGGTCACCGCCTCGTGGAAGGCGCCCTGATCGCGGAAGGACCATGCGTAGAGCTTCAACGACTTCAGTTCTACACAGAATTCATCGGGAATATAGGCGATCGCGAGTTCGCCGAAATCCGGTTGACCGGTCTTCGGGCACAAGCAGGTAAACTCGGGAATTCGAATGTGAATGGTATAATCCACATCGGTCTGCGGGTTGGGAAAAACTTCCAGATCCCGGCTGGGTTTGGAGGACATAGCGCATTTCCTGTCTGTGTCGAAGTTCGTTTTGAAGCAACGTGTCCCGATAGAATAAATCATCGTCCGTAAGCGTGGACTTCACTTCACCGTGAGCCCCGGTCGGACAACTACAACGCGGAGCCCCGACTTTCTCAATGCGATTGACTGCAATCAAACTGGCCGGTTTCAAGTCATTTGTCGAACCGACGACCATCAAGCTTCCGTCCAACCTGCTGGGGGTGGTCGGCCCGAATGGTTGCGGCAAGTCCAACATCATCGACGCGGTGCGCTGGGTCATGGGCGAAAGTTCCGCGCGTCAATTGCGCGGCGAGTCGATGAGCGACGTCATATTTTCAGGCTCCAGCGCGCGCAAACCGGTCACGACCGCGACCGTGGAACTGGTATTCGACAACGCCGACGGCAGGGCTGGAGGCGAGTACGCGAATTACAACGAAATCTCGGTTCGCCGCCAGGTCAGCCGAGACGGACAATCTGCATATTTCCTCAACGGTTCGCGCTGCAGGCGCAAGGACATTACCGATCTTTTCCTGGGCACCGGTCTGGGTCCCAGGAGCTACGCCATTATCGAACAGGGGATGATCTCGCAGATCGTGGAAGCACGACCCGAAGATCTCAGAGGTTTTCTGGAAGAAGCGGCCGGGGTTTCTCTCTACAAGGAGCGGAGACGCGAAACCGAGAATCGAATTCGACACACGCGAGAAAATCTGGAGCGGCTTGGCGATCTGCGCGAGGAGGTTGCCAAACAACTGGGCAAGCTGCAGCGTCAGGCCAAGGCGGCCGAACGCTACCGTAAACTCAAGACCCGCTATCGCGAGGAAGAAGCGCGGCTCAACGCGCTGCGTTGGCGTCATGCCCGGCTCCAGATGGACAATCAGGCCCGCGCGCTTGCCGCTACCGAGACACGAATCGAGCAGGCTGTGGCAGCTCAGCGCGAGTCGGAAAAGTCGCTTGAAGCACTGCGCGAGCAACAACACAAGGCTTCCGAAAAGACGTCTTCGGTACAGGCCGAACTCTATGAGGTCGCTGGCGAAATTGCGCGGCTCGAGCAGTCCATCGAGCACCAGCAGGATGTTCTAAAGCGCCAGAAGAACGAGTTTGCCGAAGTCGAAGGCCAGATCAACGAATTGCAGCAGCACCTGCTTCTGGACCGGGCTCAGGTCGAGGATGTGACCGGCCGTATCGCCGAGTTGGAGCCGGCGCTGGAAAACGCCAGGAATGAGGAGAAACGGGCGCTGGAGCGATTGGAGCAAGCCGAACAGGCGCTGTCTGAACACAATGAGCAGTACCAGGGCCGCCAGGCCGAAGGTTCAAAGATCCGCCAACAGACGGAATTGCTCAAGATGCGGATTGAACACCTGGATGAGCGCATGAACCAGGCGTCGCAGCGGCTGGTTCGACTGCGCGACGACGATGGCGAGGCCAGAACCCGGCTCGACGAAGAAAGCAGCCGGACCCGTGACGAGCTTGCGTCTCTGGAAATCAGGCTCGAGAAGGCGCAAGACGAGTTCGCCGCGCAGCGCGACGCGGTGGCCGGGATCCGGACCGAAATCGACCGTCAAAGGGGCGAACTGGACAAGGCCAATGGCAGGCAGCGTGAAGTACGCGGTCGGCTGGAATCACTGTACGTGCTGAACCAGCCACGCGAGCCGGACCCTGCCATGGGGGAGTGGCTGGTGCAAACAGGGCTGGACAAGCGGCCGAGCCTGTTGCAATCGCTGGATGTCGAGCCCGCCTGGCAGAGCGCCGCCGAGACCGTACTGGAGAGCTGGCTGTCTGCGCGGGTGCTGGAAGACGGATTGCCGGAGCGCTTGCCGAAGACCGGCGGCATTGGTCTTGTCGTCGATCGCAATGTCGGCTCGGTCGCCGGTTCGCTGGGCGAAAAGGTCAAGGGTGCCGCGGCATTGGGTGATCTTCTCAATTCGGTATTGTGTTGCGAAGACGAAGCGGCTGCTTTTGAGCGCGTGACGGGGCTCGCCGAGCATCAATCGGTCATCACGCCGGACGGACTATGGCTGGGACGCGGCTGGCTTTGGCGCAGACCTCGTGAGGCTCAGGATTCGAGTGGTCAGCTCGCGCGGCAGCAGCAGATTCGCGACCTTGAAAAGGAACAGGATCAGCTCGAAACAGCCATTGCCAGGCGCCGGCAGGGACTCGAGGAACTGGAAGCCTCACTCGATGAAAAGACCGTCCAGCTCGATGCATGCGAGTCCGCGGTCCGGAAACTGCAGGCGCGATCGGCTGAACTGGCTGGGCTGAAGGCGGGTCAGGATAACCGCCGCGAAGCGCTGGACCGGCGTCGGAAGGCCATGCAAGAAGAGCAGACGACATTGACCGAGCGCCAGCAGCAGGACGAGCAGGCGACGGCCCAGGCCAGACGCGAGATGCAGGCGGCGCTGAGTGAACTGGAGCGCGTCGATGCCGACGAGCGGAAGCTGCTGCAGACCAGAAATCAACAGCAGCAGGTCCGCGAGGAGTGCCGGCAGGCTTATCGCAAGGCCCGGGAACAGCGTGAAGAGCATGCTCTCAAGATGGAGTCCTGTCGCGCCAGCCTTGATTCGCTCAAGCAGGCCATCAAGAGGATGGACACCCAGATCGGTCAGCTTCAGGGTCGCTACGTCGAGCTTTCCGAGGCGCTCGCCCAGGGCGATCGCCCGGTCCGTGCGCAGCAGGCCGAGCGCGACAAGCTCCTGACGCGCAGACTCGAGGTCGAGCAGCGGCTCAAGGCGTCCAGGTCGGAACTTGAATCGCTCGAACAACAGTGGCGCGAGCTGGACCGCAAGCGCCAGCATTCGGCGAGCGAAGCGGAAAAGATCCGTCAGCAGCAGTCGGAGAATCGGGTTCACATGCGCGAACTGGAGATCGAGACCGAACGCTTCGCCGTCCGCGTCGCCGAACTGGACGGGGACCTGGAAGCACTTGCCGCCGAACTGCCCGACGATGCCGAAGCCCAGGCCTGGGTCGACGATCTCGGACAACTCGAGGACAAGATCAGGCGCCTGGAGCCGGTGAACCTGGCGGCGATACAGGAGTGCGAGCAGGAATCCGAGCGCAAGGAATACCTGGATCGTCAGCATGCCGACCTGGTCGAGGCCCTGGAAACACTGGAGCAGGCGATTGCGCGAATCGATCGCACCACCCGCACGCGCTACAAGGACACCTTCGAGAAAGTCAACAAGAACATGGAAACATTGTTTCCGCGACTGTTCGGCGGCGGTCACGCACACCTGGAAATGGTTGGTGACGATTGGCTTACTGCCGGCGCCGCGATCCTGGCGCGGCCTCCGGGCAAACGAATCAGCCGAATCCATCTCTTGTCCGGCGGCGAAAAGGCACTCACGGCCGTGGCTTTCGTGTTTTCGATATTCAATCTGAATCCGGCGCCGTTCTGCCTGCTTGACGAGGTGGACGCACCGTTGGATGATGCCAACGTGGGTCGGTTCTCCGAACTTGTTCGCGAAATGTCGGAGAAGGTTCAGTTTCTGTTCGTCACCCACAACAAGGTGACGATGGAAGTCGCGCATCAGATGCTGGGCGTTACCATGCGGGAGCCCGGCATCTCGCGCCTGGTTTCGGTGGACCTCGAAAAAGCGGTAGCCATGGCCGCTTCATGATCCAAAACGCAGCGGTGGGTATATCGAGATGGACAATCTGCGCCTTGTACTGATACTCATCGGCCTCGTGGTTCTGGCCGCGATCTGGCTTCTGCATCGGCCCGAGGGTTCATCGCGCAAGCCGGGTGCCTCCCGGCGCGAGGACAGCCGTCGAGAACCCTTTATCGGGACTGGTGTGTCCGATGAGCGCAGCGGCAGCCCGGATTCCGCTATCGGACCTTCCGGCGACGATGTGCCGCGCCAGACCACACTGCCCGATCTGGATGCCGCAGATGACGAACCGGTGCCCACGCCGGCCGATCGGACCGCGTCGGATGCGGAATTGGCGGCCACCGCTGAAAGCAGGCACGAGGTGCCACCCGAGCGCGAGTGGCGCGAATCCGAGCCCCTGACCCAGGCGGCCGGCAGCGAGGCGGTGGCACCGGAGCGTGATGAAGCACGCGCGCCCAAGATCGTGACGCTATACGTTCGGGCACGCGATGATCGCAACATCAGCGGCCTCAGCTTGCTCGACTCGGCCATAAAAGCCGGTCTGCGTTTCGGTGAGATGAAGATTTTTCACCGTCGGCACCGCGGCGCGACGAAACCGGTGTTCAGCATGGCCAACATTACCCGCCCGGGCAGCTTCGATCCGTCGGGCTGGAATTTATTTCAGACCCCGGGAGTGACGCTGTTCATGACGCTGCCCGGTCCGGTCAGTGCACTGGATGCGTGGGATGCAATGCTGGCAACCGGGAAGCGGCTGGCCGAACTGCTTGATGCCGACCTGATGGATGACGCACAGTGCCTGCTCACGCGCCAGCGCATCGCACAGATTCGCGAGGAGATGCGCGAATTCGATCGCAAGCACGGCTTGAAAACCTGAATCTGGAGACCATTCGCCGGTGAACAGTCCGAAATCCGAATCTCCGGAGACCCGGGTCGAGACGCTGCGCGAGCAGATCGAGGAGCACAACTACCGCTATTACGTTCTCGACGATCCGATCATTCCGGACGCGGAATACGACCGCCTGATGCGCGAACTCGAAGCTCTGGAGGCCGAACATCCCGAGCTTGGCGATTCCGATTCACCCACCCAGCGCGTCGGGGCGCGTGCCGCCGAGGGTTTTGCAACGGTCGAACATGAAATTCCGATGCTGTCGCTGGGCAACGCGTTCGAAACCGACGAGGTTGTCGAATTCGACCGTCGCGTGCGCGACACGCTCGATGTCGAGACGGTGACCTATGCCGCAGAGCCCAAGCTGGACGGGCTTGCGATCAGTCTGCGCTACGAAACGGGCCGGCTTGTTCGCGCTGCCACGCGCGGCGATGGACGTTCGGGTGAGGACGTTACGGCCAATGTACGTACCATTCGCGCCGTGCCGCTGAGACTGCGCGAAGGCGATGCACCTGATCCGCTGGAGGTGCGCGGAGAAATTTACATGACGCGCAGCGGATTTACCGAGCTCAATCGTGGGTTGGAAGCCGAGGGCGGCAAGGCCTTCGTCAATCCGCGCAACGCCGCGGCGGGAAGTCTGCGTCAACTCGATCCGAAAGTCACGGCGCGTCGTCCGCTGCGCTTTTTTGCATATTCCGCGATTGTCGATTCCAAGCACGCGGGCCTGGGCGACGGCCAGCAGGCCGCGCTGCAACGACTCGCCGAACTGGGCTTTCCGGTCAGTTCGATGTCACGGCGAGTCTGCGGCGTCCAGGCGTTGCTGAAGTTCTATCAGGAGGTCCAGACTGCCAGAGCGGATCTCGATTTCGATATCGACGGCGTCGTCTACAAGGTTGACGATTTCGACCAGCAGCGTGAACTCGGGTACGTCAGCCGTTCCCCCCGCTGGGCTCTGGCCCACAAGTTCCCGGCCGAGGAGGAATTGACCCGGCTGGAGCGCATCGATGTACAGGTCGGGCGCACCGGCAAGCTGACGCCGGTGGCGCGCCTGGAGCCGGTGTTCGTCGGCGGGGTCACGGTAACCAACGCGACCTTGCACAATCTGGATGAAATCCGGCGCAAGGATGTTCGCGAAGGCGATTACGTCATCGTCCGACGTGCCGGCGACGTGATTCCCGAGGTCGTTCGACCGGTCGTGGAGAAGAGAACCGGATCGCTCCCCGAATGGGAATTGCCCACGCATTGCCCGGCCTGTGGCTCGCATATCGAACTGGTCGAAGGTCAGGCAGACGCGCGCTGTTCCGGGGGTCTGGTTTGTCCAGCCCAGCGCAAGCGGGCGCTGGAGCATTTTGCTTCCCGAAACGCAATGGACATCGATGGCCTGGGCAGCCGCATCATCGAACAGCTGGTGGAAAATGACCTGGTCGATGATCCGTCCGACCTGTACCGGCTGGATGCCGAAACGCTGACCGGGTTGGAGCGCATGGGCGATAAATCCGCGGCCAATCTGGTGTCCGCCATAACCGCCAGCCGCAAGGTACCTCTGGGTCGGTTGCTGTTTGCACTCGGTATCCGGGAGGTCGGCGAGGTCAGTGCGGCTGCACTGGCGCGCCATTTCCGCGACCTCGATGCATTGATGGACGCCGATCTGGAATCGCTGGAGGCGATCCGCGACGTCGGTCCCGTCGTCGCCCGGCACATCCGCGAGTTCTTCGACGAACGGCGTAACCGTGAAGTGATTGCCGATCTGATGGCCAACGGCGTCGAATGGTACGTCGAGCAAGCGCCTGAACCGCAACAACAGCCGCTGGCCGGCCGTACCTACGTGCTTACCGGCTCGCTTGCCACGATGACCCGTTCGGACGCGAAATCGCGCCTCGAGCACCTCGGCGCCCGGGTCACCGGCAGCGTCTCGAAAAACACCACGGCGGTGATTGCCGGGGCCGAGCCGGGATCGAAACTGGACAAGGCCGGGGAATTGGGCGTCGAGGTGCTCGACGAGGCCGGGCTTGAGGCGTTGTTGAACTCCAACGTCGATTGACCGCCGGATTGATCCCGGTCAGAAACCCGGGGTGATTGCGGCGTTAGAATCGAAATGGGCAAAACCGGCAAACTCGAGGAGAACGCGATGTCAATAGCCAAGGAAATCCTGGTACCGGTCGACGGATCGGAGAATTCTGTGCGCGCCGTACGTTATGCACTCGGGCTTGCCAAGCCGCTGGGCGCCCGGATTCGGCTGTTCTACGTATTTCCGGTTTCGTCGGTGGAAATCATCGGCATGGCGGGCATGAGTCGCGATGATATCGAGCATGCGGCCCAGGCCGCCGCACAGCGAGTCTTCGACAAACTGCATGCCGAAATCGGTGAACCCGACGTCAAGCTGGAGGACGAAACTTCCATCGGCGACCCGGCCGAGGAAATCATTCGCTGCACCGAAGACGACCACGAACTGCTCGTCATTCTTGGCCGCCGCGGATTGTCGCGTATCCAGAGCCTGCTTCTGGGCAGCGTCTCGGAGAAGGTCGTCAGACACGCGCACAGCCCAGTGACCGTGATCGTCTAGCAAAACTACTGCGCGGGCGCCTGGCGGCGTCCGGCGGTGCTCGGAATCCTCACGTACCCCATTCGTACACTGCGGTTCCTGTGCGCCGGCGGCCACCACCAACCACCCGCTCGCTACGTTTCGCAGGGTTCGGGCGTTGCGCGGGCGCCTGGCGGCGTCCGGCGGTGCTCGGAATCCTCACGTACGCGGTGA
>CAYYZR010000010.1:13762-28932 GCA_964476005.1 uncultured Halomonas sp.
TGCGCGGGCGCCTGGCGGCGTCCGGCGGTGCTCGGAATCCTCACGTACGCGGTGATTCAGGCGTATCGGGTCGGGTCGGGCAATTCGGCGGCGGCAAAGCCGGCGCGGCGGATTGCGCATGAATCACACCGGCCGCAGGCGCGGCCTTCCGCATCGGCTTGATAGCAGGATACCGTCAGAGCGTAATCAACACCCAGTTCAGTGCCCCGTGCGATGATCGCCGCTTTTGTCAGGTGAATAAGGGGGGTGATGATCTCCACCGACTTGCCCTCGGCGCTGCGCTTGGTTGCGACGCGCGCCAGATCCTGGAAGGCGGCGATGAACTGCGGGCGGCAGTCGGGGTAACCGGAATAATCGACGGCATTGACGCCGATGTGAATTTCGTCCGCATCGAGCGTCTCGGCGAGCCCAAGCGCCACCGCGAGCATGACCGTGTTGCGTGCCGGAACGTAGGTGACGGGGATTCCCGTCGTGCCCGCTTCGGGAACGTCTATGTCGTCGGTCAGCGCAGACCCGCCGATGGCGCGCAGGTCGACCGAAACCGTGCGGTGGGAAGCCGCGCCCGAGGCGCTCGAAACCCTGGCCGCGGCGTCGAGTTCCGTTCGATGACGCTGACCGTAATCCAGGGCCAGCGTATGGCATTTCAGTCCGCGACTCCGGGCGATGGCCAGCGTGGTGGCCGAATCAAGCCCTCCGGACAGCAGCACGACGGCTTCGACCGGTGTGACTTCAGTCATGCCGGTTCAATCGAAAGGCCAGAGCCGGCCGAGCAGCCCCTCGCGTTTTTCCGCATCCATGAGATCCGCATAGCTGTTTTCGAGCACATCGCGGGTATCCATGGCAAGTTGCGGCATATCGAGTTTCTCGTAAGCTCTGGCCATCAGTTTCAGCGCATCGATGGTGGCCGGCGCGCCGGGGTAATTCTCGATCACATAGCGCGCGCGGTTGAGGGCCGCGATCCAGGCTTTGCGTCGCTCGTAGTACTCGCCGACCTGAACTTCGTACTTGGCCATGATGTTGCGCAGAAAAACCATCCGTTGCCGCGCGTCCGCCACATAGCGGCTTTCCGGGTGACGTCGGATAAGTTCCTGGAAATCGCGAAACGCCTGGTGCGCGGCCTGTTGATCCCGGTCGGAAGCACGGCCGGGAAGCATCTTGCGCAGGAAGCTCATGGTTTCGTCGTAGTTGACAAGTCCCTTGAGGTACCAGGCATAGTCGACGTTCGGGTGGGTCGGATAGGTGCGCAGGAAACGGTTCAGCGATTCGATGGACGCATCGTTGGCGCCCCCCTTGTACTGCGCATACGCCATGTCCAGCATCGCCTGTTCGGCATGGCGGCCGAATGGATAGCGGATCGTCAGGTCGCGATACAGCCGTATGGCCTGGGGATAATTCTGCGCATTCAGCGCGCGGCTGGCCTCGTCGTAGAGTTCTTCGGCACTGGGCCCGTCTTCGCGTTTGTCGTTGCCGCCGCAGCCCTGCAAACCGAGCATGAGCACCAAAAGAATGATAGAAATTATTCGCATCGCATTAGAATCTGACGTGTGAGACACGCAATGATAAAGGTTTTGGGGTTAAGACGGCATTCAGTCGACGTTCGGGCGGTGCACGGGTGAGTTCGAATCAGGCGGTACGCCATACCCGGACGGTCGCTTCGGAGCATGCAGATCAGCGCGTGGACCAGGCGGCGGCGGCGATCTGGCCCGATTACTCGCGCAGTCGCCTCGCGGCATGGATTCGCGCGGGTGATCTGCGGGTGGACGGCCGGGTCGTAAAGCCCAATTATCATCTTGTCACCGGGCAGGTGCTTGAGTTGGACGCGGTCCTGGCGCGCCACGACAGCAATCCCGAGCCCGAGGCCATGCGACTCGAGATTCTTTTCGAAGACCCGGATTTGCTGATCATCGACAAGCCGGCCGGTCTCGTGGTGCATCCCGGTTCGGGCAATACCGAGGGTACGCTGGTCAATGGCCTGCTTCATTTCGATCCGGCGCTGGCGACGCTGCCTCGGGCGGGGCTGGTCCACAGGCTGGACAAGGAAACCTCGGGATGTCTGGTCGTGGCGCGCACGGCGCGAGCGCACACTCACCTGGTTCAGGCGTTGAAACGGCGTGAGATTCACCGCCACTACCAGGCTCTGGTGTGGGGGCGGGTCATCAGCGGCGGCCACGTGGATGCGCCTCTGGGCCGGCATCCGGTGGACCGGCGCCGCCAGGTTGTGCGCGCCGACGGCCGCAGCGCAGTCACGCACTACCGCGTCAACCGGCATCTGGCCGGATCGACGCTGCTGGATTTGAAGCTCGAGACCGGCAGGACGCATCAGATCCGCGTCCATATGCAGCATGCCGGATTCCCGCTGGTCGGGGATCCTGTATACGGTCGACGTGGAAGCCCGGCCGGTCTGAGCCAACAACAGCGCGCCGCCTGGAGGGCGTTTCCGCGCCAGGCTCTGCACGCGATTCGACTGGTGCTCGAGCACCCCGTGAGCGCGGTGACCATCGACGTTGCCGCGCCGCTGCCCGACGACATGGCCGAACTGATCAGGATTCTTGATGCGCTCGCACAAGCTTGAGCCCGATGAGCGCTGAGGGCGCGCTTGTCCAGGCGCCGTTCGTATCGCCGATCCGCGCTCTTTGCACGACTCGACGCGGCGGCGTAAGCGCGCCACCGTTCGATTCGCTGAATCTCGGCGCGGCCTGCGGCGACCGTCCTTCCTGCGTGGAGCGCAACCGTGCACTGGTGACTTCGCTGTTGCCGGCTGCTGCCTGCTGGCTCCGACAGATTCACGGTGCTGGCGTGATTCATCTGGACGACTGGTCGACGGGCGTTTCGGCGGACGCCGCATGGACCGACAGGCCCGGACAGGTTGCCGCCATTCTCACAGCCGACTGCCTGCCGATTGTGATTGCCGAACCCGGCGGGCGGTGTGTCGCGGCGATTCACGCAGGATGGCGCGGTCTGGCGGCGGATGTCATCGGGAATTGTGTCGCCGCGCTGCCGACCAGGCCAGAGGCTCTGGTGGCCTGGATCGGGCCGCGGATCTGTCAGCGTCACTACGAAGTCGATGCGACCGTGCGAGACACTTTCGACCTTGCTCCCGAGGCTTTCACACCGACGCGGCCCGGTCACTGGTCGGCCGACCTTCCGGCCGTTGCAAGAAAGCAGCTGCGGCGAGCGGGCCTGGAAACCGTCACCGACAGCGCGCTCTGTACCGCAGGAGATAAGCGTTTCTTCAGTTACAGACGCGATGGACGCACCGGTCGCATGGCCACGTTTGTCTGGATCGAGCCTGATGCTGCGTGAACGTGGACCACTATTGCTGCGCCGGCATGCCGAATGCAGATCCGGGCTAAGATGGACTGGCTGACCAGGTCGAGCCGGTGTTTTCCTCGAAAATCCCCGCGTCATCGGTGGCCTGGAAGCACCAGAGAGAGAGATGGCTTGAAAATGGATATGAATCGGTTCGAAACAGACGCCGACAGATGCGGTCGATCCGGTTACCGCAGTCATCGGGCTCCGGTCGGCCCAGTCACTGCGCCAGTAATTGCGCTGTTTGTAGCGGGGGCAATTGCGCTGGGCGGTTGCCAGTCGGCCGAACACAGGGAGACGCCGCCACCAGCCTCGCCACCGATGCCGGAGGCGCCAGCCATACCGCAGCCGGCCCCGGTCCCCGAGGCGAGTCTCTCCACCGCCATCGACTACCTCGAATCCGGCAAGGCGGACCGAGCCCGGACAATGCTGGCGGAATTGGCGGCCAAGGCCCCTGGTTCCACTGTGCTGGCCAGCCTGTTGCGACAGATAGAAGCGCCGATAGAACAATTGCTGCCTGGGCCGTATCGTCGTATCGAAGTCGGCCCCGGGGAATCATTGTCACTTATCGCGGCACGCGAGCTTGGAGATCCGCTCGCATTCTATGCGCTGGCCCGTCTCAACAACATCGAGGTTCCGGCCAGGGTTCCCGTGGGTACGGTTCTTCGGGTGCCGGACCGATCGGGTACCGCCAGCGCCACCAGCGCAGTCCCGGACGAGCCGACAGATATTTCGCCTTCGGAGATCGAATCTGTTGCCGAATATCTCGACCGTAGCGGGCAGGGCGACCAGGCACGTCGAATGCTGATCGGCAGGATGCAGCGTGGCGATGCGCCTGAATCGACGCGTGTGCTGCTGATCGAACTGACCCGCGAACGTGCGGCCGATCTTGGGGCCGCGGGCGAGTTCGAGCGGGCGATATCGGTGATTGACCAGACTCTTCCGGTGATCGAAGCGCCGCAGCTGCGGACCTCGCTGATTGAGTTGCGGTCCACGACGCGCTCGGACATGCTCCTCCGGTCGGCTGCAGGCTTGCGCGACCAGGGTGAGCTCATCGCGGCCTATGAAATGGCTGTGCAGGCGGCCGAGCTTGACAAATCTTCATCGCGTGCTGACGCGCTGGTCGGCGAAATGCGCACCACGCTGGTCGCGTCGCTGCACAACGACGCGCTTCTTGCGTGGCGTGATCGCAACGTGGATCTGGCGATTCGAACCTGGGAATCCCTGCTGGAGGCGGTTCCGGATTTCGAGCCGGCGCGGGTTTATCTGGAACGTGCGCGCCGGTTGCGGGAAAGGCTGGACCAGCCCTGAGCCGAATAGGCCACGCGCGCGTGGCGCAGCCAAAAGATAACGTTACTTTCGATGCAGCGGCATTACCTTGGCAGACGCTTCTTCTGAATCGTCGGAGGCGTCGGCTGACCGCTCCTCGTTCAAATCCATCTTCGGCGCCTGAAGATCCACGGTCTCGTCGAGCAGCGTGTCGGGCGGAATCTTCAGCGCTGAAGAACGCTCGTTCTTCGAAGATCCGGCAAGTCGTTTCGATCGGTGATTGAGTTCGTCGAGCCGCACTGCCAGACGATTGAACTGATTGAATACGGCGGCGAATTCGTCGCGCCGGCTGGTCTCCAGGCGGAACTCGAACTGACCGCGCTGCAATCTCTTGAGGCCCCAGCCCAGCCTTTTCAATGCGAACTGCTGGCGCCGCGTCATCCATACAAGTCCCAGCCCCAGCGCCAACAGCGACGAACAGAATACGATGGCGAGCATCCACAGCGTAGCGTTGGCGGTCTCGTCGAGCCCGCTGCCGTCCAGTCCCAGTTGCACCTGGCCGACCCGACGGGCCTGAAAACGTATCGGCACCCGGAACTCGAGAAGCCCTTCATCGGCATGGCTTAATTGAACGCTGCCTGAATCGCGTTCGATAGGCGGTCCGGATGGAGGAGCCACCTCCTCTCCCCGCAGATAGGGGTTGGTACTGGCACGGATTGTATCTTTGCTGTCACTGATGTGCAGATAGCGTATTTCCGGATTGGCGGCAAAGTCCGACACCAGAACCGACAAGGCGGTGGTGTCCTCCAGGATCAACGCTTCGGCGGTCTCCTGCGCAATCAGGCTCGCCAACGCTTCACCGAACCCGAAGGTGGTCTCGGCCATTGCCTGGTTCTGGGTCCGGTAAACGTAGTTGAATCCCAGAACCAGCACCAGCGCAACGCCCATTCCGATCAGCAACGGCCAGCGCCATGGCGCCGACTTGTGGCGAACGGATTGAACGATGCCGCGCTTTATTCCGTCACGAATTTCGCTGAGTTCGTCGGCGACCTGGCTGGCCGTAGCGGGACGCGACTCGGGCTCCAGCGCCATTAGCCGGTAGGTCAGATCCATCAATTCCCTCGGCGTGTCGGACCTGAGAGGCTTGAGCGGCCGCGTTTCATGCCGGGCAATCTGTTGCACCAGGGTTTCAAGATCATTGGCCTCGAAAGGCAGTTTTCCGGAAAGCAGTTGATAGAAAACCACCCCCAGCGAATAAAGGTCCGACTGCGCGTTGGCCCGATGGCCTGCCAGAAGCTCCGGCGCCATGTGTGTCATCGTGCCGGCAATCCGGCCGTCGGAGTCGGCGTCTTCTTCGGCGCTTCGCTCGATCGCAGCGATACCGAAATCCATCATTTTCGCAACGTTGGTCTTGGGATCGTAGTGGATGTTGGCCGGCTTGACGTCGCGATGAACGACGCCGTGCTGATGGGCATAAGCGAGCCCGCGCGCAAGCTGAATGACAAGCTCGATGAGCATGCCCGTATCAAGCTCGGGCAGGCGATCACGCTCCAGCCAGTCTTCGAGCGTGCCGCCGCGAAGCAGTTCCATCACGAGATAGGGCGTGCCTTCGGCCTGGCCGACATCGAAGACAGTGACGATGTTCGGATGCGCCAGTCCACCGGCTGCGCGCGCCTCGCGCAAGAAGCGCTGGCGCGCGTTCACGTCACGCGCGTACTTTTGCCGCAGCACCTTGATGGCGAGGTGGCGATCTATGCGTCCGTCGAAGCCCTCGTAGACGATCGACATCGAGCCGCGCCCGAGCTCCCGAACGATCTCGTAACGCCCGACGCGCTCCATCAGGGCGACGCGGCCTGGACGCGGGATTCTGCTGGCGGCCAACGTTTCACTGCAGCATCCACACCGCCGCCGCACAGGCGATGAGCGCCAGGGCAACCCACGGGGCCCAGCGCATCAGGGTCGAGGTTTTCGAATCCGTGCGGCGGCGGTTCGTGCTGACGGGTTCGCGGTAGCGCAGCCGCACGCGGCCCAGGCGAATCTCGTCGCCGTCATGCAACCGGTGCGAGAAGACCTTTTCGTCGTTGACGAATACGCCATTGGTCGACAGGAGGTTGATGACCCGCCAGGCTTGGTCGGAAAAGACCAGCCGGGCGTGCTCCGACGACATGCTGGGTTCGTCGATGCTGAGGTCGCAGACGCTCGATCGACCAATGGTAAGCCGGTCGCTGGAAAGCCGGAATACCGTTCCTGCCTGCTGGCTCTCGGGGTGGCTGGTCAGAAGCACCAGGCTGGCCAGTTCGCGCTCGCTGTCGACCGCGCCGCTTTCGTCGAGAATGTCGGAAATCTGGTCCCGGGAAAACACCTGCGTTCCCTGTGGACCGGCTCGACCGGCGTCCTTTTTCGAGTGTACGGGCTCGCCTTTCATGTTCACCTCGGTCCGCTGCCGCAGGAGTTGAAGGTCGAGTATAGCAACGCGCCTGCCGCTATGCACCTGCCGGCGTTCGCCGAGAGGCACGAATGCCCGGCCCAGGAAACCTCGGAATAACTCTGCGCGGACGCGGCGGGCCTTTGCGCCAAGCTCCGGCCTGGTTTGGGCGCGCGTGGTGTGGTTATCCGAATGAGCGAGTTCAAGCCAAGGCGGAGACCCGGCAGAGGCCGGTCGCGTATGGGTTTTGCCGGAAATGCGCGCCGCGCAGAGTTATTCAGAGGTTCTCTAGGGTAGAATGACATCCCGGACTAGAGCTTCCCCGGGAACTGCAGAAACATGGCTTCTTTGATATTCGTCACCGGCGGCGTGGTGTCGTCGCTCGGCAAGGGTATTGCCGCGGCATCGCTTGCATCCATCCTCGAAGCGCGCGGACTTCGGGTCACGATGTTGAAGCTCGATCCCTACATCAACGTCGACCCCGGAACCATGAGCCCGTTCCAGCACGGCGAGGTGTTCGTGACCGAGGACGGCGCCGAAACCGATCTCGATCTTGGCCATTACGAACGCTTCGTCCGCACCCGGATGTCGAAAGGCAACAACTTCACGACGGGCAAGATTTACGCCAACGTGATCGCCAAGGAGCGCCGTGGCGACTATCTTGGATCAACCGTCCAGGTGATTCCTCACATCACCGATGAGATCAAGGATTCCATCGAGCAGGCCGCCGACGGCTACGACGTCGCGCTGGTCGAGATCGGCGGCACCGTTGGCGATATCGAATCCCTGCCGTTCCTCGAGGCTATCCGGCAGTTGGGCAGCGAATACGGCCGCAGCGCCATGTTCATGCACCTGACGCTCGTGCCTTACCTGCGGGCGGCCGAGGAAATCAAGACCAAGCCGACCCAGCATTCGGTCAAGGAACTGCGGTCCATCGGGATCCAGCCCGACGTGCTGCTGTGTCGCTGCGAACGCATGCTGTCGGAATCCGAACGCAAGAAGATAGCGCTGTTCACCAACGTCGCCCAGGAGGCGGTGATCTCGGCCGTCGATGTCGACAACATCTACAAGATTCCCTTGTTCTACCAGCGCCAGGGGCTGGATCGCATCGTGCTCGATCGCCTCGGTCTCAAGGCGGGAGCCGCCGACCTGAGCGATTGGGAAGACGTCGTCGAGCGGCGCGCCCGGCCCGAAGCCGAGGTCACCGTGGCGATGGTGGGCAAGTACGTCGAACATGCCGACGCCTACAAATCGCTCAACGAAGCGTTGCTTTCAGGCGGCCTGGCAGACCGGGTCCGGGTGAGAATCCGCCCGATCGATTCCGAGCAGATCGAGCAACAGGGGCTGGACGCGCTCAAGGATGCCGACGCGATCCTTGTGCCCGGCGGATTCGGCGAGCGCGGCTTCGAAGGCAAGATCGCCGCAATTCGTTATGCCCGCGAAAACGGCATTCCGTATCTGGGAATCTGCCTGGGCCTGCAGACGGCGGTCATCGAGTTCGCCCGCAACGTCTGTGGCCTGGAAGGCGCCAATTCCACAGAGATCGATATCGATACGCCGCATCCGGTGATCGGGTTGATCACCGAATGGCTGGACGAAACCGGTCAGCGCCAGTTGCGAGACGAAGGCTGCGACCTGGGCGGAACAATGCGGCTGGGCGCCCAGCGCTGTCGGCTGATTGCGGGTACCCGGGTGCGCAAGCTCTACGGCAAGGACGAGATCTTCGAGCGGCATCGACATCGCTACGAGTTCAACAATACCTACCGGGAGACGCTGGAACAGCACGGCATGAAGATCGCCGGCGTTTCGGCAGACGACATGCTCGTCGAGATCATCGAATTGCCGGAGCATCCCTGGTTCGTCGGCTGTCAGTTTCATCCGGAATTCACCTCAACGCCGCGCGAGGGCCACCCGCTGTTTACCGGATTTATCCGCGCCGCACTTGAACACGCCAGACCGCAGGCCCGAAACAATAGAGAGGCAGAAGCATCTTGAAGATCGCAGACTTCGAAGTCGGCCTGGAGCAGCCGCTGTTCCTGATCGCCGGGCCGGATACCCTGGAGTCGCTGGACATGTGCCTGGAAGTGGCCGGGCACCTGGCCGAGGTGACATCGAGGCTGGGCATTTGCTACGTTTTCAAAGGCTCGTTCGACAAGGCGAACCGCACGTCGGTCAAGTCTTATCGCGGCCCAGGCATGGAAGAAGGCCTGAAAATGCTCGACGAGATCCGGACAAAAATCGGCGTACCCGTGCTGACCGACGTTCACGAGGACACACCGCTGGACGAGGTCGCCGCGGTGGTCGACGTCCTGCAAACGCCGGCGTTTCTGTGCCGCCAGACCAACTTCATCCAGAATGTTGCACGCACCGGCAAGCCGATCAATATCAAGAAGGGCCAGTTCCTGTCCCCCTGGGAGATGCGCACTGTGGTCGAGAAAGCGCGCGTTGTCGGCAACGACCAGCTGATGGTCTGCGAACGCGGTTACATGTTCGGCTACAACAATCTGGTGGCTGACATGCGCTCGCTTGCGATCATGCGCGAGACGGGTTGTCCGGTGGTGTTCGACGCCACCCACTCGGTTCAGCTTCCCGGCGGGCAAGGCGACAGTTCCGGTGGTGCCCGGGAATTCATTCCGGTCCTGGCCCGGGCTGCCGCCGCGGTCGGTGTGGCCGGCATATTTACCGAAACCCACCCCGAGCCGGAAAAAGCGCTGTGCGACGGTCCGAACTCGATGCGGCTTTCGGATATGGAAGGGTTGCTTGAAACGCTTGTACAGATCGACCGGGCCGTGAAGAATATGGACTGACCGAGCCGATGATAAACGCGAATCGGTTGATGCATTTTTATTCCATGTTCGATGCATTTCTTGGTGTTCTTCGTGCAACCTTCGTGCTCTGCGTGTCCCTTTTTTTCACCGCGGATTTCCAGATACAGAATATTTTTCAACGACAGGACAATACATGAAGATCAAGCACATCCATGCCCGGGAAATTCTCGATTCGCGCGGCAATCCGACCCTCGAAGCAGAAGTAATGCTGGACAACGATGTATCGGGACGCGCGGCCGTGCCGTCGGGGGCATCCACCGGCGAACGCGAGGCCGTGGAACTGCGCGATGGCGACCAATCTCGCTTCGGCGGCAAGGGTGTGCTCAAGGCCGTCACAAACGTCAACCTCAGGATCGCCGATGCGCTGAAAGGTATGGACGCGACAGACCAGGCCGCGCTGGATGCGCGATTGATCGAGCTGGACGGCAGCGACAACAAGTCGACGCTGGGGGCCAACGCATTGCTGGGGGTTTCGCTGGCGGCCGCGCACGCGGCGGCCAGCGCGCAGGGCAAGTGGCTGTATGAACACCTGCTTGAAAGCTCTGGCCAGACGCCGAGTCTGCCGGTGCCGATGATGAACATCCTCAACGGCGGTGCGCATGCCGACAACCGTGTCGATATCCAGGAATTCATGGTGATGCCGGTAGGCGTTCCGGACTTCGCTGCCGCACTTCAATGCGGGGCCGAAATCTTCCATGCGCTCAAGTCCACCCTCAGACAGCGCGGCCTGAGCACAGCGGTTGGCGACGAAGGCGGATTCGCGCCCGATCTCAACTCCAACGAGGCCGCTCTGGAGCTCTTGATGACGGCCATTGTCGAGGCCGGATACAAGCCCGGCGAGCAGGTGGTGCTGGCGCTGGATGTCGCGTCCAGTGAATTCTGCAAGGACGGTCATTACTCGCTGGATTCCGAAGGCAGGGCGTTCGGCCGGGAAGAGTTCGTCGACTACTTGTCGGGACTGGTCTCGCGCTTCCCCATCCTGTCGATCGAAGACGGGATGGGCGAAAACGACTGGGCGGGCTGGAAGCTGCTCACCGACGCCATCGGCGGCGCGGTGCAGCTCGTGGGCGACGACCTGTTCGTCACCAACACGGCTATCCTCAGGCGCGGTATCGACGAAGGCATCGGCAACGCGATCCTGATCAAGCCGAACCAGATCGGCACCCTGACCGAAACCCTGCAGGCCATAGACATGGCGCGGGAAGCGGGTTTCGGGACCGTCATCTCGCACCGATCGGGCGAGACCGAGGACGTGACGATTGCCGATCTGGCCGTGGCCACGAACGCCGGGCAGATCAAGACCGGATCGCTTTGCCGTTCGGATCGCGTCGCCAAGTACAACCAGCTGCTTCGCATTGCCGAAAGGCTCGGAGACAAGGCCGACTATGCCGGCCGCAAGGTTGTTGCTCGCTGAACCGGGGGGTTGCGAGGCGCGAGCGGATGTTGCGTGCCCGAGGCATTCGGGCGATGATGATTCCACCTTCATGAAAGGCGAGGCTTGATGGAGTTCCTCGGAGAAGTCCTTGTGCTGCTGGCCAGCGCGGTCATCATGGTGCCCCTGGCGCGCCGCTTCGGACTGGGCGCGGTGCTGGGCTACCTGGCGGCCGGCGTGCTGGTCGGCCCCTGGGCGCTGGGGATGGTGGAGGACGTAGAAACCATCCTCCACTTCTCCGAACTCGGCATCGTGCTGCTGCTGTTCGTCATCGGGCTGGAACTCAGGCCGAACCGCCTGCGTGTTCTGCGCCGGCTGATATTCGTCAACGGCACGCTCCAGTTGCTTGTATCGACGCTACTGCTGTGGCCGCTGGCCACATGGTGGCTGGAAAGCGTTCGGCTGGGCCTGCTGGTTTCGGTCGTGCTGTCGCTGTCGTCCACTGCGATCGGCCTGCAGATGCTGGCCGAAAAGAAGCAGCTGACCGCGCCGTACGGACGCGCCGCCTTCGGCATCCTGCTGCTGCAGGACATCGCGGTGATCCCGCTGCTGGCGCTGATTCCGTTGTTTGCCACGACCGGCGACATTCCGCAAGAGCCGGGTGAAATAGCCTTGCAGGTTCTGAGGACCGCCCTGATCATCGCCGCGATCATTTTCGGCGGTCGTTATTTCCTGCGCCCGATATTCCGGATGATCGTGCTGGCGAACGTGCGCGAGGTGTTTTTGGCTGCGGTGTTGCTGGTGGCACTGGGTACCGCGCTGCTGGCCGAATGGGCCGGCCTGAGCATGGCGCTGGGCGCATTCCTGGCTGGGGTGCTGCTTTCGGATTCCGAGTTCCGGCACGAGCTCGAAGCCGGCGTCGATCCGTTCAAGGGGCTTTTGCTGGGCCTGTTTTTCATTGCGGTCGGAATGTCCATCGATTTCGGGCGGCTGGTGTCCGAGCCGGGCCTCATTTTTGCCATCGTCGCGGTGATGATGACGCTGAAGTTCGCGGTGTTGCTCGCGGTCGGACGTTACTCGGGGCTGGATTCGCGTTCCGCAGTATCACTGGCCTTCGCGCTGCCCCAGGCCGGTGAATTCGGTTTCGTGCTGTTTACCGTGGCTTTGAATCAGGGGGTGCTGGGCCCGGGCGTGGTGGATCCGCTGATTGCCGCCATATCGATCTCGATGGCGCTGACGCCTCTGATGTACTTCATCAACGAGCGATGGATTCAGCCTCGAATAGTGCTTGCAAGCGGTGACGAGAAGGAATTCGAGGGAATTCCCGACGACCACGGCGAGCCGCGGGTCATCATTGCCGGACTGGGGCGCGTCGGTCAGATCGTGGCACGCAACATGTCGATGCTCGATATCCATTTCACTGCGCTGGACTACGATCAGAAGCAGATCGACTTCGTGCGCAAGTTCGGGCACCGGGTCTTTTACGGCAACGCGACCAACCTGGAAGTGCTGCGCGCCGCCGGCGCCGAGGAGGCGACCCTGTTCGTGCTGACCATTTCGGATATCGACATTTCCATTCAGACTGCTCGGATGGTTCGGCGCCACTTTCCGAATCTTCGCATTCATGCCCGGGCACGAAACCGGGGTCACGCGCTGGAGCTCAAGGCGCTAGGCGTGGATTTCGTGATTCGCGAGGCCTGGCTGTCGAGCCTGGAACTGGCGCGCGAGTCGTTGTCTGCGGTCGGTGTGAGAAAGGCCGCGCGCTACGTTGACATGTTTCGCGAGCGCGACGAGCACGCGCTGGAAGAACAGGTGGCACACAAGGACGACGAGGAAGAACTGGTCAAGATCGACCGCCGCAGCCGGGAGCAGCTGGCCGAACTGTTCGAGGAAGATCGACGGATCATGCATGCAGACGACGATGAGACGTAGTCCCGAAACCATGGCGCACCACTGCCGGCCATCATATCCGGGCGCACTGCTGATCTTTCTGGGCTATTTCGGCGTAGCCGTTGCCGCCGAGCCGGGTTCGTCCACTGACTGGACCGTGGCCGGTGGCGAGCTGGTTGTCGAGCTCAACCAGGGCGTGCTTGGCCCGCTCGGCATCGAGGTGGACGCGATCAAGGCGCTGACCGACAGCCGACCCGAGCACCCGCTGGGTTACCGCAGGCTGCGGTTCGAGGGGCTGTCGATCCAGCAGATTCGGTTCAGTGCCCCCGGCGGCGCGGTGGAAAAGTTCTTCGACGGCTTCCTTCATTATCACGGCGGATTGCAGCTGAAGAGCGGCGGCGCCGAGGTTGATCTGGTCGATTTTCGCGTAGCACCGCATCCCCGAAAAAACGGCATTTTCCAGTTGCTGGACCGGGCGGGCACCGCTTGGGCGACGCTCGATCACGGCCATTACGAGTTGGTCGACGAAGGCGAAGCGCTGGAGCTGCGACACGCCAACCTCAGCATGACCGCGAACATGGCCGAGCTGATCGGTCGGCCGACGCTGACCGGGCAGGTCATGGGCGTGATCCACCTGCGCGCACCGGTGGTTTCGGCCGGGTCGCTGCAGCCGGTTCGCGGCAGCCAGTGCAGCAGTCCGAACTGGCCGACCGAGCCGGGCTTCGAGGCCGATGTAGAGCTGACCGCGATGAATGCGGCGGGCGGTTTCAACCCGGTTCATTTTCTGCGCTGCCAGGATTGCAACGGCACGAACGGGGGTCCCGTCGTGATCGCGCCCAATGCAAAGCTGCGCAATGTGGGAAGCGCGGACGTGCCGTGGTGGGAACAGTTCACGCCGCCGCAGCCGCCGTATGGCAATGACCAGCACCCGTTCCTGGTCTGGAACCTTTACCGGCTCGACGGCGACGGTCGTTTCGAGCAGATCGGCGTCTCGGGGGTCAAGCACGCGTTCTTCACCGTGAACACCGGTTGCCCGTGCCCCGGCGGCAATATCCTCTGGACCGAATGCGAGGACACCTACAGCGCGGGCAACAACGACCTCGGCACCTTCCTGGCGCCGCGCGGCGAAATCGTCCCCGCCGACGCCCTGTGGGGCCGATGCGATTCGCTGTTCGACCCGGACTGCGACGCCGTCCAGGAGGGCAGCACCACGGATCCCTTCGACAATCGGCTGCGCCTGATGGAGCAGGATCTGGACCCCTCGGCGAACCCGGATGCGCGCTACTTCGTGGAAGCCTGGTACGTGGTACGCGACGACGTAAATATATTCAACACGATGGGCTGGCGAGAAGTCACGCCGACGTGGAACGGCGCGACCTGGGCGTTCCCGGTCGCCGGCGATTTCAGCGAAGGCCCGGCACTCGATGCCTGGGTGAATCCGGCCGCTCCTGCGATGGGACAGGACAGCACCTTGCTGCAAACCGTCGACGGCAGCGTTCGGGTTTCGGTGACCGTCACCGATCTGCAGGACGGCACCTGGCGCTACGACTACGCGGTGATGAATCATGACTTCATGCGAGCCGTTGCCGTCGGTTCCGAGCCGGACCTGGAGTTGTTGACGAACACCGGCATCAATGCCGTCGAAGTGCCCCTGGCCGAAGCGGCGCAGGTATCGGATGTCGATTCCGCCCGCGCCGACCGCACGCGCGGCCAGGCCTGGCCCGGCGTGATCCAGGCCCGGACGGTTCGCTGGGAAAACCCGGGCGACACGCCGCTGGAGTGGGGCACGGCATTCCGCTTCTCGCTGGTCGTCGACCGTCCGCCCGGCCCAGTCACCTTCCGGCTTTACCCTGAGGCCGCGGGCGCGCCGCTGGGCGTCGCCGTACTGGGCCCCGAACTGCCAGAGCACCTGTTCAGCGACGGCTTCGAACCCGACGCCTGACAAACAGCTCTCGCGAAGGCGCAAAGAGCCAGGAAAGGCGTTTTCGCGCAGAGCCGCAGAGAAAGCCAAAGTCAGATAAGCGTTAAGGAACAAGGAGAAAGGAGAAAGGAGAAAGGAGAAAGGAGAAAGGAGAAA
>CAYYZR010000011.1:0-28662 GCA_964476005.1 uncultured Halomonas sp.
ACAGCATCACCTTGTTGCCGGTGACCATTTCCTGGATGCGATCGCGAATTTCGGGGGCTATTGCCATGGTGATTTCCTGGAATTTGAGTGCAATTGAACGCCAGTATGCTGGATTGGGCCGCACCGACCCCGGTTCAAGCGGATATGCTTGGACAATTGTACGGGCCATAGCGGTCTCTGCGGCGCTGCCGCAGTCCCGGAACGGCCATTTTCCAGTCAATGAACACGGCTTGCGAGTCAACATGACCAAGAACAGCATCCAACCCGCCAGCCGGGTCGCCGACGTCCGCTACGAAATCCGCGGGCCGCTGGCGCGCCGGGCCGGCGAACTCGAGCGCCAGGGCCACGAAATCCTGTTGCTCAACGTCGGCAATCCCGGCGCATTCGGCCTGCACGCCCCCGAGACCATGCGCCAGGCCATCGTGCGCAACCTGCAGCAAAGCGACGCCTACGGCCCGCAGACCGGCATCTTTCCGGCGCGCGAAGCCGTGGCCATCCGGTTCCAGGAGCGCGGGCTGGTCGATACCCGGTTCGGCCAGGTGATGATCGGCAACGGCGTGTCCGAACTGGTCGACCTGACCCTCAGGGCGCTGCTGGAGCCCGACGACGAGGTGCTGATACCGGCGCCGGACTATCCGCTGTGGACGGCCGCGACCGTACTCAACGGCGGCCGGGCGGTGCACTACCAGTGCCGGGCCGAGAACCGGTTTCTGCCCGACCCGGATGAACTGGAGGCCCAGATCACGCCGCGAACCCGTGCGCTGGTGGTCATCAACCCGAACAACCCCACCGGCGCGGTCTATCCCCGGTCTCTGCTGAAGCGGCTGGCCGGGATTGCCGAGCGCCACGACCTGGTGCTGCTGTCGGACGAGATCTACGACGCGATCACCTTCGACGACGCCGAATTCGTGCCGATGGCCACCCTGGTCGAAGACGCCGTGTGCATCACCTTCGGCGGCTTGTCCAAGGTCTATCGGGCGTGCGGCTGGCGGGTCGGCTGGATGGTGTTCACCGGCGAACTCGATCGCGCCGAGGACTATCGCCTGGCGGTCGAAAAGCTGGCCGCGCTGCGGCTGTCTTCCAACGTGCCCACCCAGTGGGCGGTGCAGACGGCGCTGGGCGGCTACCAGTCGATCCAGGAACTGGTCAGCCCCGAGGGCCGGCTCTACGAGTCGCGGCGCGCGGTGATCGATTCGGTGGCGCGGTCGCGCCACCTCGAACTGGTCGCGCCCGACGGCGCGATGTATGCCTTCCCCAGGGTTCGGCGCGCCCTCGATGCCGGGTTCGACGACCATGCCTTCGCCGAACGCCTGCTGGAGCACGCGCATATCCTGATCGTGCCGGGGACCAGCTTCAACATCTCCGACACGCGTCATTTCCGCCTCACGCTGCTGCCCGAGGCGCATCGCCTGGAGCGCGCCGTCGAGGCCATGGACGATCTTCTGGACGACTTGTTTTCATGAACGCACCCGCCAACCCCCTGCTCGAAGACGGACTGCCCGATTTCGAACGGATCGAGCCGGAACATGCCGTGCCGGCGATCGATGCGCGACTCGACGACTACCGGCGGTTGATCGACGCCGTCGAGTCCGGCGAGTTGCCCGCGAGCCCGGAAACCATTGCCCGGGAAGTGCTTGTCGACGACGCACTCGCGCTCGCCTGGTCCTCGATCGGCCATCTCCACGCGGTGGTCAACACGCCCGCCTGGCGCAAGTCATTTTCCGCCTGCCTGGAAAAGATCACCGCCTTCTACACCGCCCGCGGGCACAACCGCGCGCTGTTCGAGTGCTGGAGGACGGTCTCGGCGGCCGACGGGTTCGCCGAACAACCGACGGCGTTCCGGCGCATGGTCGAGCAGGAGCTGATCGACTTCCGACAGTCCGGCGTCGACCTCCCGGATTCCGAACGCGAACGCTTCGCCGAGATCAGTCTCAGGTTGTCGAAGCTCGGCAATACCTTCGGCAACCACGTGCTCGACGCCACCGAGGGCTGGTCGGAGGATTTTGACGACGCGCAAGCCCTCGCCGGGCTGCCGGCTTCGGACCTCGAGACGCTGGCGGCCAAGGCGGCCGAAGCCGACAGGTCCGGCTGGCGCGCCGACCTGTCATACCCGTGTTATCGCGCGCTTGTCACCTACGCCGACGACCGTGAGCTGCGCGAGCGCTTCTACACGGCCCATGCCACGCGGGCCTCGGGCCAGGGGCCCCAGGCGGGACAACACGACAACGAACCGATCGTCGACGAAATGCTGGCGCTGCGCGAAGAGCAGGCAAAGTTGCTGGGCTATGGCAGTGCGGCCGAGTTGAAGCTCTCGCGCCGGATGGCGCCCGACATCGGCGCCATCGAGCGCTTCCTCGAAGACCTGGCCGAACGCGCCCGGCCGGCCGCACGCGGGCAGCTTGAAGAGCTTCAGCGCTTCGCCGCCGGTCTCGGCGGGCCGGAGACGCTGCAGCCCTGGGACGTCGCCTACTATTCCGAAAAGATGCGCGAGCAGCGGCTCGGGCTCAGCCAGGAGAAGCTCAAGCCCTGGTTCGAGCTGGAGGCCACGCTGGGCGGGCTGTTCGAACTTGCCGAAGCGCTGTTCGGCGCCCGCTTCGAGCGCGACGATTCCGTTTCGGGCTGGCATCCGGCGGTGCGCTTCTATCGCCTGCGGCTCGACGGTGAAAAGGCCTCGGCCGGGCTCTATATCGACCTGTATTCGCGCGCCGGCAAGCAGGGCGGCGCCTGGATGGACGTGTGTCGCCAGCGCATGGCGATAGGAAATGAAGGCGACGAACCGGCCCGGGCGCCGGTGGCCTATCTGACCTGCAACTTCGCCCAGCCAAGCGAAGGCACGCCCAGCCTGCTGACCCACGACGACGTGGTGACGCTGTTCCACGAGTTCGGTCACTGCCTGCATCACCTGCTGACGCGGGTCGACTGGCCGCCCGTGGCCGGGATATCGGGGGTCGAATGGGATGCAGTCGAACTGCCCAGCCAACTGCTGGAAGGGTGGGTATGGGAGTCCGATTTCCTGGATCGCTTCGCGCGCCATTTCGAGACCGGCGAGCCGCTGCCGCGTGAATGGATCGCGGCCCTGGACGCCGATCGCAAGTTTCTCGGGGCGCTGGGCCTGCTGCGCCAGGTCGAGTTCGCGCTGACCGACCTTGCGCTGCACAGCGGGCCGGTCGAAGACCCGGTTGCGGTGATGCGCGAGATCCACGACCGCGTCGCGGTGACGCCCATGCCGGAGTTCAACCGCTACCTGATGAGCTTCAGCCATTTGTTCGACGGCGGCTACGCGGCCGGATACTACAGCTATCTCTGGGCCGAACGGCTCGCGCGCGACGCCTTCGGCGCGTTCCGCGATCACGGTCTGCTGGACCGTCGCAGTGGCGAGCGTCTCCGCGACGAAATCCTGTCGGTGGGCGGCAGCCGCCCGATGCACGAGTCGTGGCTTGCGTTCCGCGGGCGCGAAGCCGCGCTGGAACCGCTGCTGGAAGCCTACGGGGTGGCCGCGTGAACCCCCAGGCACCACGCAACGAATTCCAGCGCCTGATCTACGCCACCCGCAACTCGCTCAAGGGCTACGCCCGAGTTTTCCGCGACGAGGCAGCATTCCGCTTCCAGACGGTGATCCTGGCACTGGCGATACCGCTGGCGCTCTGGCTGTCACGGAGCTGGGTCGAGTTCGCGCTGCTTGTGGGCAGCTGGGCCGTTGCCATGGCCCTCGAACTCGGCAATACCGGTATCGAGGCGGCGATAGACCGCATCGGCACCGAACGTCACGACCTGGCCGGCAAGGCCAAGGATGCCGGCTCGGCGATGGTGATGACGGCAATGCTGACTTCGGGATTGATCTGGTTGGCGGTGATTTTCGATCGGGTCGGGTGACGCCTGTGTGGCGGCCTTCCAACTTCAAAAACAACTTCAAAACCATTTCGCCACGCGCTGATGGGGACTACCAAGCCGGGTGCAGCGGCTCTTAAATCAAGATCATTTCGCCACGCGCTGCGCGCTTGCAGGCGACCTACTTTTCACAAGCGCCTGAAAAGTAGGCAAAAGCGCTTTTAAAAAAGCGGCAGAGAGTTGCGGTGCGGGTTGATGGAGCGGGTGGTTAGGTGTTTGATTACGGCGTTGGTTATAGATCTTCTTGTCCGTTCGTCATGTTCCGCTTTGGCTCCCGGGTGACGATGAGAATCCGGCTTCGATGGTTATCGGAGCGGGGTCGTGCTGATCGAGGTCGTTGTGTACTTCGGTGGATGCTGAAGAAGGTTCCAGTTTGGGGTGGTGCGTAAGCACGATGTTCCGGCCAGTTTTGTAATTCTTGCAATCGGCTGCCCGCTTAGTCTGGATAACCAAGACACAACCGGGAGAACCAAGAAATGATGCAGCAAAGCTCCGAGGCCAGAAGCGTCGCGAGCGGGTGGCTGACGGCGGCCGCCGGAGCGCAGGATCCGGAGTGTACGTTGTTGGTACACGAGGAATCCGAGCACCGCCGGACGCCGTCAGGCGCACGCGCAGTAGCTTCTAGCCTTTGAACTGCTCGTCTACCGGCGTCTCGGCAATATGGTTATTGTAATTCGACAGTGTTTTCATCCCGATGCCCACGATCACGTCCTGCACCTGGGCTTCCGAATAGCCGGCGTCGAAGAATGCCTGCAGCTCTTCGTCGGACGGCAGGCCGCGCTTTTTAACCATGATCCGCGTGAAATTGAACAGCGCGTCGAGCTTGTCGTCGGGCAGTTCGTCACCATTTTCAATCGCCTCGAGAACGGCGTCCTCCACCCCCTGCATCTTGGCGATTCCGGTATGCGCCGCCTTGCAGTAGCCGCAGTCGTTCTCAGTACTCACGGCCAGCAAAACGGTCTGCTTTTCAGCCGCGGAGAAGTCGGTTTTCTCGAAGATCTGATTGATCGCCATGTAAGCTTCCAGCAGGGCTGGAGAATTGGCCATCACGCCCAGGATGTTGGGAATGAAACCATAGTTCTTCTCGGCCTTTTCCAGCAGGTCACGAGCGGCTTGCGGGGCATCGTTCTTGTTCAGGACTTCGAGATTCATGAAAATTCTCCTGTCAGTAATGTGCATAAAGAAATGACTCCGATCCGCGGACCGCGCAAACGGGAATCATCGTTCCATAACAGGATCGGGTCAAAAGCAGCCAATTACAAGCCCCCTGCGGCGCGTTCGACTTCGCTGCAGCGCCGCGGCGGCGAGAGTTCGAACGCCATGATTCGCGCAGTCGGCTGGCGCTCGGCGTTCATGCCGCCGATCAGAACCAGGCGATCGGCGGATACCAGCAGACCACGATAGTCCATTCCGGGCGCCGGCATGGGCGAGTGGCACACCCAGCGCCCGGCGTCGAGGTCATAACTGACGATCGAGTCCAGCGCCCTGGCCGGGACGCCGTCGTAGCCCTGGCCATCGTAGTTGTAGGGGCGATCGGCGCCGCCGGCGAACACGATACTGTCGGCGCCGAACGCGCGGATTCCGATTGCGCCGGCCCGGTAGCGGGGGCCGCCCGGCATCGGCGGCAACGGCTTCCAGTCCAATCGATAGCGGTCGTCTTCTCGAATTGCGCCCAGCCAGCACTCGGAGCTTGGGTGGAATTGTCGCGGCCCCTCGACGGGATAGACGATGCGCGCACCGCCGCAGATCACCATTCGGTCGTCGAGCATGCCGCCGGCGTGGCCGAAGACCGGGGTGCCGGGCCACGGTTCGGCCTGGCGCCAGGTGTTTTCGCGGCTGTCCCAGACCTGCACCAGATTGACGTTGCCGGTGTCACTCCAGCCGCTGACCAGGTAAAGGTAGCGCTCGGCTTGCACCAGCGCGACAGCATCGTCGACCGCCACTGGCATGGTCGCCACGCGCATCCATTCCGGCCGGGCCTCGAACGAGAGTCGATAAATGCCCGGTGTGGAGCGCTCGGCATGGTCTTCGGCCACGGTATAGCCGCCGATCACGTGTACCTGGCCGTCGATGGCCACCGCGTGACTCCCCAGCCTGCCGGCCAGCCCCTCGAACGCCGGTAGCGCGGGCACCGGCTGCCAGCGCTCGTCTACGCCCGCGCGAAAAATCCAGCCGTCGGCGTGCAGATCGCGCCATGTCTTGGCCGGGCCGATGCCAAGGGCCGTGAACCACAAGACGGCATCGCCGGTGGCAATGCGCGCCACCGGGTTATTGGCCCGTGCTTCGGGCAGGGGCGGCGGGGTCGCGACGGTCCCGACGGTCCACACAACAAACCCGAATGCGAGGAGTACCCGGAGCGGCAGCGGACATAGGCGCCGAATCCGCAGCGGGCCTGAATGGGTTTCGTCTGTTATTGCGATTGACACTCTCTGTTTCCCCGGACACTTCCCTGGCGTATATTCAGATGCCAGGTCATCTTACCCACAACCGAATGACATTCCAGGAGGCAGCTAATGAAACTGAAAGACAGCCGGACAGAACAGAATCTGAAAGATGCTTTCTCAAGCGAATCACAGGATAATCGGCGCTATCTATATTTTGCCCAGCGCGCCGACGTGGAGGGGTTCAACGACGTGGCCATGGTTTTTCGTTCCACAGCCGAAGGCGAGATCGGTCATGCACAGGGCCTTCTCGAATTTTTGGAAGAAACGGGCGATCCGGCCACCGGCGAGCCGATCGGAAATACCGAAAAAAACCTGAAAGCCGCTATCGCCGGCGAAACTCGCGACTACACCGAAGTCTATCCCGCCATGGCGAAGACCGCGCGCGACGAAGGCTTCGAGGAAATCGCCGACTGGTTCGAAACGCTCGCGCGTGCCGAGCGCTCGCATGCAAAGCGCTTCCAGAAAGCGCTGAACGAACTCGACGACTGATTTTTTACCCGCCACAGCAATGGCAGGAACAAGGCGTGCCGGCCGGGAAGACCGGGAGTCCACGGGCGTTTGCCTTCCCCGCCTGGGAGGCGAATGTCAGGATGGGGGCCTCTTCTCCTCGCCGCCCAGCCACCGGACCGGCTTCAACCCCTTCGGCAGATAAAGCGGATGCGCCGGCTCGCCGCCGGCATTCAACCTGATGACCTCGAACCTGGCGCCGAGCATCCCGCGCACCCGCCTCGAGCGTTCCATGAAACCGCCGTCGTTTCCCCAGACCGCCACTACCCGGTCCACTTTTCGCGCAACGCGACGAATCCACTCGTCGTTGCGCGGGCCGACCGGGTCGGCGGCAGCTTTCAGGTCGCTCGGGTAAGTCGCACGAAATGCGAACAGATTCAGCACCCAGACCCCGCCGAAGCCCCAATCGTTTGCAAAGCCGATGCAGCGCCGGATGGTCGGATCGTTCTTACTGGCATCGGCCGTGGACGGATTCAGGCCGATCATCAGCACCACGGGCAAGTCGGCATCCCATGCGCGGCTTAGCGCGTAGCGATATCGTCTGCAGCGCGAGAAGTGGGCACCAGAGTGCATGGGTGAAGGATACGGCCACATTGGCTCGCGCAGGTGTTCAGTGCTGGCGGGCTTCCGTTTCGCCCCGCTTGCGCAGTGAATCCACGAATGCGTCGCGGCCTTGCGGGTAGCCGACGGCCCAGCCCTGCGCCAGGTCGCAGCCCAGGTCGCCGAGCGCCTGCAGATGGGCTGCCGTTTCTGCGCCTTCTCCAACGACTTTAATGTCCATTTCGTGGGCCAGGGCAATCGTCGAGCGAACGATGCTCATGTCGCGCGGACTGTCCAGCATCCGAATGACGAACGAGCGGTCGATCTTGACCTCGCTGATCGGAAACCGGCTGATGTAGTCCAGCGTCGAGTAGCCGGTGCCGAAATCATCGATCGAAATCGTCGCACCCAGCTCCGCCAGATGTTCCAGATTTTCCCGAACCGCGACACGATCACTGATCAGTCCCGTTTCGGTCACTTCCAGCTTGAGCACGGCGGCATCGAAACGATAGTCGGCCAGCTTTGCACCGATACGCTGATGAAACAGCGGATCGACGAGGTCGCGCACGCTGACGTTGACGCTGGTCTGAAATGAATCTTCACGTCCGTCCAGGGCGCGTAGCAGCGCAAACGCGTCGTCGAATGCATGCGCGGTCAGGCGACCGGTCAGGCCGGCGCTTTCCAGCAGCGGAATGAAGCGTCCGGGCTCCAGCGGGCCGAGTTCCGGATGGTGCCATCGCGCAAGAAGCTCGCCGGCCGTTGTGCGACTGTCTGCAAGGCGTATCTGCGGCTGGATCGCGAAACTCAGGCCCTGGATCCGGTCGTCGTGAACGCTCTGGACGATCTTCAGGTCGACCGGATCGACTTGCAGATCCGACCTGTAAGCGGTCCACCGGCAGCGCTGGCTCATGCTCTCTGCCAGCGCCAGCTCGGCCTTGTGCAGCAATTCATTGATATCAGTGTCGTCGTCCGGATAGCAGGCCGAACCGGCGATGAAGCGCGGATGCACCAGCGTTTCATCCCTTGAAATGGCTTCCTCGAGCCGATCGAGGCGATCGTTGACGGTTCCGGCCGGTTCGAAGACGCCGAAAGTCCCGCGCCCCAGGTGCGCGATCGGCTCGTCGAACGTCCGCCGCAGCGCTTCGCTGAACCCCACGATCATCTTCTCGGCGACCTGGTAGCCGAAGGTTCGCACCACGGTTTCTCCCTCGAGGAGCCGGATCAACATCAGTTCGCCGCGCGTGTCGGACGCTTGCGTCTTGAGCATTTCTCCGCATTTGCCGCAGAAATAGCGCGCGTTGTACAAGCCTGTAATCGGCTCGCGCCGCGCCAGGTCGCGCGCCTTGCGCTCGGCCTGTTTGCGATTCTCGAGTTCCTTGACCACCTTGCCCGTTCGATGCGCAACCTGGCGCCGCAGGCTGAGGTTCCAGATCACGAAGCCTAGCCCCCCGAGGCCGACGATGACCAGACCGATCAGCGCGATGCGCAAGTAGCCGGCCGCGGCACCGCGACCGGGTTCCAGCCGATCGGACCACTGGCCGTAAAGATCCAGGTATTGCCCGTTGCCGATCGTCTCGACCAGCCGGGACTGCAGCCACGCGTTCAACGCCGTTCGCTCCGCGCTCGTGGCAAACGCATATCCACGCGGCCACATCGGCGGCGACTTGCGCTCGATGGCCCATCCTTCTCGTTCGATCAATTCCTGCGCCACCGGCGCGGCCAGCAAGGCATAGTCACCGCCGCCCTCGACCACCATCTGCAATGCCAGCCGGGTATTCGCCGTCAGTCGAGGCACCAGCTCAGGGTATTGCTCGCGCAGTTGGTTCTGAGCGTCGGAACCGGCTTCGACGACGAGGGTCGACCCGTCAAGGCTGTCGATTTCATCCAGAGGCTCGCTGTCCGGCAATCCGAACAGGGCGTGGGTCTGATAAAAATATGTGTTGGTGAAACGATATCTCTGGCGTCGCTCGTCCGACACGAACATCGGCACGACGTCGATCTGGCCGGCGTCCAGGGCGGCCAGGGTATCCGACCAGTCGCCCAGCCTGAAATCGACCTCGACCCCCGCCGGTTCAGCCAGCAACCGGATCAGTTCGATGTTGAAACCCTGCGGCCGGCCCTCCTGGTCCAGCCATTCGAAGGGCGGATAAGCCGCGTCTCCCCCCACAAGCAGCCGATCGAGCGGCGCCTCCTCGGCGCGGCAGAATCCGCTCACGCAAAACACCAGTGTCAGAATTGTGAGTGTACGGACCATGCCGCCGACAATCCCCCGTGCAAACCACGGTTTTTGTATAGCACGGAATTGCGGCCCCATGCAATTCAGGCACTAAGCCAACCCATCTTCGCCAACCGTAGTTTATCCTCGGCCGCATATCCCATTTCTTCACGGCCACCCAGTGCTCAGCTATCGTCACGGCTTCCACGCAGGCAACCCGGCAGACGTATTCAAGCACACGGTACTGGTGGCGCTGGTTCGCGCGATGCAGGAAAAGGACAAGGGCGTTCGGTTCGTCGACACGCACGCCGGCCCCGCCTTGTACGACCTGGAAAGCGCAGCGGCGCTGAAGAACCGGGAATTCGACCGAGGCATCGGCAGACTCTGGATCGACCGGCCGCCGCCGGGCCCACAACCCGACTACCTGGCGCTGGTCGAGGCGCACAATCCCGACGGTGCGCTGCGCTTCTATCCCGGCTCGCCGCTGCTGCTCCGATCGCTGCTGCGGCCGCAGGATGATCTGGTGCTGTGCGAACTCCACCCGACCGAGCAGAAGGCCCTGGTCGAGCGATTCGGCCGCGAGCGGCAGGTCACGCTGCACCCGGGCGACGGTTACCAGGCGCTGGACAGGTTTCTGCCCCCAACCACGGGCCGCGGACTGGTATTGATCGACCCCTCGTTCGAAATCAAGACCGAAATCGCCGACCTGACCGCCGCGCTGGAAAAGGCATTCAGGCGCTTCGGACATGGCGTCTACGTCATCTGGTATCCGCTGATCGAGGGCCGCGACACCACGCCGGACCCAATCCCGGCCGCGCTCGGTCTCGATGGAGAACAGTGGCTGGACCTGCGCGTCGAGTTTTCCGCCGAACAACGCCTGGGCCGCATGACCGGCTGCGGCATGGCGATAATCAACTGCCCGTGGCGCGCCCGGCTGTTGCTGCTCGACCTGCTCGAGAACTGGCGCTGATCGCGCTCCCCGAAAGCCCTGCTGCAATGACTTCCACGCCATCCCGCCGGCCCCCCGGGCGCCTTTCCGCGGCCGGTCCGTAGCGAACGGTCGTCCCCCCGAACCCCGACCGAGTCAATCGATCGCGTGAAAATTTGACTTGGATCATGATATTTCTCTAATGTAGAGAATACTGTTCTAAGTGCGAACGAAGGATCGTTTCTTTTGCAGCCCGGGACCACCCGGCCTTGAGGGAAAGGTTCTTGAAGGCTGGTGCAGCGCAGTTCGGCGGCGCCTGATTGAAAGGCAACACTTCAATGATGAGGTCACCATGAATATGAAACTTCTAGCAACTTGTCTGGTGACGGTATTGCTCGTGAATGCAGCGCTGATCGACTCCGCGTCTGCACAGGTGGGCGAGCCGATCAACAAGAACATGGCCGAGAACATCAATATCGACACGCTCTCCGAGGACATGGTCGTGCCCGACGGCATTCCCCCCGAGGCCGAACACACGTTCATCAAATATTTGCGCTTTTACGTGCAGGCACAGCGCTCGGACGGCACGGCGGCAGATCCGATCGAGTACAACGAAGCCGACGGTACACCCGTCAAGACGCGTAGCACCGCCAAACCCCTGATCGGCGCATTCCTGTACGGACCGGTAGAGAGTCCGGAACCCGTAGGCGACGAAAATGCCGGCGGCTTCGTCGGGTTCGGACAACGCGACGCCTACGGCGCAGTCAGCCTGGACGACGGCAACACCTGGAAATCCTCCAACCTTTCCGAATCGGCCGAAGAGTTCAGCTCGGTTCTGCCCACTTATCCAGGCGACGTGGTCAATGTCGTCCACGCGGTGGCCGGCAACCACATCGCCGTCGCCTGGCCCAGCCGCTACTGTTCGTCGGGTTCGCCGGCGTACACCGCCGACTCGGATTCCAGCTACATCCGCGACCTGGATGAAGTCGCCACCTCCCTGGGCATCGACCGAGCCGTCGATCTCTACCTGACCGACCTGTTCGGCGTTGCCGGATCCCAGGGTTCGGTCGACTATACGGACCAGGGATTCCCCACCGTCGGCGAAATCCCGTTCAACTGCCTCTGGACTGCGCGCGGCGTGCTGTTCGAAGGTGATGACCCCCGCACCGACGGCGTGCTCGAATCCAACCACGTCATCTGGTACAAGCCCGAACGCCTGACCTCAGGCCGTCGCGACGTCAACCGGGTCGAAATCGCGATGGTGTCGGGCGCCGGCGTTGCCGTGATCTGGCAGGAAGACCCCGGCGGGCTGCGTCCCGGCGCCGGCGAAGGTCCCGGCGAAGGCTGGAGCGGTGCAATCGGCAACAGCCAGACCGACATCTGGTACTCGTTCCTGCCCGACGAACATTTCGAGACGGTCCTTGACGTCGACGGCAACCCGCAAACGCTTGTAAGCTACTGGGCCGCCGATACCACCAAGCCGAAACCCTACGTCCCGTTCGCCGTGCCGATGCGCATCACCAACAACGCGCGTTGCACAGGCAGCGGAACCGGTGAGGGAGAACTCCTGTTCTGCGAAGACGCAACGGCGTCAGCTTACGGACTGAAAAACCAGTGCGCCGATACGGTGCAGATTCCGACCGGCCAGAACAATCAGCTGACGCCGATCTGCGTCAGCGAAGACGGTCTGCCCAACGTCGCCAACACTGCGGCCACGCGCGCTCGGATCGGCCTGCTGCCCAGGGTTGATGAAATGGGCAATACCGTGGGCGGCTGGGTCGTCATCCTGGCCGAGGAAAGCAAGGGTCTCGGCAGATTCTTCTTCACCACGGGCGACGACACTCGCGGCGCGCGCGCCACCGACAAGGAGCCTTTCTATTTCCGCGTCGGCGAAACCGACGTCAAGGAAGCCACCCCCTGCACCGAAGGGGATCCCGACTGCGAGGTCGCCGACGAGGGCAAGAACGTCTGGTACTTCTCGTTCGAGATGGGCAGCCCGCAAACCAGCGCCGATCTCAGCGACACCGGCCTGGTCAAGAACCTGGTCAACCAGGGCAACCTGCTCAACCAGCCCGAGATCGACTGGCGCACCGGCGATTTCTACCCGCCCATGAATACCGTCGACATGTGGAACTTCATCGGCGACACCAGCGCCACCGACTACAACTACGAGATCTACCGGACCGAAATCGCCCGGCGCGGCAGCCTGCTGGTCCAGCCGCTGGTCAACGTCAGCGACGGCAGCAAGCTGGTGGCCATGCCGCTGTTCAAGCAGGGCCTGCTGCAGCAGGGCGGCCCGGCCGACATCATGGCGCGGCGCATCGTCAACGCCGGAACCTCGCCCAATCCGTACGACTTCACCAACGTGGTCTGCGAGCAAACCCTGTTCAGCGACGGCAGCAATCCCTTTTATCCCGAGGGCATCTGCATGAGTCCGGCGGTGAACGTCTCCGGCACCACGCCGAAGACCTGCGCCACTGGCGGCGGGGGTGACAACGACACCAGTGACGGCGTCTGCCCGACCATTGACGAGAGCGGCATTGCCAGCGATGATCCCACCGATCAACTCGGCTTTGACAAGGTGGAATTCTGGGTCCAGTGCCCGGGTTCACCGGAATGCGGCACGTTCGCAGAATCCACGGCCCTGGGCAGCAACCTCGACGACCAGTCGTGGTTCAATCCGCTGGACGTGGCCAAGGGTCACCGTGGCTACCTGTGGCGCGACATGGCCGTCGTCATGTACGCCTGGTCGCCGAACTGGAAACGCAACACCGGCGGCAGCGATCGCTACGAGCTCTATATCCGTCGCTCGTTCGACGGCGGCCGCAACTGGACCACGACACCGCCCACATGGGGTGGCGCGGGAACCGCCACCTGCGAATTCATGCGTGACGGCGAAATCGCCAACGACGCAACGCAAGTATGCACGGCCTACGCCGCCGGCGGACCCGAACAGGCCCGCAACGTATCGCAGCTGCAAAACGCGGATGCCGACCCGACCTTCAAGCTGACCATCCTGGACCCGCGCTACGCACCGGATCCACCGACCATGCCGACGATAGACGACGGCGTCAACTTCGACCCGGACTCCGATCAGTTCAATCCGACCCGGTTCTTCGTGGTCTACGAGACCGGCGACAACACGACCGTAGCCGATGGCGAAGCCGAAGCGCTGGACCTGTTCTACGGCCGCGCCGTCCGGTTTGGCGATCACTACCAGGCCTGGGCGCCGGAAGACAACATGGAAGGCTTCTGTCTGCCGGGTCTCACGTCGGCCGGGATATTCTGCAACGAGTTCGACCGCTTGACCGTCGGCAGCGACGTATCGGCCGAGGAAGCCAGCCTGGCGATGAGCCCGTCCGGCGACACGCTCTACAGCGCGTGGGCCCAGTTCACGACCGCACCTATCCCGGGTGAACCGCTCTCGGATGCCAGATACGCACGCACCTGGTACACCGATACCTACCCGGAATGGACCGCGCCCGACGCACCCGAAGTCGACGAACCGGTGATCGGCGACGGCGACACCTTCGTCCCCGACCTGATCTTCGCCGACGGCTTCGAATCGCCGTAAGCAACGACACGACGGCTCGAAGCGTGCTTCCAGCCGGGATGAAACACGGCCAGGGTCCTGCAAGGGCCCTGGCCTTTTTCATTCCCGTTCAGCTCAGCCGTTCCCTGATCGCGCCGAAGTCTGCCAGACCAGGGCCGGTCGCCGGCAAAAACCGACTCACGCCTTTCAGAGCGGAAACAAACCGACCAGCAGCGCGGTCAATGCGTAGACCAGTACGAACGGAATCACCAGGTAGCCCATCACGTCGCGCGCGTGGATGATCACGCCGGCCCCCATGACGGGCAGCACGGCCAGCAGAAAGAAAGGCTGCAGCAGGTTGGTCGAGGTCTCGCCGTAGGCAACGGCCATGGCGATACGCGCGACGAAGACCTGCTGCTGGTCCGACGGAAGATGAGCCGAGAGGCTCAGCGCGGTTTCTGTCAGCGACGGACCGATCACCGCCCATTCGCCGCCGGCCGAGGGAATCGCGAAGTTGATCGCCGCCCCGGCGAACTGCGCGATCAGCGGCAGGGTTTCCATGGTCGCGCCCTGGGCCAGCCAGAGCGAGATCTGCGCGCCCAGCCCGGAAAACATCATGATGCCCATGATGCCGGCGTAGAACGGGTACTGGAACACGATGCCGTAGACGTTGCCGCAGGCGCGCTTCATCGCCAGGCCGTAGCGCATCGGCGTGCGATGGGCAATCAGCCCGAGAGCGAAGAAGATGAAGATCATGATGTTCAGGTCGATATCGAAGCCGTTGGCCGCAAAGTGGCCGAAGATGAACCACAACGCCGCGGCCGCCACCAGCAACTGAATGACGCTTCCGTTGTTGAGCCGATCGGAGAAACTTCGGCCGTCCAGCGTCTGGGCTTCGGCTTCTTCGGCGACGGTCCTTGCCTCGCGCTCGTCCGGATCGCGCAGTTCGTCCAGCGTGCGCGTCTGGCGCGCCCCCGGTCGCATCCACCACATCAACAGCGGCATTAGGGCGAAATACATCGCGATGTAGGCGAGGTTCAGACCGCTGCCCAGCGTCCGCGATGTCGAAATCGTTGATTGCAGTACGCCGGCCTCGATCAGGAAGTTGCCTTCCGTGTTGAGCAACAACGGAATCGAGCTCGACAAACCGCCTACCCAGGGCTGGCCGGAAATGTAGACGCAGGCAATCAGGTAGGCGTAGTCGACGCCTTTGACTCTGCGAGCGAGTTCGCGCCCCAGCACCGCGGCCAGCACGGTCCAGCCCCAGCTGACCAGGTTGAACAGCCCGCCGGCGATCAGCACCACCACGTACACCGCGCCGGGTGTGCGGGCGAATTTGGCCAGCCCGTCGATCGCCCGCGCGGCCGGCGGCGACAGCGCGATCGCGAATCCTGTAGCGAGAATCAACACCATCTGCATGCCGAACTCCAACAGCATCCAGAAACCCCGATACCAGTGGCCGGTCAACTCTGCGGGACCGGCATCGGTGAACGCGAACGCGAGCAATCCGATCAGCAGCGTCAGCACCAGCGCGAACACGAACGGGTCCGGAATCCAGCGCCGGAGATGGTGCGAGAACAGGCTGCCCAGGGATGAGATCATTTCGGAGATCGCTCTTTGCGCCTTCTGGCAATCGAGTATATTTTGTTTGTCCAGTCGTCATGCGAGGCCTGCGCGCCCTCGTTATCATCGAATTCATTCACCAACCCGAAGGAATACGCCAATGCTTTCACGACTGATCGCAACACTGTTTACCGCAACACTGTGCACGATGGCAATGGCCTCCGAGGAAGGCGAAGACCACGACCTGATCGGCAACATGGGCGCGCTGCAGTATTTCTCGCACAAGCTCGATCTGTCGATTCGCGCGCAGAACCGCGAGCTGGTCGACTTCTACGCCCACGAAATCGAGGAGACCATCGAAGCGACGACCGAAATCGAGGAATATCACGGCAAGCCGGTCGGCAAGCTGACCGAAGGCATGCTGGCGCCGGCTTTCGAGCGCTTCGAGCAGGCCGTGGACGATGAAAGCGGCAGCTGGGAAACGATCGACGGCCGCTTCGGCGAACTGGTCGATGCCTGCAACGCCTGCCACCAGGCCACCGAGTACGGCTTCATCAACATTCAGCGCACCGAAGCCAATCCGTACATGCAGTCATTCGAGCCAATCGACGAATGAGGCAGCGATAGACGGCCGCGCCATCCGTAGGACGGTCTCCAGGCCGCGATCGATGGCCCAGGCAAGCTTCCCGTTCGATCGGCGCCGGAGACGCCTCCTACGAAAACCGTGACAATCAGCAGTTGGAAGGCCGTGCAAGCACAGCGCACCCGGGGCCAATAACCATCGGACCTTTTCCCGGGTGCGCTTCGCCTACCCGGGCTACCCAACTACGCAGCTTGCTTTTTTTCGTGTCCTTAGCCCGCCTTATTCACCACCCTTGCGTCGCGAGGGGTTGTCAGGCCCTGTGGCTGTGGCGTTTTGCGACCGAGCGCACCGGAAGCGTACTCGCCTGTCCGGTGAGGATGCGCGACAGAGCAAAACGCCGCTGACGCAGGGCATGGCGGCGCCGCAGTAGGAAGGGTGGTGAATAAGGCGGGCTTAGTGCCTTCTTCGCGCTCTTCGTGTCCCACTTTCAAGCCTTTCGGTTTTTTTACGCTTCCGATGAAACCAGCGGCCGGCGCACCAGCTTGATGTCGGTTTCGTCGGGACTCATGCGGATCTCGAAGCCCAGCCGCTGCATCAGCCCCAGCATGTGGGCATTCGCCGCCAGCACTTCGCCATGGATCGTGTCCATGCCGCGGGCGCGGGCGACCTCCATCAGCTTTTCCATCAGGTGGTAGCCCACACCGCGGCCCTGCCACTGGTCGGCCACGGTCAGCGCGAATTCGCACGAGCTGCGGTCCGGGTCCATGGTGTAGCGCGCCACCGCCACCTGCAGTTCCTCGCCGTCGGGCTGCTCGTGCACCGCGATCAGCGCCATTTCGCGGTCGTAGTCGATCTGGGTGAAGCGCACCAGCATCTGGGGCGTGAGTTCGGAGACTGCCTGCATGAAGCGGAAGTACTTCGACTCTTCCGACAGGTTGCGCACGAACTCCTGTTCGATCTTCGCGTCTTCCGGACGTATCGGCCGCACCGTCAGTTCGGTACCGTCGGCCAGCACGTGCTTTCCGACCAGGTGCGCCGGATACGGGTGGATGGCCATATGCGCATAGCGATCGCGTACCGGGGCGGTCAGCTTGTCGGCGTCACGATCGACCGTGATGCGGGCGTCCACCGCCACCAGCCCGCGCTCGTCGACGATCAACGGGTTGATGTCCATCTCGCGGATCTCGGGCAGCTCGCAGACCATTTCCGAGACCCTGAGCAATACCTGTTCGAGCGCCTGCTCGTCGATTGCCGGCATGTTGCGGAAGCGCTTGAGCATCCGGGCCACGCGGGTGCGCGCGATCATGTTCTCGATGATGATCTCGTTGAGCGGCGGCAGCGCCACGGCGCGATCGCGCAGCACTTCCACCGACGTGCCGCCGGAACCGAAGCTGATCACCGGGCCGAACACCGCATCGCGCATCACGCCCACCATCAGTTCGCGACCGTAATTGCTCTTGTGCATGCGCTCGACGGTCACGCCGGTGATGCGCGCGTCGGGCGCAAGCTCGCGCGCGTCGGATACCATCTGCGCGAAGGTCTGGCGCACGGCCTCGTCGCTTTCGACGTTCAGCCTCACACCGTTGACATCGGACTTGTGCGTGATGTCGGGCGAGTCGATCTTCATCACCACCGGGTAGCCAAACACTTCGGTCATGGCTAGCGCTTCGAGCACCGTCTTGGCCCGCGCGGTCTGGGTGACCGGAATGCGGAAAGCCTTGAGCATGGCCTTGGATTCCATCGTATTGAGCACCTTGCGCCCGTCGTCCAGCACCGATTCGATGACCTCACGCGCCGCCTCGATATCCGTGCCGGACCGGTCCGACAGCGGATCGGGCACCTGCAGCAACAGCCTCTGGTTGCGGCGATAAGCGGCCAGGTAGGAAAACGCCTCGACCGCCGCTTCCGGCGTCCTGAAATTGGCCAGGCGTTCGCGCGTGGCAAACTCGCGCGCCGGCTGCACCTGCCTTTCGCCCATCCAGCAGGCCAGCACCGGCTTGCGCGCCCCGTCGGCCAGCTTCGCCGTCACGCGCGCCACGCCCAGCGGGTCGGTCATCGCCTGCGGCGTCAGCATGGTGATGACCCCGTCGACGCCGTCGTCGGCAAGACATGCCTCAAGCGCTGCGGCGAAGCGATCCGGCCCGGCATCGCCGAGCACGTCGACCGGATTTCCGCGCGACCAGTGCGCGGGCAATGCCTCATCCAGCTCCTCGATGGTGTCCTCGGCCAGGTTCGCAAGCGCGACATCGAGCTCCAGCGCGCGGTCGACCGCCATCACGCCCGGGCCGCCGGCGTTGGTCACGATCGCCAGCCGGTTGCCCTTGACCGCATAGCCCTCGGACAGCACACGGGCGGCGGCGAACAATTGGGCAATCGTCATGGCGCGCACCACGCCGGCCCGTTCGAGGGCTGCGTCGAACACGTCGTCGGCGCCCACCAGCGAACCGGTGTGCGACATCGCGGCCTTCGAGCTCTCGGCGTGGCGGCCCGGCTTGATCACGATCACCGGCTTCATGCGCGCCGCGGCACGCAAACCGCTGACGAACCCGCGCGCGTCGCGCACACCTTCGATATAGAGCAGGATGCTGCGGGTCTTCCGATCGAGGGCAAGATAGTCCAGCACGTCGCCGAAATTCACGTCGGCCGCGTTGCCCACCGACACCACCGCCGAAAACCCGATCTGCTGGCTTTCGGCCCAGTCCAGCACCGCGGTGCAGATTGCGCCCGATTGCGAAACCAGTGCGAGGTTGCCGGGCAGCGCCTGGTTCTTGCTGAAAGTTGCATTGAAGGAGGCTTCGGGGCGCATGACGCCGAGACAGTTGGGCCCGATCACGCGCAGGCCATACTCGCGCGCGATCTCGAGCATCGCGCGCTCCAGCTTCAGCCCGGCCTCGCCGGCTTCGCGAAAGCCGGCCGACAGCACCACGGCACCGCGCACGCCGTGCTTGCCGCACTGCCGGAGAATGTCCGGCACGCTGCGCGGCGGGGTCGCGATCAGCGCGGTGTCGACGGGCCGACCCAGGGCTTCGAGGTCGCGGTAGCAGGGTTGGTCCTGGACCTGTTCGTGGCGCGGATTGATGGCGTGCAGTTCACCCCGGAAATCGCCGGCAAGCAGGTTGGAAAACAGCACCTGGCCCAGCGTGCCCGCCTCGTCGCTGGCGCCGAACACGGCAACGTTGCGCGGGGCGAGAATGCCTTCGAGGAAATGCGGCGACATGCCTGGGTAGTCTCTGGTTTGGCCGACGATCAGGACTGTAGCATGCAAATTGTCGAGCTTTTATGACCGAGGACAATCGGGTTGTCGCGTTATCCAGACCGGCGCAAAAGCGACGAGCAAGAGCATGGACACGAAAATTGATCCAGGCCCGTTCCGGCCGCGCGTCGATCGGAGACAATGAGCGCATGGCACTCGCATTCATCAGTCACCCCGACTGCGCCCGGCACAGGGTGGCGGCCCATCACCCGGAAACCGCCGACCGCCTGGCCGCGATCGACGATCGCCTGATCGCCTCGGGCCTGGACATGGTCGTCCAGCATTTCGACGCGCCGCTGGTCGAGCGCGAGCAGCTGGCGCGCGTGCACGAGGCGGACTATATCGACGACATCGACGCCGCCGCCCCCGCCGAGGGAGAGATGATCTGCCTGGACGAGGGCGACACGGTGATGACAGAGCATTCGCTCGCCGCCGCACGACGCGCAGCCGGCGCAGCCGTGCTGGGCGTGGACCTGGTGATGGCAGGCCGCGCGCACGCCGCGTTCTGCTGCGTGCGCCCGCCCGGCCATCACGCCGAGCAAGCCCGCGCCATGGGCTTCTGCATCTTCAACAACGTCGCGGTGGGCGCGGCGCACGCGCTGGAGCATCACGGACTGGACCGTGTGGCCATCGTCGATTTCGACGTCCACCACGGCAACGGCACCGAGCGGATCTTCGCCAACGACCCCAGGGTCCTGTTCTGCTCGACCTTCCAGCACCCGTTCTACCCCTTCACCGGCCACGAGGCCGAAACCACCAACCTGGTCGACGCCCCGCTGCCCGCCGGCACCGGCAGCGAAGCCTTCCGGCGCGCGGTCGAGGAACACTGGCTGCCCGCGCTGGATCGCTTCGAGCCCCAGCTGCTGATGATCTCGGCCGGTTTCGACGGCCACGTCGAGGAAGAGATGGCGCACTTCATGCTGCTTGATGAAGACTACGCGTGGATCACCCGCCGGCTGGTCGATGTCGCGCAGCGTCATGCCGACGGGCGGATCGTTTCGTGCCTGGAGGGCGGCTACGCACTATCCGCGCTGGGACGGTCGGCGATCGCGCACGTCAAGGCGCTGATCGATTAGAAAATCTCTCGGCAAGCCGCGCCGGGCGAGTCGGCAGGATCACGCTGTGTAACGCGCATCCGGCTGCAAATGCAGGTTACACGATGCGACCCGAGGTATTGCCCGAACTCCGGTTCAGTCCTCGCCCGTTGCCATCGCTTCCTTGAGCATGGCAGTGAGTTCTTCAGCCGTGTAGCGGTGCGGGCCCCATTGGTTCAACTGCACCAGCTGCCGGATTTTGGTCGAAATCGTCATCGCCTGCTCTTCGGCACTGGGCACGACCATGTACCTGCGCAACGGTTCGTCGGCAAACAGTGCGTGCACGAACGCCTCGGAGACCGCATCCGGCTGTTTGTAAGACAGCTCACGGGTTTCGATCTCATTGTATTCCCGCTGAATTTCGGGCGTAATGACGCCACCGGACGCGATGACACGCGCCTGCCTGCGAAGCGCTCCACTACGCCGGATCTTCGACTGAAAGTTGCCTGGCGCGATGACGCTTACCGACACGTCATGCGGGGCCATTTCGGCCGCCAAGGCATCTGTGAACGCTTCGATCCAGTGCTTGCTGCCGCTATAAGCGCTGCCGCCGGCCCAGGCCAGCGTGCCGGCAATCGAACCGGTCGTCGCGATACGACCCCTCGATTCGATCACCAACGGGGCAAACGCCCGGGTTACCCGGTAAACGCCTTCGACATTGACATCGTAGACCAGTGTCTGGACCTCGACCGGCGTATCGATAACCGGTCCGCCATCGCCAATGCCGGCGTTGTTGACCAACCCGTACAGGCCGGTGCCCTTTTCTTTTATCAGCGCAACCACGGCATCGATCTGGTCCTGATTTGTAACGTCCAGGCGTACCGCGGTGATGTTGTCAATCGCGTTCAATGCCTCCAGGTCCGCGTCCCGCCGCGCCCCGGCATAGACGTGATGGCCCTGGCCGGCCAGCGTTTCCGCCAGATTGCGGCCGATGCCGGTACTCGCGCCCGTAACCAGCACGGACTTCTGCTGTTCACTCGCCGAAACGGCCGAAGGCAACGCGGCCCCGCAGATGAAGACAAGGAGAACCAGGGTCTGTAGCAGGCGATTCATGATGGATTTTCCTTTTTGGTGGCCGGTGTGGCGTAACGGGACCATGTATTCCCGGAGACCTCCCGACGATAGCTGCTTTTAGAGCTGTTCGCCAGTCGCGGCCAGATTTGCACCATCGGGGACGGTTCGGTCGGGAGACCAGCACTTTCCGCTTTTCGGAGTGATAGGCTGAAGGCTCTCGAGGCCGAGCACATCTACGCCTTCGGCACCTCGAAGAAGTTGAGACAAGGCGCTTGCCGAGCACGACAACGGCGATGCGGTGCGACTATCCACGAACGAGGCGGTTACAGGCGGTAGCTTATCGTCCTCGGCGTCGAATCCGAATCGGAACGGAGGAATCGATCATGGACAGCAACAATCGAATCGAAATCTCGGCCGACGCACCGCAAAGGCGCTGGCTGGCCGTCATAGGCATCATCTCCATCATCTTCGGTGTTCTTGCCCTGCTTTTTCCGTGGTGGGCAACGTTGGCCATCGAACTGGTCTTCGGCGCGTTCCTGCTGACTGTCGGCATACTGGAACTGGTTCGCATCCTCTTTGATCGACCGCTGGACGGCGTCGCGCCAAGCGTCGTGTTCGGGATTCTGGCCATCTTGACCGGCGCACTGCTGCTTGTGTATCCGCTGCAAGGCATGTTCACGCTGACCCTGGTACTGGCTATCTTCTTTTTGCTTGGCGGGCTTTTCAAGACCGCTTCGGCGTTGACGCTGCGCCCGGCCCGAGGCTGGGGCTGGTTGCTGACTTCGGGGATTGTCTCCATCGTCCTCGGCATCGTTGTTCTGGCCGCGCTGCCGGCATCGGCATTGTGGCTACTGGGCATTCTCTTCGGCATCGACCTCATACTGTTCGGCATCGCTCAGGTGATATTCGCCACCGCGACCCGGCAAATCCTGCGCTCCGGAGCCATCTGAGCGATCGGAATAACAGCCAGTGCCGATAGTGGTTGTACTTGCGCCCGAACTCAGCACGGAGACCTGAACGCCGCGACTCGAGACGCAAGATAGTGCCCGGCCTTTTTACGCTGACGACGGTCTGTTCGGTCAACAGGGTAGGTGTGAAGTGCCTGATCCTGCTGCTGGCCTGAATTTTCGGCTACCCTGATGCATCGCAACAGATCGAGACGGTCCCGCCATGAACGACTCGTTGAAGAGCCTGATTCACGCGCTTCCGAAAGCGGAGTTGCATCTTCATATCGAGGGCACATTCGAGCCCGAACTCATGTTCGAAATTGCCCGGCGCAACAACGCCTCCCTGCCGTATGAAAGCGTCGACGAGATTCGGGCCGCCTACAATTTTCAGAACCTCCAGTCCTTCCTCGATCTTTACTATGCCGGCGCCGCGGTGCTGCGGACCAGGCGGGATTTCCACGATCTGACGTGGGCGTATCTGGAGAAGATGAGCCGTCAGAACGTCCGGCATGTCGAGATTTTCTTTGATCCGCAGACGCATACCGATCGCGGCGTCGAATTTGCTGAAGTGATCGAAGGCATCGATGGCGCCCTGAGAGACGCCAGGCAGGAGTTCGAAATCACGTCGAAACTGATTCTGTGCTTCCTGCGCCACCTGAGCGAAGACGCGGCCTTTGACACGCTGAAGCAGGCTTTGCCGTATCGGGATCGAATCGCGGCGGTTGGGCTGGATTCGGCCGAGCTCGACAACCCGCCGTCCAGGTTCGAAAACGTCTTCAAAGCCAGCCGCGAGAACGGATTTCCGGCTGTCGCTCATGCCGGTGAAGAGGGACCGCCGGAGTATATATGGCAGGCCCTCGACCTGCTCCAGGCGCGGCGCATCGATCACGGCGTACAGTGCATGAAGGATCCGCGCCTGGTCGAGCGCTTGAGGAACGATCAGGTGCCGCTGACGGTGTGCCCCCTGTCCAACGTCAGGCTTCGGGTCTTCGATCGGCTCGAGGATCACAACCTGAAGGCGCTCATGAACGCCGGTCTGAACGTGATGATCAACTCCGACGATCCCGCCTACTTCGGCGGCTACCTGGAGCAGAATTACGCCGATACCGCGGCCGCGCTGGATCTCGACAGGGCCGAAATCATTCAGCTGGCGAAGAACTCTTTCACTGCCTCTTTCCTCTCGAAGGAAGAAAAACAAGGCCACCTGACCGAGATCGATCGCGTCGCCCGGGAGGTTTGAGCAAGCTCTGAACAACTCTGCGCGGGCGCGACCGCGCCTCCGGGGAGAACCCTGGAGGAAGTCAGATCTCGAGATTCCTGCATTCGCGGGAATTCCAGAGAGGCGTGAGCAGGCGCGAACGGCCTGCTTTTGAAATCCCCCGGGCGCGCTTCGCCGACCCAAGCGACGGGAGCAACGAAAAGCAAAAGACTACTGTGTCTCTTCGAGCCAGCGTTCGACCAGGAATCTCGCTATCGAGTCCTTGCGCGGCAGGCACAGGGATTCATCCTCACCTCGCTTCTCGAGTTCCAGCAGTTCTTTCAGCGTGAACCACCGTGCGTCCTCGAGTTCGTCGTCGTGCAGCCGGATGTCGGTGGTAATTGCCGTGGCGTGGAAGCCGATCATCAGCGAGGACGGGAACGGCCACGGCTGGGAGGCCAGGTAGCGCACTTCGCCGACCTCTATTCCGCTTTCCTCGAACACTTCCCGGCGCACGGTCTGTTCCATGCTCTCGCCCGGCTCGACGAAACCGGCCAGCGTGGAGTACATACCGGGCAGGAAATGCGGCGAGCGGCCGAGCAGGCAACGCGCCGGGCCGCCGTCGTCGCCCGGGTGTTCGACCAGCACAATCACGGCCGGGTCGGTGCGCGGGAACGACGGGCGTCGGCAATCGGCGTTGCTGCATGCGCGAAGATGGCCGCCCTTCCGGCTCTTTGTGGACGAACCGCAGCGGCCGCAGTATCTATGGTTGCGGTGCCAGAACAGCATGCCGCGGGCGTAGGCCAGCAGCGCGGCCTCGGGTTCGGACATCAGCGGGCCCACGCGCCGCAGGTCGGTGAAGCTGTCGCCGAGCAGTTCCGCGGCGCTTGCCTCTTCGAGCTCGGAATAATCGGCCGCGAACACCGGTGCATCGCCATCGAGGCCGAGAAATACGACTTCCGAGGCGTGGGCGTGCATGTCCACGCCGTGAAGAATCGCCGTGGGCGAAGCGCTGTCCAGCCCGCCGACCAGGTTCTGGTTGCGCCAGACGGGCAGCGAACGCGCGTCCGAATGCTGCAGCGCTCGTTCCAGCCACTGCGGGTCTTCGCGCTGCGGGCCGGCGCGATCGAGACTCGGATCGTCGTACTTCAGACGCGGTGCACTCAATCCGGTTCGGCTTGATGTTTTGGCCATACTGGTCGATCATTCCCTTTCGAAAGCGTACACCGGCGCAAGCGTGCCTTCAAAAAACCTTGAGATGAGTTTGAAATGACGTCCAGAGAATCATACACGGCCGAGGCCTTGCTGAATTTCCTCAAGCAGGCCGGCATGGAGGGATTGATCAATCCGGCCACCGCGAGAGCGCGGCGCAAGGCCCTGGAACAGCTGGCCGGAGAGCTCACCGACGACGAGCGCGCGGATATTCGACAGATCGACGTCGACGACCTGCTGTCTCGCTTTCACAAGCTCGAAGGGTCGAGCATACGGTCGGAAACGCTTCAGATCTATGGCCAGCGGGTTGCATCGGCGCTGGACGAATACCTCGGCTGGCTCGAGAACCCGGAAACGTTCACCCGCGCCCGGCGCGAGCGCCTTCGCTCGTTCAGCCGCAGCGAAAGCCTGACGCCGGAGCAGCAGGCCGCCGAACAGGTCACGCTGGAGGCGATCGAAAACCCCAGCAACGTGGTACCCGTACCGATCCGCGACGACCATGTGGTGTACCTGGCCAACCTGCCGTTGGACTTGAGCGGGGAAGAAGCCGACAGGATCGCGCGCGTTATCCGCGCGTTCGCCGAAGATAACGACACAGAAGCGTCGGCATGAGCCGGTTCTTCCTGATCGCGCTGATGCTGCTGCTGGCGCTGGCCGGCGGCGGCCTGTGGGTTTACCTGGTCGCGTTCGAATCGCCGGGACCGTTCCACGACAACCTGGTGCCCGAGCTGATCGGCATCTGCATCGAGGGCTTCCTGCTGGTGGGGCTGTTGACGCTGGTGCAGCGTTCGCGCGAGGCGGCTCGCCGGCATGAACTATGGCTGAGTCTGCGCGGGTCTTTCCGCGGCCTGCTTTCCAACCTCGACGTGGCCTTCCTGGAACCCGACGCCGACCCGGTCTCGTCGAGTGACCTCGAAACCAATCCGAAGGTGATCGACTACCTGCTCGCGCAACTCGAAACCAGGCACCCCGACCTGGACTGCCTGGTGGCGCTGAAGCGCGAGGCGACCGAAACGGTTTCGCTGACCCGCGACCTGGTCGCCGTGGCCGCGCAGCTCAGCGCCAGCCACATGAACTGGTGGATCGCCATCGTCGATTCCATCCGCCGACTGTCCGAGGCGCGCGACCGGGAGCAGGCCGAGGCGGCGCTGCACGAGATGCTGGTCAACATCCGGGAGCTGGATCGGCTGGAATACTGAGAAATCGCGCTTGCGCCGCGCTCGCTCGCGCGAAGAGTTCCCGGCTTGCCTGGAGATGCCGCTTCCGACATAATTCCCGAAGCGGGGGAGAAGCCCGCCCGAGATGATTGCGGACTTCACGAATAGCAGAGGACCCCCCATGCGTATCTTTTCTATGGCCACTGCCCTGTGGCTTTGCTGCACTGCGGCGCAGGCCACCGCCGCACCGGCCGAACACGAGGCAAACGGCCCGGGCTGGAAATCGGCGGCGTATGCCCTCGAACCGGGCAAGCCCATCCATCTGCACAGCGTGGCGAGCGCCGATGGCCGCGGCGCTGCCGCAACCCTGCTGCTGGAACGGTTCCAGGTCCTGGCTTCCGACGCGAAAATCCGCATCGACGGCGGCGAGCCGGTCGCACTGGACACCGGTTTTGCGCGAACCTATCTCACCGGCCGGCTGCAGGGTGAGCCGGACAGTCGCGCAACGCTGATTGTGGGCGAACGCGGCGATGTGCGCGGCCTGGTCATCAGCGGCGATCGAATGATTGCGCTTGCCGAGAACCGCGCCGGCGCGCTGGTCATGACCGAGATCGCCGAGGATCCCGAGCCGCGGGAGTTCTCCTGCGGCAGCGAGGCCGGCCTGACCCCACCGCCCACCGCGCTCGCGCCCGGTGCGCTGAGCCAGCCGATTCGCGGGGCGCCCGCCGGCGGCTTCACCGCTCGCCTTGCAATCGAAACCGATTACGAATACTTTCAGCTGTTCGGCAACGTCACCGACGCGATCACCTACACCGCCGACCTGATCGCCTTCTCTTCGACCGTCTACCAGGCCGAAGCGGAAACCGCCCTCGGCATCAGCTCGCTGTCGCTGTGGACCCAGTCCAACGATCCATGGACGCAGAACGATACGCTTTGCAGCCTGTTCGAGTTCGGCAAGCACTGGAACGACAACAACACCGACGTCGAGCGCAGCATCGCGCATTTCATAAGCGGCAAGGACATCGGCGGCGGCGTCGCATGGGTGGGCGTGTTGTGCCGAAACGAGTTCGACGTCCGGCAATTCGACTGCCCGAGCCTTCCGGAACTCTCGAACTTCGGCGGCGATTACGGCGTATCCATGGGGCTGGACGGGAACTTCGACATCCAGTCACCGTCGTCGGTCTGGGACATCGTCGTCGTCGCGCACGAGATCGGCCACAACTTCAACTCGCCGCATACCCACTGTTACGCCGGGCTGGAAGGCAATGCCGAGCCGGTCGACAGGTGTTACACCGACCAGCCGGGAGACTTTTGCGTTTCCGGCGCGGCCTCGCTCCCCGGCCCGGCCGGCGAAGGGTCGGGCACCATCATGAGCTACTGCCACTTTCGCAGCGGCGGAATGTCCAACATCGGGCTGACGCTCGGGCTCGATCACCCCTACGGCATTGCGCCCGAGCGGGTGCCGAACCGGATGCTGGCGCACGTGATCGATCGTGAATCCGCGGTGCCCAGTTGCCTGACGACGCCGCTGGGCGACCCCAATCAGATTTTCGACGACGGGTTCGAACTCCTTCAATAGCACGGCGTGACAGGTCCTGCGAAGACGGGAGCACGCTGTCGAGCAATGAATTTACTCGACAGCGTGATCAAGCTTGCCTGCGCCTGAGTCCTACAGCGTCGGAATGACTTCGGCGTCGTGCTTTTCGAGTTCGGCCTTTGCCTGCCGCAGTTGCTGGACGTCGCGCGCGTGCACGACGACAAGACTCTTGCCATCCCGCAATGCCGAACCTGCCGCCCGAATCAACGGTGCATGGTCCGGGCGTACCGTAACCGCTCCGCCCGCCAGCAGGCCCGCGACGAAACACAGCACGATGAGCATGCTCGCTGCCCAGGCGGGATTGTCGACCACGAAAGGGACGTTCCCGGCGGCGAGCAGAAAGTACAGGATCGCGCCGATCACGGCGCCGGCCAGCCCGAGCCACAGGTGCGCCCGGATCAGCGTATGCCAGATGCCGCGGGACTCCGGCTCCAGCTTTCGTCCTGGCGCCTGGTCGCCGGGCTGCACGACATCGACCTGCCCGGCGTCGAGCCCGAGGGCGTCGACGAGCTGGGCCGCCGCGTCGCGTGCCGCCGGCCCGGATGCAAAAACCGCCGCCAGTTTGTGGTTGGAGGACTCGCCTGTCAAACCCATTGAGTTCTTCATTGTCGATCTCCTTTCACTTGAGCGTTCATACGTAACACTACCAGCCTCTGGATTAGGCGGCGCCTGCTCCGGCCCGGGATGTCTATACCTTGGGCTTCATCGTTCCACGGTGATCGTCGGCTTCGCTGGCGGCAAGCGCGATGTTGGCCGAGCGCATGATCAGCCCGGTCAGTCCCAACAACAACACGATCATCAGCCCGGCCAGCCAGCGGCGATAGCCTTCGGCGTTGTAAACTCCGCCGGTGCCGACGCTGGGCATCTGCTGCGGCGGATACGGCAGACCATAGCGCGTCGACAGGCTGCGTATGCCGGAAAAGTTGATCACCGGGATTTCCTCGCGCAGGAAATAGCCCATCACCGACGGCACCCGGAACGCGCGCGACG
>CAYYZR010000012.1:0-27881 GCA_964476005.1 uncultured Halomonas sp.
GGCTGCCGGCCAGGTAGAACACCACCACCAGAAACATGATCTGGTGGAACAGCGAACCGGCCGAAAACATCACGCCGGCGGCCATCAGCCGCTGCTGGGCGTCGTCCATCTGCGCATACATGCGGATGCCGTCGATGGTGAAGACCTGCTCGTTATCGACCTTCGCGCCGATGATCAGAAGAAGAATCGTGACCAGCAGAATGAATCCGGCGATGATCAGCGGGGTCCACTTGAACGCGACCGGGCTTTCCCAGATTTCGCGCCGAATCAGGATCCAGAGTCGGGAGAACATGTTCGCATTCATGCCGCTTTCTCCCCGGCTTCGTGCTGCTCTTCGGCCTGGTCGCCCATCAGCGCGACGAACAGGTCGGCCACGCTTGGTTTGTGGATCTCACCGAGCTCGCCGAGGCGCTTCTGGTCGGCGTTGTCGAACAGCATGATGTGGCGACCGAACAGCACCCGTTCGTGTATCGGGTTCAGCGCCCGGGCCTGCTCCAGGCCTTCGGGGCCGACCATCACTTCGGTGTACTGCTCGTAGATGTCGTCCATGGTGTTGTTGACGATCAGTTCGCCGTCCTTGATGAAGATCAGGTCGGTGAGGATGTGCTCGACTTCCTCGACCTGGTGCGTGGTGATCAGGATGGTGCGCTGTTCGTCGAAGTATTCGTTGAGCAGGCTGGTGTAGAACTGCTTGCGGAACAGGATGTCCAGTCCCAGCGTGGGCTCATCGAGGATCAGCAGCTTCGCGTCGATCGACATCACCAGCGCCAGATGCAGTTGCACTACCATGCCTTTCGAAAGGGCGCGCACTTTCGAGTTCTGCTTGATCTTGGTCCGCGCCAGGTACTTCATGCACTGCTCGCGCGAAAAGCGCGGATGCAGCTTTTCGGTCAACTCGATGATTTGCCAGACCCGCGCCCAGCGCGGCAACACCGCGACGTCGGCGATGAAGCAGACATCCTCCATGAGGTCGTCGCGGTCTTTCGACGGGTCCAGCCCCAGCACTTCCAGTTTGCCGTTGAACTTGCTCAGGCCCAGGATCGCTTTCAGTGCGGTGGTCTTGCCGGCCCCGTTCGGTCCGATCAGGCCGACGATTCGACCGGCCGGCACGTCGAGATTCACGTGATCCAGCGCGATCGTGCTGCCGTAGCGCCGGCTGAGGTCCTGCGCGTGAATGATGCTTGACTCCATGCGTTCTACTCCCGTTTTAAATCGTCACTCGTCAATCGATTTGATCAGCTCGACCGGATCGAGCCCGAGCTTGCCGATTCTCTGTGCGATGCGAGGCCACTCCTCGGCCAGAAAGTGCTCCCTTTCGCTCTGCATCAGGCGCCGCCTGGCACCTTCGACGACGAACATGCCGACGCCGCGCCGTTTTTCCACCAGTTCGTCATCGACCAGCGACTGATACGCCTTCGAGACCGTGAGCGGGTTGATCTGGAAATCGATCGCGACCTGCCGAACCGACGGCAGCGGCTCGCCTTCCTTGAGCGTTCCGTCGAGAATGGCCGATACCGTCTGCTCGCGCAGCTGCCAGTAGATCGGCTGGTTATCATCCCAGTGCTGAGCCATTAAAACCCCGAGACGCTGGGCAGGACCAGAGGCAGCAGTCCTGAAAGCACGCCCGGCTCACAACCGGAATTTCCGGCGCGCGCGGCGCCCGGCGTATCGTTCGGGACTTCGGCTTCGGCCGAGCGCACGGTCTCGATCTGTTGTAGCCCATTCATTTCCCCGGCCTGTGCAGCGCTGGGGTCGGAGGCGTCCCAGCCCATGGCTGTGACGAGTGCAATGATTGCCGCTGCCGTCGCGAGACTGTGCGGAATATGGAATTCCCTGTGGTTGGTAATCGGCAACATCGGATGCTCCTTGCGACCGGGTCGCGTTGGTCCTCGTATTGGTGTATTACTATACTAGCACACCACGACACTGTCAACAGTGGATGCGGAATTTTCCCCAGCGCGATGAGTCGTCAAGTCGACGCAGCCTCTGGCTGGTATCATTTGACAGAGGCAAATTGATAAGAAATGCCGATGCGGCGCCAACTTTCGGGCAAATTTACTGTCTGCGTAGAAGCAGTCGCCCAGAGCGCTGCATCCCACATCATCCATACATAAAGATCATTCGGAGTCACAATCATGAATCGCAAACTTGTCATCATCGCGGTGTCTGCCGCGCTGGCCAGCGGTATGGTGCTTGCCCAGACCGAGCAACTTGAAACCCCGGAGGAGCGGCTGAGCTACACCATCGGCATGGATATCGGTCAATCCCTGTCCGGCCAGGATATGCCGCTGGATATCGATATCCTGATGCAGGGCCTGCGCGCGAGCTATCTTGGCGAGGAAACACTGTTGACGCAGGAAGAAGCGCTGGCCGAACGCGAGCAGTTCATTCAGCAGCGACAGCAGCAGCTGGCCCAGGAGCGCGGTGAGGAAGCGCGCATCAATGCCGAAGAGGGCGAGGCCTTTCTCGCCGCCAACGCCGAGAAGGAAGGCGTGACGGTGACCGATTCCGGTCTCCAGTATCGCGTGATCACGGAAGGCGACGGCGCCAGCCCCGACGCGGATGACCGCGTGACCGTGCACTACAGCGGCAAGCTGATCAACGGCGTTGAGTTCGACAGTTCCTATGCGCGCGGCGAGCCGGCCACCTTCGGCCTCAACCAGGTGATTCCGGGCTGGACCGAAGGCGTTCAGCTGATGAAGGAAGGCGCCAAGTACGAATTCTTCGTGCCGTCCGAGCTCGCCTACGGGGAGCAGGGTCGCCCGGGGCCGATCGGGCCAAACTCCACACTCATCTTCGAAGTCGAGTTGCTCGAGGTCGTCCCGTCGCCGGCTGCCGATTCGTCCGACTGACCCGTCGCCAGAGAAAATGTCGCCGCGGCCGGGCCTTCCCGGCCGGGGCAAACGAACTTCTAGAGACTATCGGTATGGGATCGCTTCAGGATGCTTTACTGAAAACCGGACTGGCCGACGAGCGCCGGAAACCGGACAGAAAGAATGCCGGCTCCGCCCCCGGCAGCAGCAAGCAGGCGCCGCGAAATCAGCAACGAAAGAAGAAGTCCGGCAGGCGCCCGGACGCCGGCAAGTCGCAGGCATCGGATCTGGAACGTGCCTGGCGGGCCAGGCGCAAGGCCGAAAAGGAAGAGACCGAGCGCGTCAAGCAGGCCCGGGTTGACGACCAGGAAGCCCGGCGCAAGCGAAATCTCGAGCTCGATGCGATCGTGGCCGGCAGGGCGCTGAACGTCGAGGAGGGCGAGCTGCCGCGCTATTTCGAACACCTCGGGCGCATCAGGCGCGTGCTTTGCACCCTCAAGCAGCGAGATGCAATCAACAGCGGAGAACTCGGCATTGTGAACCTGCGCGGGCGCTACCTGATCGTCGAGCCCGAGGTGCTGGCTCGCTACAAGGCGCTGGCCGCGGACCTGGTGCCCGACCTCAGCGGCGCCGAGCCTGAAAGCCGTGAAGACGAGAAAGACTATCCGCCGGTGCCGGACGACCTGACCTGGTAGTGCGGCCCTGTCCGGCGGTCCCTCGGCCGTCCCACCGTATCGGCAATTTGCTACGATTGATCAATTGATCCAAGAGAGTGTCCATGATGTCCTACCGTATTTTGATGATGAGTCTTTTCGTGCTGGCGCTGGCCGCCTGCAGTGATACCGAGCAAGCAGCGTCCGAAGCAGCCGAGCAGGCCGTTGAAGAAGTCGAGGAAACCGTGACCGAAGTCGTCGCCGAGACCGACGACAACCCGTTCTTCGAAATTTCCACGTTGCCAAACCAGATGCCGCAGTTCGATCGCATCACCGACGAGCATTTCGTCCCGGCGATGGAGCGCGGCATGGAGGAGCATCTCGCGGAAATCGAGACGATCGCCGGTAACCCGGAGCCGCCGACCTTCGACAACACCATTGTCGCGATGGAGCGGAGCGGCCGGCTGCTGGACCGCGTCACGTCGGTATTTTTTGCGCTGGTCAGCGCCGACACCAACGATACCCGCCAGGAAATCCAGCGCGAAATGACGCCGCGGCTTACCGCCCACAGCGACGCGATTCAGCTGAACCCGGACCTGTTCGCACGCATCGAGGCCCTCTACCAGGGCCGTGAAGGACTCGGGCTGGACGCCGAGCAGATGCGCTTGCTCGAGGAATACCGCCGCGATTTCGTCCGCGCCGGGGCGCAGCTTTCGGAAGAACAGAAGGCCCGGTTGCGTGAAATCAACGCCGAGTTGGCGCGCCTGGGCACCGAGTTTTCGCAGAACGTGCTCAAGGAAGTCAACGACTCGGCCATCGTCGTCGATACCGCGCTGGAACTCGAAGGGCTCACCGACGGCCAGATTCAGGCTGCGGCCGACGAGGCCGGCGAGCGCGGTCACGACGGCAAGTATGTCTTGACGCTGATGAACTTCTCCAGCCAGCCGCAGTTGACCTCGCTGGAAAATCGTGACATTCGCGAGCGCCTGATGGAGGCCTCGCTCAAGCGCGGCAGCCGCGGCGGCGATTTCGACAACCGCGAGATCGTTTCCAGGGTGCTCGAGCTTCGTGCGGAGAAGGCGAACATGCTGGGCTACGACACGCACGCCGACTTCGTACTCGAGGAGCGTACCGCCAAAACCGTCGCGGCCGTCGACGAGATGCTGGGCACGCTGGCGCCGGTGTCTGTTGCCAATGCCCGTAAGGAAGGCGAAGCGCTGCAGGCGATGATCGACGAGACGGCCAATGAGACGGACAATAAGCCGTTCGAACTGCAGTCCTGGGATTGGCCGTTCTACGCCGAAAAAGTGCGCCAGCAGAAGTACGACTTCGACGAAAGTCAGATCAAGCCGTACTTCGAACTCGACAGCGTGCTGATCAACGGGGTGTTCCATGCCGCGGAACAGGTTTATGGACTCACTTTCAAGGAGCGCCCCGACCTGCCCGTGTATCACCCGGACGTTCGCGCCTTCGAGGTCTTCGACGCCGACGGCGAGCGGCTGGCGATCTTCCTGGGCGACTTCTACGCCCGTCCGTCCAAGCGCGGCGGCGCCTGGATGAATGCCTACGTTTCCCAGTCCGGACTGCTCGGTACCGAGCCGGTGGTGGCGAACCACCAGAATATCCCCAAGCCGCCGGACGGACAGCCCACGCTGATGACGCTGGACGAGGTCACGACCATGTTCCACGAGTTCGGCCACGCGCTGCACGGCATGTTTTCCGACGTGGAATACCCGAGCTTTGCCGGCACCTCGGTGCCGCGCGACTTTGTCGAGTATCCGTCTCAGGTCAACGAGATGTGGGCGACCTGGCCCTCGATCCTCGAGAACTACGCGCTGCATTACGAGACCGGCGAGCGGATTCCGCAGGAACTGCTCGATCGCGTGATCGAAGCCGAGGCCTTCAACGAGGGCTACCGCACGACCGAGTACCTCGCTGCGTCGATTCTCGACATGTGCTACCACACGCTGCCTGCCGAGCAGATTCCGGCCAGCGATGACATCCTGCAGTTCGAGGCCGACTGCCTCGAGCAGGCCGGCATCGCCTACGATCCGGTGCCGCCGCGTTATCGCACGACCTACTTTTCGCACATCATGGGCGGCTACTCGGCCGGCTACTACTCCTACATCTGGAGCGAGGTGCTGGATGCCCAGAGCGTCAAGTGGTTCAAGGAAAACGGCGGCCTGACGCGCGAGAACGGCGCCCATTTTCGCAAGACGCTGCTGTCCAAGGGCGGCAGCAAGGACGCCATGCAGTTGTTCCGCGACTTCGCCGGCAGCGAACCGGATATCCAGCCGCTGCTCGAGCGCCGCGGACTGGCGCCGGTCGAGGGCACGGGCGAAACCACCGGCCCCATGTGACAGACCGGGCGATGCCCGCCGATCAAGATCTCGAGGCCGCCGGGAAACGAACCCGCGCGGCCTTGATTCAGGCCTGGACGAACCGGCTGACCAGCGATCTCGGTGGCGGCCCCAGGCCGTTCAGGTTCAGCCAGGTGATCGATTTCCAGAAAGCCGGCACCCCGGTCTTTCTGCTGTGCCTGATGTGGTACTACGATGCATGGGGAACGCGCGAATGGGTGTACTTCGCGCTGCACGGTGGATACGGGCTCGTCTGGCTGGTCAAGGACCTGGCGTTCCCCGACCCGGCGTGGCAGCGCAGGATCACCATCGGTGGCGCTGTTGCCGCGTTTGCCGGCGTGTTGGGCTGGTATTGGGTCTTCGGCTGGCTGCTGATTTCGGGCACCGCCGAGGCTGGATATCCGGCGCCCGATGCGGCCTGGTACGGCCTGTGCATCGTGCTTTGCCTGCTGGGCTGCACGATCATGACGGCGGCCGACGCCCAGAAGTACTTCACGCTGCGTGAGCGCCCGGGGTTGATCACGGACGGGATGTTTCGCTACGTCAGACACCCGAACTACCTCGGTGAGATGATGATCTACGCCAGTTTCGCGCTGATGGTCTGGCACTGGCTGCCGTGGCTGGTGCTGGGGTGGGTCTGGCTGGGCCTATTCGCGGTCAATATGCGGGTCAAGGAGCAACGCATGGCGCGTCACCCCGAGTGGCCGGCGTACCGCCGCCGAAGCTGGTGGCTGGTGCCGGGCGTTTTCTGATCCGTCGGGCGACTCTCGCCAATACTTATCTCCAAATCAGCCGGAAGCTACAGACTTGTCCCGCAATACGTTCGCAACCATTGCGCCATCGGCGCTTCGCCACAACCTGCAGCGGGTTCGCGCGCTGAGCGACGGCGCCCGGATCATGGCCGTGGTCAAGGCCGACGCCTACGGTCACGGCCTGAAGCGCTGCCTGCCGGCGCTGGTCGACGCCGACATGCTGGCGGTCGCGACCATGGACGAAGCGCGGGCCATTCGAGCCCTGGAGCCGCGCGCGCCCGTACTGCTGCTCGAAGGCATCATGGCGCCGGCCGAACTGGAGGCGGCAACACGGTTGAATCTCGAGATGGTCGTGCATCATCCGACCCAACTCGACTGGATCGAGGCCTCGGCACGCGCGCCGGGTCCGCGGATATGGCTCAAGCTGGATTCGGGCATGCATCGACTCGGCTTTCCGCCGGCCCGAGCGCGCGAGGTCCACGCGCGACTGGTGGCCCTGGAGGGGGTCGAAGAGGTCGTTTTGATGACCCACTTCGCCTGCGCGGACCAGCCGCAGCATCCGCTGAATCGCCGCCAGGTCGCGGCATTTGATCGTGCCGTGCAGGGGTTGCCGGGATCCCAGTGCCTGGCCAATTCGGCGGCGCTGCTGAACCTGCCCGAAACGCGTCGCGACTGGGTTCGTGCCGGGCTGCTGTTGTACGGCGTTTCTCCGGTCGACGGACGCGACGGACCGGCGCTGGGACTGGCGCCGGTGATGACCTTCGAGAGCCGGTTGATTGCGGTCAATGACGTCCCGGCCGGAGATACCATCGGTTACGGCGCAAGGTTCACCGCCTCCCGAGCCATGCGGGTCGGGGTCGCGGCAATCGGTTACGGAGACGGCTACCCGCGCAACATGCCCGACGGCGCCCCGGTGCTGGTCAACGGGCGCGTACAGCGGCTGGCAGGGTGCGTGTCGATGGACATGATCACGATCGACCTCGACGGTCTGGACCAGGTAGAAGTCGGCGATCCAGTGGTGCTCTGGGGCGCGGGGTTGCCGGTCGAGCGGGTTGCCGCGGCCGTGGGTACGATTCCCTACGAATTGCTTTGCCGCGTGACGCGGCGCGTGTCTTACCGGGAAGTGTGATTCGCCATCGGTGCCCGGGGTCCGGAGGATGCCTCGACTTACGGGCTCCGGGACCGGGCGTTCAACAAACGATTTCTCACCTTTTGAGAAGCGAACCCGCAATAATTCCGGCATGGCGCTGTTTTCACTTGAAGATGAATTCGACCGCTGGTTCGTCGACGCGATTGGCGAGCCCACGGCGATCCAGGACGCGGCCTGGCCGAAGCTCCGGGAAGGTCGAAACGCGCTTCTTGTCGCCGCCACCGGTCAGGGCAAGAGCCTGGCGGCATGGCGCCCGCTGGTCGAGCAGATCGCCGGCGCGCCGAATTCCGGGCGGGGTGTACTGGCCCTTCATATAGCGCCGCTGAAAGCTTTGTGTCGCGACATGATGTTGAACCTGGCGCCGCTGCTCGCCATTGCCGGCAGCATACGGGGACGGGCGGTGGAGATCGGTTTGAGGTGCGGCGATACGTCTGCCGTCGAACGGGCGCGCCAGCGCCGGCGTCCGCCCGATATTCTCTCGACCACGCCCGAGTCGCTGTTCGTGTTGCTTGGCAGCGCCGGCGGGCGCCGGCTGCTCGGGAATGTCCAGGCAGTTGTCGTCGACGAGCTTCATGCGCTTGTCGGGTCCAAGCGCGGTGCGCATCTGACGCTTTCACTGGCTCGACTTGATCGGCTGGCCGGGCGTTCGGTACAACGGGTGGGGTTGTCTGCCACGGCCAGGCCGGCCACAACATTGGCCCGGTTCCTTTGCAACGACGAGCACTGTGAAGTGCTTGAGCCGGCGGCACCGTCGAGCGTAGACCTGCGGGTCGAGTTACCCGCCATGCCGCTGGCCGCCTTTCCGAATTCCATTCACTGGCAACAGATCCATGCGCGAATCGCGGCGATCAGCGCCCGGCCGCGTACAGCGGCGGTGGATGCGCGTGTGCGCTCGCTGCTGGTTTTTTGTCAGACCCGGGCGCAGGTGGAGCGCAGCGCCGCCGCGCTGGATGAACTGCTGATCGACGCCGGCCTGCCGGCACAGGTCGGCGCGCATCACGGCAGCCTCGATACTTCCCATCGCGAAGGCATTGAAGCTCGTTTCAAGGAGGGCCGACTGCGAATCCTGGTCAGCAGCGCATCGCTGGAACTTGGACTGGACCTGGGTCACGTCGATCGCGTCTGCCAACTGGGTGTGCCGGGATCGGTGAACCTGGTGCGTCAGCGTGCCGGCCGCAGCGGCCACCGGCCGGGCCGGCGGCCGTGCATGCACGTCTTTCCGCTGACGCTGAACCAGCTGGTCGAGGCTCGCGCACTGGAAAGGGCCTTGGCAGAAGGCGAAATCGATGCCTGCGAAGTGCCGAATGCACCGGCCGACGTGCTGGTTCAGCACCTGGCAGCGATGATCGTCGCCGGCGAGACCAGCGCGGCCGACATGCTGGCGCTGGCGCGCTCGGCCTGGCAGTACCGCGACCTTGGTCGCGCACGCCTGGCTGAGCTGTTGACGATGCTCCGGCGGCCGGTTGAAAACATGCCGCTTGCGCAATCCAGACGACTTGTCTTGCAAGACCGCGACAACCGATGGCAGCCGCTGCCCGGCACCGGCAGGCTGGTGCTGACCAACGCCGGCGTAATCCCCGAATTTTTCGAATACGATGTGGTTCGCAGCGACACCGGCGACAAGGTCGGAACGCTGGACGAGGAGTTCGCGTTCGAATCGTCGCCGGGCCAGGTCGTGCAGCTGGGGCGTCGGGCCTGGCGCATCCTGCGCGTGATGACCGGCGAAGTTCGCGTGGAGGCGGCTGACGAAAACCCGGCGCACCTGCCGTTCTGGTTCGGTGAAGGGCCCGGACGCACACACGTCATGTCCCAGGCGATGCTCGCGACAATGTCCGAAAGCGGCTTGGGCCGGCTGCATCCGCAAGCCGCGGCAATGCTGATCGACGCCAGGCAGCTGCTGGGCGCGCTGCCCGCGCCGGACAGACTGGTAATCGAGCGTTTCGCCGATCCCGGCGGCGATCTGCATGTGGTGCTGCACACGTTCGCCGGCGCCCGCATCAACCGTGCCTGGGGCCTGGCGCTGCGCAAACGATTCTGCCGCCAGTTCAATTTCGAGTTGCAGGCGGCCGCCACCGACGACGGCATCCTGATTTCGCTTGGCGTGACCAGCCGGTTCGAGCTGGCCGACGTCGCCCGATTCGTGCGCTCCGAGAACGCCGCAGACATCCTGACCCAGGCGCTGCTGGATACGCCGCTGTTCGTCACCCGCTTTCGCTGGTGCGCCAACAATGCGCTGCTCCTGTTGAAAAATGATCTGGACGGCCGGCTGCCGGCGCAGCGCCAGCGCAGCCAGGCCGAAAACCTGATCGCCTGCGTGTTTCCTGATCAACTGGCGTGTCTGGAAAACCTCAGCGGTCCCCGTCAGGTGCCGGACCACCCGCTGGTCAGGCAGGCACTGGCCGACTGCCTGCATGACTACATGGACCTGGAAGGTCTGCAGACTCTGTTGAGGCGCCTGGAAACCAGTCGAATCAAGGTGCATGCGGTCGATACGCCGCGACCATCGCCGCTGGCCGAAGCGCTTATTCATGCGCCACGCCACAGCTATCTGGACGAGGCCGCGGCCGAAGAACGGCGCACGCGCAGTTTCGAGCGCTCCGCTGGGCGCTATCGACAAGGCCAACCGTCGGAGCGGTCCCGATCTGATTTGCGGCAAGTGTCCACGCCGACCTTGGCGAAATCCTGCCCGGCGGCCGGTTGCGGACCGTCCAATCTCAGCGCCGGACCCGACAGGCTTGAACGGCTGCTGATCGACTGCGGGTTTCTGACCGCTGTCGAAGGCGAGGCCGGCCTGGGCCTGGCCCGACCCGGGCAGGCCGGTGGCTGGAGCCGGGATTTCAGCGCTTTGATAAGGCAAAAGAGGGCACTGACGGTATCAAGCGGGCCGGACGCACAAAAGCTGTGGATTGCCACCGACCGCCTCGGCTGGTTCATGGAACTCGATTCGGGGCTTGAATTCAGCCCCTGGATCAGCGCATCACTTGTTGCCGAGCCGCCCGGCGGAGCACGCGACGTGATGGAATGGCTGATCTCGGCGCGCGCGAACATCGATGGTGACCGGGCAGCCGAAATAGTTGCGCGGGTGCTCGGCTTCACGCTCGACGGGTTCAGCAGCGCGATCGACTCCTGTGGAGTGTCCGGGTAATGCCGCGCTGCGAGCATCGTACCCGGGATGATGCGCAGACGCGGCGTGACGCTGTAGGCGATGCGAGACGGAAGAAAGGCATGCAGCAGGTGATTCGGCATTCTGGTTCGACGGCCCGATCGCGGCTTTCCGTTACAATTGTGACAACTTGAAATCAACCGGTACGTCATGACCGAGCAAGCAGAAGCTGCAGCCATCCCGATCGTTGTCAAAAGTGGCGAGAAAATCCGTAAACCCCAGGGTTTCACCGCAATCCGCGACGGCATCAAGGCCAGGCGCGGCGACGCTGGTGACGGCCACGTGAGAAAGCCCGACTGGTTGCGCGTGCGGCTGCCCTCGGGTGGAAAGTACGAGCAGGTAAAGGCCAACGTCAACAAGCACAAGCTGGCGACCGTATGCTCGGAATCCAAATGCCCGAACATCGGCGAGTGCTGGAGCGCCGGGACAGCAACCATCATGCTTATGGGCGACGTATGCACGCGTGCCTGTCGCTTTTGCTCGGTGGATACCGGTAATCCGCGCGGCTGGCTGGATGCCGAAGAGCCGGCCAACGCCGCCGAATCGGTTCGCTTGATGGATCTCAAGTACATCGTACTGACCTCGGTAGACCGCGATGACCTGCCCGACGGTGGCGCGCAGCATTACGCGGACTGCATCCGGGCGATCAAGCGCGAGAATCCGAAGACCGCGGTCGAGGCCCTGACGCCTGATTTCCAGGGGCGGCACGACTGCATCGAGACGGTGGTTGATTCCGGGCTGGAAGTGTTTGCCCAGAATGTGGAAACCGTGCGGCGGCTGACTCACCCGGTCCGCGATCCGCGCGCCGGCTACGAGCAGACGCTGAACCTGCTCGAATACGCCAAGAAGCATCGCCCGGAGGTGCTTACCAAGACCAGCCTCATGCTGGGACTTGGCGAAACCGACCAAGAAGTGATCGAATGCATGGACGACCTGCGCGCAATCGACGTCGACATCGTCACCTTCGGCCAATACCTTCGGCCGACGGTCAACCATTTGCCTGTCGAACGATTCGTGACGCCCGACCAGTTCCGGCTATTTCGCGAAATCGGGCTCGAAAAGGGTTTTCTCGAAGTGGTCTCGGGGCCGCTGGTCCGTTCAAGTTACCGCGCCGAGCGGGTGCTCGAAATGAACAACTGCGGCCTGGAGTGAGTCTAGTGTACCCCGCCACTCATTCCGTAACTTTCAGAGCGTGACTGAGTCGAGAGTGCAAGGCGCAATCCGCAGTAAATGGCATGCCCTTTACAAAGATTGCAACGCCGCAATGTCGATTCAGACGCGCTCCCGAAGGGCGAGGCGGAAAGTGCTCATCCGCGGCGTTAGGGCTCTTGGAAAGGGCGCGCCATTCCCGGCGAGCCCTGCCTTGCGGCTAAGCACTTTCCGACTCGCTGAAAGTTACGGAATGAGTGGCGGGGTACACTAGTATCGGATGTCCGATAGCTCTCGTGACGCCGCGCTATTGCGCTTGAGGGCCGTGCTTGAGCAGGCGCGCAGGGAGAACAGGACCGTCACCTACCTGCAAGCCGCCGACGCGACGGGGATCGAACCGCCGCAACGTATTCACCAGCTTGCAAGGCTGGTCGAAATTCTGCTCAAGCAGGATGTCGCTGCCGGCAGGGTGCCGCTTGCGGCGCTTGTTGTGAGTCGGGTTCGCGGCGGTTTGCCCGCGCCGGGGTTTTTCGATCGTGCCGCGCGTCTGGGGATTTTCGACGGCGCCGATCCGGCCCGGTTTCACTCGGAGCTGCTCGCTTCGCTGTTCAACTCGACCGGCAAGTTTCGATGACCCACCCATTTCGAAGATTTCTTGTGTTCATGCCTTCAATCTGCATCCTGGCCGCTTGCAACGACCCGTCGCCGACAACCGACATGCCGACGCCGCCGGATGCCGAACAGCGCGAACATATGGTTTCATCGCCTGCCGGCGATCGCAACGACCCTTATTACTGGCTGCGTGACGACGACCGCCGAGACCCAGAGCTACTCGCGCTGCTGGAGGCGGAAAACGATTACACACAAGCGGTGTACGGCGATTACAAGCCGTTGATCGACGCGTTGGCCGACGAGATGCGCGAGCGCATTCCCGAACAGCAGATCGAGGCGCCGTATTTCGATGATGGCTACTGGTATTACTCGCGCTACGCGAAGGACGGCGAATATCCGATCCATGCCCGTCGCAAGGGGACCCTGGACGCACCGGAGGAAATTCTGCTGGACGGCAATCGCATGGGGCGGGGCAAGGAATATTTACGCATCGGCGGCTGGGATGTCAGCCCTGACGGCAAGCGACTTCTCTGGTTGCAGCATGTGCTCGGTCGGCGCCAGTTCCGGATGATGATACGGGACCTGGATGGCGATGGCGAACTGGTGGATACTGGAATCGACGGCGTGTCTTCAGCGTCGTGGACGGCGGATGGCAAGCGCATTATTTACGTCGAAAATCACCCGGAAACGCTCAGATCCTACCGGGTCAGACAGTACCAGCCAGGCAGCTCCGGCGACGACGAAATCGTATACCAGGAACTCGACACCGCTTTTCATGCATCAGTCGGGCGCACGCGCTCGGACCGCTTCAACTACGTGTTCCTGCGCTCGACCACGAGCAGCGAGATGCGAATTGTCGCAAGCGCCGTTCCGAGCGCACGCTTGCGGGAATTTTTTCCGCGTGAACCAGGCCATGAATACGCGGCCGATCACGTCGACGGTCGTTGGGTTATTCGGACCAACTGGCAGGCGCCGAACTTTCGCGTCATGCAGGTCGATGAAGACAGGCATGCAGATCGATCGACCTGGGTCGACGTCGTTGCGCATCGAGACGACGTCTTCATTCATGAATTCGACGCCTTCGACGAATACCTGGCGATCGCCGAGCGCGTGGATGGTCTTCGCCGATTGCGCGTTGTCGATCAAGCCAGCGGGTCTTCGCAAGTCATCGAGTTCGATGAAGCGGCCTACGTGGTACAGCTTGGTCGAAACCCGGACCCGGGCACCAGTCTGTTGCAGTTTGCCTACACGTCGATGACCACGCCGCGCGAGGTCTACGAGCTCGATATGCGTACCGGTCAGCGGCGCCTTGTCAATCGTCTGGAGGTAGGCGGCGATTTCGATAGTGCCGAGTATCGTACGCGCCGCGTCTGGGCCGAAGCCCGCGACGGGGCGCGTATTCCGGTATCGCTGGTCTGGCATGAGGACACGGCCCTGGACGGCAGCGCGCCGCTTTACCAGTACGGCTACGGCGCGTACGGTTCATCGACGGAGCCGGCTTTTTCGCGCGAGCGACTCAGCCTGCTGGACCGCGGTTTCGTCTACGCCATTGCCCATGTCCGGGGCGGACAGGAGATGGGGCGCGACTGGTACGAGCAGGGCCGGCTGCTCAACAAGACCAACAGCTTCACCGATTTCGTCGATGTCACCGACCATCTGGTCGGGCAGGGTATGATCGACGGCGACCGGGTATTCGCCATGGGTGGAAGTGCCGGCGGGTTGCTGGTCGGGGCGGTGGCGAACATGGCGCCGGAGAAATATGCCGGGATTATCGCGCACGTCCCGTTCGTCGATGTCGTGACGACGATGCTGGACGAATCGATCCCGTTGACCACCAACGAGTTCGGGGAGTGGGGCAATCCGGAGCAGCCTGAATACTACCGCTACATGCTGTCCTATTCGCCCTACGATAACGTCGCGGCCCAGGCTTATCCGGCGATGCTGGTGACAACCGGCTTGTGGGACTCCCAGGTTCAATATTGGGAACCCCTTAAGTGGGTCGCCCGACTGCGCGACGTCAAGACCGACGACAATCCGCTATTGCTTCAGGTCAACCTTGCAGCGGGACACGGCGGGCAGTCGGGCCGTTTCCGGAAGCTCGAGCAGACGGCGATGGAATATGCATTCGTGCTCGACCGGGCCGGACAGAACTGATCCGCTGTTTGTCATGCGCTGGCTGCGACTCCAATTTCTGAAAGGCTCCCGGCAGCACCGCGGCAGGGTGCGCGACTGGCTGCAGCGGCATCCGAGAATTTCCGGATTCCTCGAACGGGGCGGCTGTTTGAATGTCGACGAGTATGCGCTGGCCCGGGGGATTGCAGTCGGGTTGCTGGTCGGGTTTACCCCGACGGTGGGTATTCAGAGTTCGATGATGCTGGCCGGATCTCTCGCATTCAGGGCGAACTTCATTGCCGCATTCATCGTTTCCAATGTGAGCAATCCGTTCACGATGGCGCCCCTGTATTATGGATTCAACCGGCTCGGTTCATGGTTGCTGGCTCGATTGCCGGTATCCCATGCGCCGGTCACCGATATGGGCGATGAAATTGCACACCAGACGCTGGCGATGTTCATCGGAAGTCTGGTGATCGCCATCCCGGCTTCGGCCATTGGATATTTCGTATTCCTGTGGCTATGGCGAAAGCTCAATCTGCGTATGCCAGGACACGGAAATTGATGTCGATGGCGCGTTATCGATCGGCTTACCAACGGTCTCATCATCGAGCAGACACTCAGAGCTACGCACGCGTCTGCCCGCGGCGTTGCGTTCATTTGACATAGGCCTGCTACGCCTGCACTCGTGTGGCTTCTTCGATCGAAGTTGCCCTAAAAACCGATCTTGTTGATCGGGGAATTTTCAGCATCTGGAATGACGAGTGCCGAAAGCGGCTGTGGGCTGTGAATGGCGTGGCCCTGCAGGTAGTCGATTCCGATCTGCTTGAGTCTTAGAATAAGTTCGATCGACTCGACGGATTCCGCGATGGTGCGCATGCCTGCAATCTTCGCGACCTCGTGAATCGAGCGGACCATGGCATGATCGAGTTCGCTGTGCGCGAGTTCGCGCACGAAACTGCCGTCGATCTTGACCAGGTTGACCGGGAGCTGCTTGAGATAATCGAAAGTCGAAAGCCCCTTTCCGAAGTCGTCCAGGGCAACCTGACAACCAAGTTCTCGCAAGGCCGAGAAAAAGCGGTGCGCTTCTTCCAGGCTGTGTATGGCCGCCGATTCAGTGATCTCGAAGCAAAGGCACTCGGGCGCAATGTCGTGCGCCTTGATCCGTGCAAGAAGTTCCGGCAGAACCATTTCGCAGTCGACCGATTGGCCGGAAAGATTGATGTGCCAGGTTTTCATGCCCGGGACACGTGACCGCAGGCTCTGAATTCTCTGTAGCGCGTTGCCCACAACCCATTTATCGATCGCTCGCGCGACGTGGTAGCGCTCTGCGGCATCCATGAACAGGTTGGCAGTATGCAATTTACCGTCGGCATCTTCGAGACGAACCAGCAGTTCGCAGCGCCAGTCGTCGCCAGCGGCAGGCGCAATGAGCTGCCCGTGGAAACGCAGCCGGTTGGCCGCAATTGCCTCGTTGATCCGATTCACCCACGACATCTCAACCCGGCGTTTTATCGAGGAGGCTCGGCTTTCGGTGTGCACGCAGACCTGGTTGCGACCTAGATCCTTGGCCTCGTAACAGGCAAGGTCGACTCTTTGCATCAACATGGCGGCGTCTCGATTGCTGCCGTTGATTTCTATGATGCCAATACTGGCGGATACGTTCATCGGCATTTCTTCCCAGGAAAAACGAAATTCGCCAATGGCGTCGCGCAGCCGATTGGCAACCTGGGTCGCAGTCTCGATTCCACAATTTCGCAGCATGACGCCGAATTCGTCTCCGTCGAGTCGCGCAAGCAGGTCGCCATCGCGCAAGCAGTGCTGCATGCGCTCTGCGAGTCTGACCAGCAAGGCATCGCCGGCAAGATGGCCGAACGTATCGTTGATGACCTTGAACTGATCCAGATCGATCAGACCAAGCGCGTGCCGCCCCGAGCTCGAACCGGTGTCGTGCAGCAAGTGATTGAGTTCGCGCTCGAATTCACGCCGGTTGGCCAGACCGGTCAGTTGATCGTGTGCCGCCTGGTAGGCCAGTTCCGCCGAAAGATTCCGACTCTCGGAAATGTCTTCGAGTACTGCCACAAACAGCTTGCGTTTCTTGACCGCTTCGCCGAGTGGAGCCACTGAAAGCTTTCCCCAGGCTTGCGAGCCGTCGGGACGCAGGTAGCGGCTTTCGAGGTTGAGCAGAGCATGTTCGGAGCGCCCTCGCTCGCCCATGGTGCGGCGCACGACAGCACGGTCTCTCGGATCGCAGAAATCGGCAAGCGATGCGCCTGACAGGCGATCTGTTTGTCGCGCCAGAAAGCGGCTCAGCGAGTCATTGACCTCGATCAGAACGCCTTCGGCGTCCATCAGCGCCATTCCGACCGGCGCATGTTCGAAAGTATTCCAGAATCTTTTCTGCGATCTTCGGACCCCGCGCATGGCCCATATGAAAAGGCCGATGAGAAAAGCCACCAGCACCACGATTGCACCGAGACTGAAGCCGAGAACGAGACGAGAAAGCCAGCGACTGCCCTCGCTTACGGCAAACGAAAACTCATGTGCCTTCTCATCGAGAGTGCGACTGATCAAGGCCAGTTCCGACCTGATCGAGATGATCTGCTCGGCACTTCTACTGGGCGAATTCCATAGCGCTTCCAGCTCGTCGGCCAGTTGATCCAGGCGCACGATCCAGATATCGGCTTCTGACCATAGTTCGACTGCGCGCGAAAATTCGGGCCAGGTGCTGAAATATCGGAATAGACGAACCATACGGGGAACGTCGTCGGGGTGATTGCGGGCCGAGGCAAATAGCTGGATTGCCCGCTGGTAGTCAGGATTCTCACCGGTGAGCTCAAGACGTGCTTGTCGGTCCGAAAGGGGAACTTCGAGCTTTGTCCGCGCTTCCAGTATATGCTCCGGATTGCCCGTTTCGGCAAAGCGATCAAGATGGAATATCGCAGCGTGGTGAGCCTTGGACCACTGGCTTTCGCCGGCAACGTAGGCTCTGCCGGCCGATAGCAGATCGATGATACCAACGGCAAGGCCCATTGCAACGCCGGCCATAAGCACCGACAGAATTATGAACGGTGCAATGCGCAACCGATTGCGCAGGTCTCGGGAAGACGGTCCCTCGTTGGCTTGAGCCGTCTGAACCGGCGATTTCGTCTCAGTCTGCATCGCAGTAATCGAGGCGCATCAGGTGGACCGGCCATCAACAGTCAGCGGCAGCCATATCCGCAATATCTGAGGGTCATCCGGGTGCATCTGGAAGTGAAATCCAAGCCGGCGCGCGAGGCGCTGCATGCGTGTGTTCTCGACCATCACATCCCCGTACACCGTGCGCATCCCCTTTTTTCTGGACCATTCGGCAATGCGCTGCAAAAGATAGGCGCCAAGACCGAATCCACCGATTTCCCGCCCGACTATGATTGCAAACTCGGCATCCCGCCCGCCGGCGTTCACGACGGCCCGAACAACCGCGCCGACCCGGGCGACTTCAGGTGGCAGAGCCTCGACCAGCACCAGTGCGAACGCCTTGTCCTGATTCAGGCGGGTCAACGCCTGTGCGTGCTCCGGGGTCAACTCGGTGATCGGATGCAGGAATCTAAAACGGATCTCCTCGGCTGTCAAATCACCAAAGCTTCGGCGCAATGCTTCGGCATCCTGGGGCTGGATCGGTCTTGCGATCAATTTGCGGCCGTCGGCAAGGCGTAGTGCTTCGCACCAGGGCCGGCCCAGATGAATTCGCTCGAATCGGGCGGGCTTGTTGCGGTTCCGCGAGATCCCCATGGGGCTATCATGCCATGACTGGAGCGCTGGAAATCGCCAATGAGCAACGACGGGAAATCGAGTGACTTGCTTGAAGTGCTGCCGGCACCCGAGCGCAAGCTCGTTGCAGCGATAGCAGATTCAGCCAATGGCGCGTATGATCGGGCGTTTGTTGAGCTTGCCCGCCTGCGTCTCAGGAATATGGTCGAGAAGTATTCGGAGGCACTCAAGCGTGCCAGGCTTGGGCTGCGATCGGCGCCGGCCGACCATCGCGATGTCACTGAGATCGAGCAGTTGGAAATGAAGCTGCACCTGTGCCGCGGCGCGCTCGAGGCGTGTAACCACAAGTTGGCCAGCGAGCGTGCTTGCGAGTGAAATACGCAGCCTAATCCTGGCCGCTGGTGCGGCGTGCCGGACTATGGATGTCGGCGATCGAAGCGGCCGGACGATGCGCGTTCAGGGACAAATCCCAGAAGTGACGGTTGAGGAGCCCGACCGCGCGCGTTTCGGCGTTTGTCAGGATGACGATTCCCAGATCCATTTGGCGTGAAAATGCGATTTCGGCGCGGTAACCGGCAACCCAGCCGCCGTGCAAGGCCAGCTGCGCGTCCGGCAGTTGATAGATGCGCCAGCCAAGCCCATACCAGGCGTCCTGAAGGACATCGCGCCAGTTGCGGTTTGCCAGCTCGTTGGCGGTCCTGATCCTGGGCACAAGCACTTCTTCGACCACCGACGCGGAGATGACGTTGGGCCTGTGCCCGAGCAGGGCCGCTACCCACTGCGCCATGTCGATGATGCCGGCATTGATTCCTGCCGCCGACGGAACCTGGTAATAGGTCGTGCGCGGCCTGGACTCGCGCCAGCCGCTGCGCGTCTTCAGATGAGGCCGGGCATGATTGTCGGCGCTGATGAACGCGTGATAGCCGACCGAGGCGCCGGCCATTCCCAGGGGCTCGAAGATTCGCTCCTGCAGCGCCAGGGCATACGGCTGCCCGGAACTGCTGGCGATCACGTCTTCGACCAGGCTGAATATGTTGTTCTGGTAGCTGTAGCAGCTGCCGGGCGCGCACAGCGGCTCAAGCGAACTGAAGCGCGGGAGAATCTCCTCGCGACTGATGCCGGCCTCGAGCAGATTGTCATAGGCGTTGCGGACATAGCCGGATCGCTGCCCGAGCACATCCTCGATGGTCAGTGGTCGCGATTCGGACTTGATCCTGAACGAGGGCGAGAAAGCCGAGACCGGCTGGGCCAGTGAAAACCTTTCTTCCATGGCGAGCGTGGCCGCCAGCACGCCCGAAAAGCCCTTTGAAAGCGAAGCGATACGGAATCGCGTGTTGGCGTCTATCGGTTGGGTGCCGCCTCGTTCGGTATGGCCGAAAGTGCCCAGCCGCAGAATCTGGCCGCGGTGCACGATCGCGAATGCGCCGCCCGGCACGTCGCTGGCTGCAAGCTCGAGTTCGAATCGTTCGGCGAACGCGCGCGCGACCTGCGCGAGGTCGATTTCCCCCGCGTGCGAGTCCTGGGCGTGCAGTAGCGTGCCGAACAGCATGCAGATCCCGGCGACCAGCCCGCACGCACGATACTCCTCGGTGTCCGTCATAAAGCACTTCAGCATACGCGGTTTCTGCCCATGCTCTTGGCGCGGTAAAGGAATTCGTCGGCGGCGCGCAGAAAATCGATGGTGCCCTGCATCTCGGGCACCCAGCAAACAACGCCTATCGAAACAGTAAGTTTGCGCCGCTGGCCTTCGATTTCGAAACTGTAGTCGGCAACCGCGTCGCGAATCGCTTCGAGTTGCCGGCGCGCTTCCTCGATGCCGGTGTCGGGCATCAAGAACGCAAACTCCTCACCGCCGATTCGGGCAAGAATATTGCGCGGGCGCACATGGTCCGACAGCACGGCGGTCAATTGCTTCAGCGCGCTGTCACCGCCGAGATGGCCGAGTTCGTCGTTGATCTGCTTGAAATGGTCGATGTCAAGCAGCGCAAGCGCAAGAGGTTGCTCGTTGCGGCCGCGTCGCTTGCGGATTTCATGTTCCATCACGCCGATGAGCTGGCGCCGATTGTAGAGCCCGGTCAGCGCGTCTCGAACGGCGTTTTCGTGCAGTTCAAGGTGATAGTCGGCCTCGATGTTGCCCGGCCCGATGAACTTGAGCACGGTGCTGCCCACACGCACCTGGTCGCCGTCGGAAAGCAGCGCTTGCTCGACGGCGCTGCCGTTGAGCACGGTGCGGTTGGTCGAGTCCAGGTCTTCCAGCCAGTAGGCTTCGGCGTGGCGGGTGACTCGACAGTGCACGCGCGAAACGTTGCGCTCCGATATCTGGAAATCGCAGCTGGAATCGCGCCCTATGGTGATTTGCGCATTGTCCAGCGGCACACGGGTACCGAGCCGGGCGCCGCGAATCACCACCAGGCAGGCATTGCCGTGGGCGGCCGATGGGCTGGCATCCTGCGACAACAACGTGTCGGCATCGGTGGACAGGTCAGGGAGCGTTTTTCGAGTCATGCAGCGGGTTGTGCGGCCATCGAATGCAAGTCGTCATTGTACCCGCGCCCGATGGGATCGCAGCATGTGCTCATCGACAAGTTCGCGCCGGCGGATGCAACTCGTTCCCGACCGCGCGGAGCTTCTCGGCAGCCGCATCCAGGGTCTGGTCGCCCTTGGCGAAGCAAAAGCGAAGGATGGACTCGTCGTTGCCGTCGGCATTGAATACCGATATCGGAATGCAGGCCACGCCTGCCTCGCGCGTGAGCCATTCCGCCATTTCGATATCGGGCAGATTGCCGATACGTCGGTACCCCAGAAGCTGGAAGTAGGTTCCGCGGCACGGCAACAGATCCCAGGCGCTGTCGTCGAGCGCGCCCCGAAAATGGTCGCGCTTTGCCTGGTAGAAAGCCGGCAGTTCGAGATGAAACGACGGATCGGCCATGAACTGCGCGATCGCATGCTGCATTGGCGTCGAGATACTGAACGTAACATATTGATGAATCTTGCGAAATTCCGCTGTCATCGCCGGCGGCGCGAGGCAGTAGCCGACCTTCCAGCCGGTCGTGTGATAGGTCTTGCCGAACGATGAAACGACAAAGCTTCTGGCGCGGAGCGCTTCGGAACGAAGAAGGCTCTGGTGCGCCAGGCCGTCGAAAACAATGTGCTCGTAGACTTCGTCTGAAAGAACGAAGGCATCGCTTTGGGCGGTGACCTGTTCGAGACTTTCCAGGTCGGCCGGACTCAGCGCCGAACCGCTGGGATTGTGCGGCGAGTTCAGGATGATCAGCCGGGTTTTCGGACCGACTGCGTCCGCCAGCGCGTCGAAGTCGATAGCGTAGTCGGGCGCCCCCAGCGGCAGGTGGACGCAGCGTCCGCCGGCCAGCTCGACAGCCGGCTGGTAGCTGTCGTAGGCCGGATCGAAGACGATCACCTCGTCACCGGGTCGCACGACGGTCTGGATGGCGACGAACAGCGCTTCCGTGGCGCCCGAAGTCACCGTGATCTCGGCGTCGATGTCGACCTGGGCTGCGTACATGTCTTCGACCTTGCCGGCGATGCGCTCCCTCAGCGCCGGCAGCCCCGGCATGGGGGCGTACTGGTTGTGTCCGGCCGCCATGGCCTCGGTCACCAGTTGGCGCAAACGGGCGGGACACTCGAAATCCGGGAAGCCCTGGGACAGGTTGATGGCGCCGTGGCGGGCGGCCATCTGCGACATCACGGAGAAAATCGTGGTCTTGACGTTGGGCAGCCGGGATTGTCCGGCCAGGCGGTCGACTGGATTCATGACAGGTCGACCGGGATCGATGAAAAATCCGGGTAACGCGTGTGGCGCGAGCCCGGTTCGGTGCCGGGCCTGACGATCTGGATCGTCTGCATGCCGGCCTCGGCCGCGGCGTCCAGTTCGGCCTCGATATCGGAAAAGAACACGATGGCCTCCGGCGCCCGCTTCAGCGAGGTTGCGATCGTGCTGTACGAGGCAGCCTCTTTCTTGGGGCCGCTTGTCGTATCGAAGAAGCCGTCGAACCAGTGGCCGATGTCGCCGTAGTCCGAGTGGCCGAAATACAGCTTCTGCGCGGCGATCGAGCCGGACGAATACACGTTGAGCGAAACGCCGTGCGCGTGGGCCCGGCCGAGCCAGTCGTAGGCGTCGGGATACAGATGGGCGGTGAAGTCGCCTTCGGCGTAGCCGGTCTGCCAGACCATGCCCTGCAGCGCCTTGAGCGGCGTCGCCTTGCGATCGGCATCGATCCATCCGACCAGCGCGGCCACGACCCCCGCGCGGTCATCGGGCGCGATGCCGGCCAGCTCGGCTGCAGCGGAAAGCTCCGCTGCCACTTCCGGTTCGTCGGCGTGCGCCTGAATGAAGCCGGGCAGGGCGCGCCTGGCATAGGGGAACAGCACGTGCTTGACGAACGCGATGTCGGCGATGGTGCCTTCTATGTCCAGCAGCGCCGTGCCGGCCATCAGGATTCGAGCCGGCCGAAACGATCGGCGATGTCGCTGCCCGTGAATCGGGCCACCCAGCCCTCGGGGTTGTTGAACAGCCGGATCGCCGTGAATTCGGGTCTGGGGCCCATGTCGAACCAGTGCGTGGTGTCGGCCGGCACGCCGATCAGATCGCCGCGCTCGCACAGCACCTCGTAGACGCGGCCGTCGATGTGCAGGCTGAACAGGCCGCGGCCGTCGACGAAGAACCGAACCTCGTCCTCGGCATGGGTGTGCTCGGCGAGAAATTTCCTGCGCGCGGCATCACGATCCGGATGATCGGGCCACATGCTGACGACATCGACGGCCTGGTACCCTTCTTCTCGCTTGAGCCGGGCGATATCGTCGGCGTAAGCCTCCAGAATGCTCTCGGCCTTGTCGCCGGGCGATATCTCGGCCGCCGCCTGCCAGTATTCGAATCGCACGCCGGCCTTTTCAAGCTCGCGCGTCATTTCGTCGCGGTCGGATGTGTCGAGAATCGCAGCTTCGGGGCTGTCATCGGCAAGAATCCTGAGTCGGCTCATCGTGTCTCCAGTAGTTCGCATTCGAGAATGAAATCCAGCGCCTCGAGATGGCGCGCCGCCTCGGCCACGTCGGTGCCCCAGGCATAGATGCCGTGGCCTTCGATCAGGTAGGCCGGAGGACAGGCCGGGTGCGTGAACCCGGGCTCCAGCGCCGCCGCCAGGCGCGCCATGTCCTGATCGTTGGCCACGACCGGCAATTCGACGGTCAAGGCATGCGTCTCCACGCCGCGCAAGGCCTTGAGCAGTTCGTAATTCTCGAGCCGGACCACGCCTTCGATCGCGGCCCGTCGCGACATTACCGTGGCAGCCGGCGAGTGGACGTGAAGTACCGCCCGCGCGGTCGGATCGTGACGGTAGATCTGGACGTGCAACGAGGCTTCAGCCGATGGCCGGGAATCTTCCAGCGGCGTGCCCTCGGCATCCAGGCGCATCAAGTCGGTTGTTGCGAGTCTGCGCTTGTCGGCGCCGGAGCGCGTCACCAGGAGAGTGCCGTCGTCCAGCCGGACCGAGTAGTTGCCGCTGGTCGCAGGCGTCCAGCCCCGGGCGCCGAAATCACGGGCCGCTTCGAGCAGTGCCTGGATGAGTTCACGGTCGGTATCGGCCTCGTTGTTCGCGGCAGCCTGCATGTTGATCGCACCGGGTTGACTAAAGGAACGCGATTATAGCGGTCATGCGTTCCATGCGAAAATGAGCAAATGAATTCAACGGTAATCCGAAAAGAATGATTCGATTCATGCGATCCCTGCTCGCCACGATTCTGATCGGTTTGAGTACCGCATTTCACGTCCTGCCGCTGCTGGTGATCGCGCTGGTCAAGGCGGTGGTGCGTATCGGTCCGGTCAGGCGCTGGTGCGATCGATGGCTGATGCGGCTGGCCGAAAGCTGGATCGGGCTTAACAGCTGGATGATAGATCATCTCACCGATACCCGGATCGTGGTGGAGGGCATGCCGGAAACAAACCTCGAAGGAAACTACCTGGTGATCAGCAACCACCAGAGCTGGGTCGACATTCCGGTGCTGCAGAAGCTTTTCAACCGCAAGTTGCCGCTTCTGCGATTCTTTCTCAAGAGCCAGCTGATCTGGGTGCCGCTGCTCGGACTGGCCTGGTGGGCGCTCGATTTTCCGTTCATGAAGCGCTATTCGAAGCAGACGATCGCCAGACGCCCGGAACTGGCCGGCCGCGATACCGAGGCGACGCGTCGCGCCTGTCGGAAGTTTGCCGACATCCCGGTTTCGGTAATGAATTTTGTCGAGGGCACGCGCTTCACTCCGGCCAAGCACGCGAAACAGGGTTCTCCGTACAGACATTTGCTCAAGCCGCGCGCCGGCGGCGTCGCATTCGTGCTCGACGCGATGGGCGACACCATCGACACGCTGGTCGACGTGACGATCAGTTACTGCGGTCCGGCGCCGGGTCTGCCGGATCTGTTCGCCAACAAGGTCAGGGAAATCCGGGTCTCGGTGCGAACGCTTCCGCTGTCGCAGGCGCCCGCAAGCCGGGAGAAGGGCGGCGATTACACCACCGACCCAGAGTATCGGGCCCGGTTTCAGCAGTGGATCAACGAACTGTGGCGCGACAAGGACCGGACGATGGAGCGGTTGCGAACGCACGCTTGCCCCAGCCCATCGCAGGGCGCTCGACAAGGTAATAGCTGACAGCGGCCAGAGGTATCGTGAAGCCGAGACAGATCCCCAGTGCAACAAGACTGCCGGTGGGCGATTCAAGCTGCGAGCCCAGCAGATGGTCAAGTACCTGTATCACGGGGAAATGCCAGAGGTAGAGCCCGAAGCTGATCTCGCCGATCCAAACCAGCCAGCGCGCCGAAAGGGCCTGCGCAATCCTGTCGCCGTGCAGCACGACGAAGACCAGCGCTGCAATGACGATGTACATTGCCGGATCCCATACCACGAAGATCCAGTTCCCGGTCCAGTAGGTCGAGAGGTTTACCCGAAGCCACTCCGTCAGCACCAGCCACGCGATCAACAGCAAGCCGAGCAAGGCGAATGTCTGGCGTTGAGCGAGACGACGCGGCACGGCATTGATCGCCATTCCGAGCACGAAGGACGCAAGCGATCCGGGCAGTGCGCTGGTGACGAATTCGCGCCCGGCATAGCTGGTATCGCCGTAGTACTCGATGACCGCGACGCGCCAGGCCATCGTCACGGCAAAAGCCAGGATCACCGTTGCGGCCATGCCGATTCGGCGGTTGACAAGGACGATTCCGGGCAACGCGATGTAGAACATCAGCTCCACCGGTAGCGTCCACCAGACGCCGTTGAGCGGTTTTGTCATCCACGGCGGAAGGTGTATCCAGAGCGTGGCGTTGCGCAGCAGCGCGCCCCAGTCGGGAAAGCGCATCAGTTCCGGAAGCCACCAGGCGATCAGCAGCAATATCGGCAGCTGCAGCCAGGCTGCCGGATAGATTCGGAGAAATCTGCGGCTCCAGTAACGCGTCAGCGTGCCTGAATCCAGTGACTTGTCGAGCAGCTTGCCGCCCAGCAGATAGCCGGAAAGCACGAAGAACAGTGGCACGCCCAGCCAGCCGAAATTGATCGGTCGGAACGGCTGCCAGCGAATACCGGCCCAATCCACTCCGGGAAATGCAAGGTTCAGGTCGGGGAAGAACGCGTTCCAGTGAAACAACAGCACGCCCATTGCGGCGATTCCCCGCAGTGCATGAAGCCCCGGAATGAACTTTCGATTCGGCAATCCGACTGGATGGGGGTGGTTCACTGGAGGGCCTGGTCGCTTTGTAGCCAGCTGGCAAGGTGAATCGACGGACTCGCAAGTGTAGTATGCAGTGACACCGAATCCAATTGGAGCTGCATCGACAATGCCTTTCTCACGACACTCGCTTTGGCGGGGCGCAGCGGTCGCCCTTGTTGCATGGACCGGCTGTGGCCAGCTTTCCGCACAAGCCGAAAGCAACGGCGCAGCCGATGTTTTTTCCGGCCTTGCAGTGCGCAACATCGGCCCTGCGGTGACCTCCGGGCGCATCAGCGATTTCGCCATGCACCCGGACGGCTGGCAGACCTTCTACGCAGCGGTGGCTTCGGGCGGCGTCTGGAAGACCACCAACGGCGGGATCACCTGGACGCCGATCTTCGACGATCAGGGTTCTTACGCAACCGGCGTGGTGGAACTGGATCCCAACGATCCCGATACCGTGTGGGTCGGGACCGGCGAGAACAACGCCCAGCGTTCGGTGGGATTCGGCGACGGCGTCTATAAATCGATCGACGGGGGCAAGTCCTGGCGCAACACGGGGCTGAATGACTCCGGGCATATCGGCAGCGTCGTCATCGACCCGCGGGATTCGAACGTCGTCTACGTCGCCGCCCAGGGTCCTTTGTGGAGCGCCGGCGGCGAGCGCGGCGTCTACAAGAGCATCGATGGCGGCAGCAACTGGAAGCGCGTGCTGAGTGTCGACGAGCACACCGGGGCCAACGAAGTGCTGCTGCATCCCGACAACCCCGATCTGCTTCTGGCTTCGACCTGGCAACGCCGCCGTCACGTCTGGACGCTGATCAACGGCGGGCCAGGCAGCGGCGTTCACCGCTCCACCGACGGCGGCGAGACCTGGACCGAGATCACCGCCGGGCTTCCGGGCGAGGACATGGGTCGGATTGGACTGGCGTTTGCCCCGTCGCGCCCGGACACGGTCTACGCGATCATCGAGACCGACGACGAAGGCGAGGGCGTTTATCGGTCTACCGACTTCGGTGCGAGCTGGGAAAAGCGCTCCAGCTATGTCGCCGGCAGCCCGCAGTACTACAACGAGCTGATCGCCGACCCGACCGATCCCGATCGCGTCTACTCGATGGACACATTCCTGCAAGTCACCAACGACGGCGGCGCGACCTGGGAGATGGTCGGAAGCGCCCACAAGCACGTCGACGAGCACGCGCTGTGGATCAACCCCGACAATCCTGATCACCTGATCACCGGCAACGACGGCGGAATCTACGACAGTTTCGACCGTGGGGCCAACTGGCGCCACGTCGAGAACCTGCCGATCACGCAGTTCTATCGCGCCACGCCCGACAATGCCGAGCCTTTCTACAACGTTTACGGCGGCACTCAGGACAACGCTACGCTGGGCGCGCCTTCGCGCACCACCAAGACTCAGGGCATCGTCAACAGCGACTGGTTCGTGACCCTGGGCGGCGACGGCTTCAAGGCGCAGATCGACCCTGGCAACCCCGACACCGTCTATTCGCAGCTCCAATACGGAATGCTGGCGAGATTCGACCGGCAAAGCTTCGAGCGCGTGCTGATCACGCCCATGCCCGGGCCGGACGAGGACAACTACAAGTGGAACTGGAATTCGGCCTTCATCATCAGCCCGCACGCGCCCAGGCGCCT
>CAYYZR010000013.1:0-27854 GCA_964476005.1 uncultured Halomonas sp.
CCTACTGCTCGACCGCGTCGTTTGCCAGCGCGCCGCGCGGTTACGGCGTGGATCCCGAAGTCAACCGCATCCTGGTCCACTCTCGTCGCAACAACAAGCGGCGCGACGTCGGCGGAGTGCTGCATTTTGGCGACGGATACTTCTTTCAGTATCTCGAAGGGCCGGCCGACGTGGTCGACGGCCTGTATGCGAGAATCTGTCGCGACCAGCGGCATCACGACGTAAGACGGCTGACCAGACGGCCGATTCGCAGCCGGCGTTTCGAACACTGGTCGATGAAGTTCGTCGCCATTGAACGAATCGTCGGCGACGTGCTTCAGCGCCACGGCATGGCGCAATTCGATCCTTATCGGTTCACCCCGGCGCTGATCGACGACCTTGTGGTGTCGTGCATCCACGGCGACGACGATGCGCCGGCAGCCCAGCCCCGGCCACGATCCGGGGGCGCGCGGTTCTGGAACAAGCTGTTCGGCGGCTGAACGGTCAGCCGATGATCTTATGAGCCAATGATCGAAATGCCGATCCAGGCCGCGTGCAGCCAGAAAACGAACGCCAGGTAGATTCCCAGCCCGCCGACAACGGCAATGACGTCGTTGAACGCAGTCCTGGGCGCACGTGGTATATCGCGCTGTGGTCGGCGCTTCATCGAAATACGGTCGGCGACCGCCCATGCCAGGAAGCCGCCGAACAGCAGAACGTCGGCCAGCGTGCCGTTGACCAGCAGATGAGCCAGCGCCCAGAACTTCACCGCGACCAGCATCGGGTGGCCCAGCGCCTGGCTGATTCGGCCGGGAAAATAGGTTGCCAGCAGGGCCGGGAATGCCGGCAGCATGACCAGCATGGCGAGATGACGAGTCCATTCGGGGGTTGTGTACAGTACGGTGGGATGGAGTCGTGCCTGGCCGTATCCGTAAACGATCAGCACGAGTCCCGCGATGGCAACGAGCGAGTACAGACCCTTGAACGGCCATTCACCCATGCGTGCGGCCATGGCGTTGCGCGTCGGCAGCGCAACGATGGAAATCGAGTGAATGCCGAGAAACAGCACCAGGCCCAGGATCAATTGCAACATTTCGAATACCTCACAGGTAGGGTGAAAACAGCCAGCACAGCGAATCCCGCAATCGGACCGGCAGGCTGCGACCGTCGACTTCGGCGAGTGTAACGCGTCTGCCCCGGCGCGCCGCCTCCAGGGCGCGTCTCGACATCTCATCGGCGAACTCCGTGCTGAATATTTCCAGCTGGAGCTCGAAATTCAGCCTCAGCGAGCGGGCATCCCAGTTTGATGAGCCGACCATCGCGTAGCGGTCGTCGACGACGAATAGCTTGGAATGTGCGAACGGCGGCGGTTGGTAGAAGACCTCGACGCCCTGGTAAAGAATCTCCCAGAGCATGTTGCGGGTGGCCCAGTGGACGTAGGGCAGGTTGTTGCGCTCGGGAAGGACCAGCGTGACCCGTACCCCGCGCAGGCTCGCGGCCTGCAGGGCGCCGATGATTTCGCGCGGCGGGAGGAAATAAGGCGTCACGATCACGATCGATTCGCGCGCGGTCGAAAGCGTGGCGCTGAGCAGCTGCGTGATCTGGTCCAGGTGATCGTCCGGCCCGTCGGTCAGCACGCGGGTATGTATGTCTCCGGCCTGGCACACGGAAACGGGCGCGGGGGGCTCCGGCGAGCCGGTGATGAATTCCCAGGTGCGCAGAAACTCGTTTTCCAGTTGCAGCGCCCCCGGCCCCCGGAGTCTGAAGTGAATATCGGCAACCGCATTCTTGTCGGGGTTTTCGCCCAGCACGTGGCGGTTGCCGATATTCAGCCCCCCGGTGAAGGCGGTGTGGCCATCGACCACCAGGATCTTGTGGTGGTTTCTCAGATTGATCGAAAGCCGTGGCGGCAGCAGGCGCGGCGGCAGAAAGACCGCGGTGCGGATCCCGGCCCTGCGCAGGCGACGCGGGGCGCGCGGCCAACTGTAGAACTGTCCGACGCCGTCGACCACCACGCGCACATCCACGCCGCGGCGTCGCGCTGCGGCGAGACGTTCGATGACGGCGGTGCCGGTCGCGTCGGTGTCGAAGATATAGGTCGAGAGAAATACCGATCGCGCGGCCTCGTCGATGGCCTCGAGCATCGCCGGGAACGTCTGGTCGCCGTCGATCAGCGGCTCCACGGCGTTCCCGGCGGTGACCGAATGTTCGCTGAGCCGTGCGCCGATCCGCTCCAGCAACTGAAGTTCGGCCGGCATCTCCGGCCTGTCCGAATTTTCGGGAAGGCGACCCCGGCCGCGCTCGAACCCGACCCGCAGGCCCGGGAGTTCGAGGCGTCGGGCGCGTCGGCGGATTCGATTGATGCCCAGGATCGTGTAGAGCACCGGTCCGGCGACCGGCAGCAACAGGCACAGGGCGATCCAGCCGAACGCGGCCCGTGAATCGCGCTTGAACATCAGTGCATGCAGCGCGGCCACCGGTGAGATCACCAGGTGAAACAGTGCGGCAATCAGGCTGACGTCGAGAAGCGTCTGCGGCTCGGGCATCGACGGGCGCTCCCGGCGGGCTCAGCTTCGATGATAGCGCGGCGGGCGTCGGGAGTCGGGAGTCGGAAGTCGGAAGTCGGAAGTCGGAAGTCGGAAGAACCCCTCCGCCGCTGATGCTCCAGTTTCTGTGGGAGCGGGCTCCGGCCGCGATAGAGTCTGGACCACCCCAATCGGCGCCAGAGCCGCCTCCCACGAAAGCACTGACCACTGACTGCCGACCACCGATTTTCCGGAAACCGGAAACCGGGGATGCATTTCCCGGCACGTTGCGTTACAATCATATCTTTCTATCCGTATCAAGAGATAAATAAACCAATGAGTGAATACCTGTTTACCTCGGAATCAGTATCGGAAGGCCACCCGGACAAGATGGCCGACCAGGTTTCGGACGCCATCCTGGATGAGATCCTGCGCCAGGACCCGAACGCGCGCGTGGCTTGCGAGACCTTTCTCAAGACCGGCGCGGTCATCGTCGGCGGCGAAATCTCGACCACGGCCTACGTCGAACTCGAGGACCTGATTCGCCAGGTCGTGACCGACATCGGGTACAACTCTTCGACGGTCGGATTCGACGGCCAGACCTGCTCGGTGATCAACATGATCGGCAAGCAGTCGCCCGACATCGCCCAGGGCGTGGATCGCCAGACGCCGGAAGATCAGGGCGCGGGCGACCAGGGGCTGATGTTCGGCTACGCATCCAATGAAACCGATGCGCTGATGCCGGCACCGATCTTCTACGCCCACCGCCTGGTGGAACGCCATACCCGTCTGCGCAAGCACACCGACAACCCGCTGCCCTGGCTGCGACCGGACGCCAAGAGCCAGGTCACGCTGCGCTACAAGGACGGCCAGCCGGTTGCGATCGATGCGGTGGTTCTGTCCACGCAGCACGATGAGGGCGTGGAACTCGACGAGATCCGCGAAGGCGTGCGCGAACACATCATCAAGCCGGTGCTGCCTTCCGAATGGCTGCACAACGACACGCTGTATCACATCAACCCGACCGGCAAGTTCGTGATCGGCGGACCGGTCGGCGACGCCGGCCTGACCGGGCGCAAGATCATCGTCGACACCTACGGCGGCATGGCCCGTCACGGCGGCGGCGCATTTTCGGGCAAGGATCCCTCCAAGGTCGACCGCTCGGCCACCTATGCCGGCCGCTATGTGGCCAAGAACGTGGTCGCCGCGGGCCTGGCCGACAAGTGCGAGATCCAGGTCAGCTACGCGATCGGCGTGGCTCAGCCGACCTCGATCTCGGTGACCACCTTCGGCACCGGCAAGATTCCCGAAGAGCAGATCGAAAAGCTGGTGCGCGAGCACTTCGACCTGCGACCCTTCGGCATTCTGAAGATGCTCGACCTGTTGCACCCGATGTATCGCCAGACGGCGACCAACGGGCACTTCGGCCGTATCCCCGAACAGGCATCGGCCAAGGTGATACGTGACGGCAAGCAGATCGAAGAGCATTTCACGACGTTCAGCTGGGAGAAGACCGACCGCGCCGAGGCGCTGAGGCAGGCAGCTGGGCTTTAATAACGATAACGTCGACAATAACGACGACCGTTGAGAAGGGCCGCTTCGCCAACCGGTGTCGCGGCTCCGACCCTAGGTCGGAAACGACTTTGAAAAATTTGAACCCTAAATCCGAATACTGAGGTTTTACCAATGAGTGCCAAGCCAGAAGACGTAACCAAGGGCGTGCTGTTCGACGCCAGCATCGCTTCGACTGAAAACGACTACCTGATCGCCGATCTTTCACAGGCCGCCTACGGTCGCAAGGAAATCACGATCGCCGAGACCGAAATGCCCGGCTTGATGCAGACGCGCGAAGAGTACGGTGCTGACAAGCCGCTCAAGGGCGCTCGGATTGCCGGATCGCTGCACATGACGATCCAGACCGCGGTGCTGATGGAGACGCTGATCGACCTTGGCGCGGAAGTGCGCTGGGCGTCCTGCAACATCTATTCGACCCAGGATCACGCTGCTGCCGCCATGGTTGAAAAGGGCATTCCGGTGTTCGCCTACAAGGGCGAGAGCCTGACCGAATACTGGGAGTTTACCCACCGCATCTTCCAGTGGCCCGACGGCGGCACCGCCAACATGATCCTCGACGACGGCGGCGACGCCACACTGCTGCTCGATCTGGGTGCGCAGGCCGAGGAAGACCCATCCATTCTCGAGAATCCGGAAAGCGACGAAGAAGCGGCGCTGTTCAAGGCAATCAAGAAGCGGCTCGAGTCAAACCCGGGCTGGTACTCGGCCGCGTTGAAGAACATCCGCGGCGTGACCGAGGAGACCACGACCGGTGTCAACCGCCTGTACCGCATGCAAAAGGAAGGCACGCTGAAGTTTCCGGCGATCAACGTCAACGACTCGGTGACCAAGAGCAAGTTCGACAACCTGTACGGCTGTCGTGAGTCGCTGGTCGATGCGATCAAGCGCGCGACCGACGTGATGGTGGCCGGCAAGGTTGCCATCGTCTGCGGCTACGGCGACGTCGGCAAGGGTTCGGCCCAGTCGCTGCGAGCGCTGTCGGCCAACGTCTGGGTCACCGAGATCGATCCGATCTGTGCCCTGCAGGCCGCAATGGAAGGTTACCGCGTGGTCAATATCGAAGATGAAGGCGTCATCGAGCAGGCCGACATCATCGTCACTGCCACCGGCAACTACAACGTTCTTCGCCACGACCACATGCAGCGCATGAAGGATCAGGCGATCATCTGCAACATCGGCCACTTCGACAATGAAATCGACGTCTCCAGCCTGCGTCAGTACGAGTGGGACAACATCAAGCCGCAGGTCGATCAGATCACGTTCCCGGACGGCAAGCGGATCACGCTTCTGGCCGAAGGCCGGCTGGTCAACCTGGGTTGTGCCACGGGTCACCCGAGCTTCGTGATGTCGAACTCGTTCACCAACCAGACGCTGGCGCAGATCGAGCTGTTCAAGTATCCCGAGCGATACAAGAACGAAGTCTTCGTGCTGCCCAAACACCTCGACGAGAAGGTCGCCCGTCTGCACCTGGAGCGGGTAGGCGCCCGCCTGACCGAGATGACGGAGAAGCAGGCCGACTATATTGGTGTCACGGTCGAAGGACCCTACAAGCCCGAGCACTACCGCTACTGAGGTCCCTGACCAGGTAGTCTTCGATCGCGGATCCGGGAGGGCCTTCCCTCCCGGATGCCTGACAGGCTTCCGTAAATCCAGAATTGAAATTCTCTGTTTCACGATTTACGAAAGCCAAGCGATGAAATCACTTCAAGAAAGTTGAATAATATGTCTCTTAGCCCCCAGCTCAGCTTCGAATTCTTTCCACCCAAGAACGACGAGCAGGTCGAGTTGTTCAAGCGCACCCGCGATCGGCTCGCGGCGTTGAAGCCCGAATACATGTCGGTGACTTTCGGCGCCGGCGGTTCGACCCGCTCGCGAACCCGCGAAACGGTGTTCAACATTCAACGCGAGACCGGCATTCCGGCCGCGCCCCACATCTCCTGCATGTCCGAGGACATCGACAGCATCGACGAACTGCTGGATTCCTATCGCGAGTACGGGATAGAGCGCCTTGTGGTGTTGCGTGGCGACCGACCTTCCGGCGGCGGCAGCGGAATCTTCGATTACGCGACCGACCTGGTCCGTCATATCCGCACGGGTTACGGCGACCAGTTTCAGATCGAGGTCGGCTGCTATCCCGAGTACCATCCGGAAGCAAGATCGCCGGAAGAGGACCTGAAACATTTCAAGGAGAAGGTGGACGCCGGCGCCGACAGCGCCATCACGCAGTATTTCTTCAACGCCGATGCGTATGAACGATTTCTTGAAGACTGCGCGCGCCTGAACATACAGGTGCCGATCGTGCCCGGCATCATGCCGATCACCAATTACTCTCGGCTGGCGCGTTTTTCCAAGATGTGCGGTGCGGACATGCCAACCTGGATATTCAAGCGGGTCAGGGCCTGGGAAGAGCAGGAAGATTTCAAGTCGATTCGCCAGTTCGGGGAAGACGTCGTGACCGACCTGTGCCGCAAGCTGATCGACCTCGGTGCGCCCGGCATCCACTTCTACACGCTCAACCGCGCCCAGGCATCGCTCAAGCTGTGCCGCAATCTCGGCCTGGGCGAGGGCAATGAAAGTAATCAGGCCGACGGCTCACGCGCGGCCTGACAGCGCCTTGCGGCGAACGGGCGAAAAGCAGAAAAGCAGGATACGAAGAGCACGAACAAGGCACGAAGGACACGAAGAAAGGCTTTCGATCCTGAAACTTCGTGCTCTTGGTGCCTTCTTCGTTTCCTTGGTGTAAATTGCTTTTCCTGGGCGCCAGGAATGGTTGAAACAGCTTGAGCCGGTTCGTTCCCGGGTGCGCTGCGCTTACCTGGGCTACGATGTTGCGACGCCCGGCCGCTCGTCCGCAACCGGACGAGCCTCAGTTTTCCTCGCGCCGAATCATCAATTGATCCTGGCCGGGACAGGGTAGCCTGATCTCGATCGGACTGCAGCAAACCTGGCAATCCTGCACCAGCCATTGCCCGGCATCGCCGGGCTCGGCTTCAACCTGGTTGGTCTCCCCGCACCAGGGGCACTCGAACTCCAGAAAGTCGGTCAACACCGGCTATTCATCCCCGTAGATCCTGACCTCGAGATTGCCCTCGCGATCGATCGTTGCCCGATACATTCCCGGTGTATTGAACGGCGTTGCGATATTGCCCTGCGCGTCGAGTGCAATCACGCCGCCGTCGCCACCCTCTTCGGCGAGTATCCCGTTGACGACCGCATCGGTGCTCTGTGCCAGCGTCTCATCGGCATGCAGCATGCGAGCGCAAATGTTGTAGGCGACAACGTGGCGGATGAAATATTCGCCGTGACCGGTCGCCGAAACGGCGCAGCTTCGATTGTCCGCATAAGTGCCTGCGCCGATGAGAGGCGAATCGCCGACGCGGCCGAAACGCTTGTTTGCCGTGCCGCCGGTCGAAGTGCCCGCGGCCAGGTTTCCTCTACGATCCAGCGCCACGGCGCCGACGGTGGAAAACCACTCATCGTCGGCCGCGTAGTCCAAAGCTGCCTGCTCGTTCTTCGCGGTTTCGCTTGCCTTTATCCGGCGAAGCTGATCCAGACGAAATTCGGTGTGGAACCACGATTCCGGCATGAACTCCAGCTGTTGTTCGCGGCTGAATGCTTCGGCCCCTTCACCCGCGAGCAAGACATGAGGCGAGTGCTCCAGCACCGCGCGAGCGGCCAGTATCGGGTGCCGGACGCCGCGTACGCCGGCAATCGCGCCCGCGCCCAGGTCGTGCCCGGTCATGATCGATGCATCCATTTCGACCCGGGAATCGCTGGTCAGCACGGCACCGCGGCCAGCGTTGAACTGCGGGGCGTCCTCGAGAATCGTTATTGTCGCTGTGACCGCATCGATGGCCGCGCCGTCGCGCTCGAGCACGTCGTAGCCGGCGCGTATGGCTTCTTCGAGCACGCCGCGGATCACGCGCTCGCGTTCGGCGGTCATGGAGTCGCGCGAAATCGTGCCGGCGCCGCCGTGGATCGCGATGGCGATTGGAGATTGGTCGGGCTGGCATATCGCTTGCTGGGAGAAAAGCAGGAGACCGACGGCGATTGATTTGATTACAGGGCAGCGCATGGAAAAACTCCGCAAAGGAACGACTTCCGACAGTGTATCGGATCGAGTGTTTGTTCAGTAAATGCGCATGTTGCGATCCTCGTTATCGAAATTCACGGATGTCCATGCGGCCTTCACTCAGGTCGGCGTCCGGATTCACGCGATGGGCGTAGTTTCCGTGCCACGCGCAACGGCATGGGGTCGTTGCGAACAATAAACAGAGGGTAACGACATGGAAACTTTGCCGACGCTGAGCTTCGGTCAATACAACCTGGTGTTCAACGTATTCTCGCTGTCTGTTGCCGCCTTCGCGGCAGCGACCATCTTCTTCTTCATGCAAAGAAGCAGAGTGGCGCCGGAATATCGCACTGCAATCACGATCACCGGTCTGGTCACGTTCATCGCGCTCTATCACTACGTGCAGATCCTGTTCGACTGGAGAGCCGCATTCGAACTGGTCGACGGCGCCTACGTGGCTTCAGGAAAGCCGTTCAACGATGCCTACCGTTACGTCGACTGGCTGTTGACCGTGCCGCTTCTGCTTGTCGAACTGCTGTTGGTCATGCGTCTTTCGAAGCAGGAAACCGTCAGCAAGGGATGGCTGCTCGGCGGCCTTGCCGCGCTGATGATCATCCTCGGCTACCCGGGTGAGGTCAGTGCCGACGCCGGTACTCGCTGGCTGTGGTGGAGCCTTTCGATGATCCCGTTCCTGATCATTCTCTACCAGCTGTTCATCGGGCTCGGCGACGCAATTGCACGCCAGCCGGCCTCGGCCCGCGGCCTGGTCAGCGCGGCGCGGTATCTGACGGTGATCGCCTGGCTGTTCTATCCGGTGGTCTTCCTGTTCCCGATGCTCGGCCTCACGGGTGCCGGCGCCGAAACCGCGGTACAGGTCGGTTACTCGATTGCCGATATCGTGGCCAAGGCGGTCTTCGGGCTGCTGATCTACACGATCGCGGTCATCAAGACCGACTCCGAAGCCGCCTGAGGCATTGGCTGAGGATTGTGATGACGATTCTGATGTCACCCGTTATCACAATCGGTATGACAGTTGTAATGACAATCGCCCGGTCGCACGTGTCGGCCGGGCGATTCTTCCTGCCACGATGACGCCGAGCAAGCTCGAGGCCAGTCTCGCCGAACCCAGCCGAACTCGAGTCTCCGAGTCCAGCCTCGAACTGCGCCAGATCCATCTTCGCATCGGCCTGCTCGTACTTCTCGCACTGTTGCCCGCCGGCGGCCTTCTGGGCACCCTGGCGGTCGAATCGCAGCTGGCGCTGGTCGCCCTTCCAATTGCCTTGCTGGGCGTCATGCACGGCGGACTGGACCCCTGGGTCGGCGATATCGTCATGCGCGACCGCCTCGGGCGATCCGGCCGCTTGTTGTTCGTAGTCTCCTACCTTGCCGTCATGGCGATCGTGATTGCATGCTGGGTGTTCGCGCCGCTGGCCACGCTGGCCGGATTCCTGCTGATTTCGGTGCTGCATTTCGGCGAGCAGGATGCCCATGCGTTCGCCGGCAGAAGCGACGGACTCTCGCTCAGCGTATTCGGCGCGATCCCGGTGCTGGGTCCGGTTGCAGCCCACCCGGCGGAAGTCGCGCTGATCTTCGGCTGGCTGACGGGCGTGGAGCAGACTGTACTTGCCGACATTCTCAACTGGCTGGCGCAGCCGCTGATCGCGATCTGGCTGGTCGGCGCCGGCATGCTCGTGGCCCGAATGCATATCGAGCGTGAGACCAACCGGCGATTTCAGCTGGCGGGGCTCGGGGTTCTGGTCGCTTCAATGATCCTGTTGCCGCCCCTTATCGCCTTTGCCGCCTATTTCTGCCTGCTACACAGTTTTGGTCATCTGCTCGATATGGCGTCGCGCGCATCCGGGCCATGGCGCGACTGGTCGCCCGTGCAATGGGCAGCACGGTTGTGGCCGGCAACGCTTGGCGCACTGGCCCTGGGCATGTTCGGCTGGATGGCGCTGTCCGGCCTGAACACCAGCCACCTGCTGGAGCGCGAGCTTCTTGCGCAGGTGATTTTTTGTGGGCTCGCGGCGCTGACCGTTCCCCACGTACTGCTTTACGAATTGTTCAGGGTGAGCTCGCGCTGCTCAGGTTCGGCCCATCGGTGATCTGGCGCCCATGCGTTTTTTTCGATTGCGGAACGTATCGAGTGCGGATCACCCCCGGCGCTGTTGATTCAGTCACACTTTGAACGGCGTGCGGCCTGGGGTTGCGGTACACTCGGGCGACGGACAGTTCATCGTCGAGAACCTCCCGAAAGTCGTGCTGAGGGGCAGCTGAATTGAGATTGGGGCATCTTGCAATAGTGCTTTTCTCGCTGATCGGGAATGCGGTTGGTGCTGACGAGAAGCCTGCGACGGCCGGGCTGGCCGAGCGAATTGCAAGCATCGAACAGGCGCATGTGCATGCGCCCTGGCCGGTTTCCCAGCAGATGATCGATGAATTGCGTCCGATCCTCGTGGATGCCACGTCTGACCAGCGCGCGCGCGTAGCGATCATGGAAGCGCGCAACTTCATTCTGGACGGTCGGTATGGTCGGGCTTTGCAGCTGCTCGACAACCTGCTTGCCCAGCCGATCGAATTGACTCGGCGTTTGCGCGCGCTCGAACTCGCGGTCAACGCAAATTATCTGAGCCAAGATTATGAGCGTGCGTTTGCCCTGTTGGCGCAAGCGCTTGCGCTATTTCCCGAGAGTGACGACCTCAAGCAGAAAGCCGATGTTCTGACGCTGGCTTCACGCCTGCATTCGGATATCGGCGAACACGGGTTCGCGCTCGAAAGCGCGGCTGAAAGCCTTGAGATGGCGAATCGCACGGCGCACGCACGAACCATATACAACTCGCTTTATTCACTGGTGCTGGTGCAGAAGAATGCCGGCTTCCCGCAATTCGCGCTGGAGCGGAGTCAAGAACTCTGGGAACATAGCCAGCAGTCCGAGGACCCGGTTTCGGTCGGCAGCGCAATGTCATTGATCGGCAGCGTCTACACCGCGGCCGGACGTTACAAAGAAGCAACCGGCTGGCTCAGGCGCGCTATCGACAAGAATCTTGAAACCGGCTACCTCAACGGCGTCTTCGAGGCTCGGAAGGAACTCGGCATCGCACTTGTCGAAACAGGTCAGGAAGCGCAAGGCCTGTCAATGCTTGTGGAACTTGTCAGCGAGTTCGAGCGTCGCGAGAACTGGCAGGACCTGATGCAGATCCACCAGGTCATGTCGACCGTACATGAGCGGCGCGAGCGGTATGACCAGGCGCTGACGTACCTTGACCGCTATCGCGAGGCTGCCGGCAAATACAGAAACGAACAGCGTGCGCGTCGCCTCGCCTACCTTCAGGCCGAATTCGAAAACCAGCGTCGCAACCAGGAACTCGAATTGTTGCGTCAGGAAAACCTGGTGCTCGCCAAGCGCGAGGATACGATCAAGGCGCGTCGGTCGGTCCGGATGCTTGGCGGTACGATGCTGCTGATCATAGGCTTGCTGCTGACCGGATTGCTTTTGCGCTTCCGCGCCGACCGGCACCGCTTCCGACGGATGTCTGAAATCGACGGCTTGACCGGACTCTACAATCATCGCAGGTTCCATCATGCGGTTGAAGATTCGCTGGCGGAGAATCGCGAGCGCGGCCGGGTCTGTTCGCTGGTAGCAGCCGACGTGGATCTGTTCAAGCAGATCAACGACCGTTACGGCCATCAGGCGGGTGATCAGGTGTTGCGCAAGTTGGGCGCGTTGCTGCTGGAGCATTTTCCCGCCCCCTGTATCGTCGGGCGCATCGGTGGCGAGGAATTCGCGATTTTCCTGCCAGGCCACAATAGGCTGCAGGCGCATCAGCGGATTCGCGAATTCAGGGATGGCATCCGACCGATCGAATTCAACGGACACTCGATCGAGGTCACATTGAGTTTCGGTCTTTTGGAGTCGCGGCGGGCATCACGCCTCGAAAGCATGCGCGCGCGCGCCGACCAGGCGTTGTACAAGGCGAAGCGTTCAGGTCGAAATCAGATGATCGACGCGGCCAACATGAGCGCTTTCTGACGGGTTGAACCGCTGTCTTGGAGTTGCCGGGACGGCCGAGGAGGATAGCGGCTGCTCGGGCAGACCGGAGCGCCGCACGGCGACGCTCCGGGCGAGGGCTGGCCCTCAGAGGCCGCTCAGCAGTCGCCGGTTCGCGTGCCGGCCATCTCGACGTTCATTTTCATGACGCCCATAGGAGACTCGATGTCGCCGTCAATGTTGCCGGTCATCGAATCGCCGTCGAATTTCATGCTGGCGTTCATGGTCACCGCACCGCCGTCGGGGCTCTTGCAGGTCATGGTGTAGTCCATGCCGTCGGCTCGCATGTCCTTGTTGGTGAATTCGCAGTCGTCGTTGTCTTCCAGAAATGCCTGGCCTTCGGCGATCTTCTCGGCGGTCACGCATTCGCTGGAGGTGTCGGTCCGCGGCGGGATCGGGAACTGCTCGGACTGGATCGTCACGGTGCTGGTGGTTTCCCACATGCCGGGATTGATGTTGGGCTCTTCGGCGACGACGGCGAGGCTGGCTGCCGAAGCTGCAATTACGGTTAAGGCGCGGTAAAACTTCATTTGATTCTCCTTGGAAAGGATTGGTGAGTGACTGGTTCGGGTGATGATGGATTCGATCCGATGGGGCCGGGTAAGGTCTTGCCGCTCAGTCCCGAAGCTCCGGGGACTCCGAGAGCGTACCCGACCGCCTCCACATAGAATACGTGAATCCGCACGACAAATTCAGCCGTCGCCCTCGGCACGCTCGATCTGCTCGGCCTGGCGCCGTGCGGCTTCGGCCATGTCCTGCTCGACGCCTCGAGCGCGCTCCAGCGCCTGTTGCTGCGTCTCGAGGATGTTGCTTTCCGACGCATCGCCGGCATCGTCGCTACAGGCGCCAAGCAGCACTGATGCGAGTGCGACGGCAACGAAAGGGGTGAATCGTGTCATATTGATTTTCCGGGCGACAAGCGGATGGCCCGGCTCGAAACCGGGGCGGGCGTTTCACGATTGCTGATTCTGCCCCGTCGACTCGCTGGCTGCAACCGAGTCGGGTGCGATTTCGGGCAATTCCAGCCCCAGCTTTTTCGCCCGCTGGCTCCACTTGTCGCGGGCCGCCTTGCGCAGGTCTTCGATGGCGTCGCTCTCGTCGACGATCTCGATGCCCAGAAGCGTCTCGAGAACGTCTTCCATGGTGACCACGCCGGACAGGCCGCCGTATTCGTCGACGACCACAGCGAAATGCTCCTGTTCGGCCAGAAGCTGGCTGAAGAGCACTCGCAGCGATATGAATTCCGGAACGAACAGCACCTCGCGTTTGAGATCGCTCAGACGCAGTTCCGGCCTGCCGCGCGCCAGATTGAGCATGATGTCGGCCTTGAGCACGTAACCGCTGATGTCCTCGTCGCTTTCGCCGAAAACCGGATAGCGGGAAAACACCAGTTCGTCGGACTTTGTCATCAGTTCGCCCAGCGTGGTGTCGTGCTGGAATTTCTTCACCACCACCCGAGGCGTCATGATGTCCTGGACGCGGATCGCGCTGAACCGGATCAGGTTCAGGAAAATGTTGGATTCTTCTTCCTCGAATATGCCTTCGCGCGTGCCGATCTGGGCCAGCGCGCGGAATTCTTCGCGGCTGACGCTGGGCGCACGGGTCCCGTGGGCCAGCAGCCGGGTCACGAATTTCGACAGCGCCACCAGCGGCCACATCAGCACGATGAGAACGCGGCAGGTGTAGGCCGTGAACACGGACAACTGCTTCCAGTAGGTCGCGCCGATGGTCTTGGGAATGATTTCGGAAAATATCAGGATGGCCAGCGTCACGAGCGCCGAGGTCACAGTGACGTAGGCGTTGCCGAACACGATCAATGCCTGGGCGCCAACGCCGGCGGCGCCGAAGGTATGGGCGATCGTGTTCAGGCTCAGGATCGCCGACAGCGGCCGGTCGATGTCGCGCTTGAGCCGCTTCAGGTGGCGCCCGGCCCTGACCTCGCGTTCGTTGAGTACCGCGATGTGGGCCGGCGTGATCGACAGCAGGACCGCCTCGAGAATGGAACAAAGAAATGACACGCCGATGGCGAGAAACAGGTAGAACAGCAACAGGGTCATGCGCTAATCAGATCTGCCGGGCAATCAATCATTGTAAGCGTTCCTGCGGCTGGGTTTGCCTTGCATGCAATCGCCGAGCCCGGATTTGGCCAAGGGACTGACTTCGACCTGGAATCGGCCGGGCCATTGCGTGTCCGGTCCCCCTGGGTGTGCCTCGTCCAAGTAGACTGCCCATCTGTTCATCCATGCTGGATGCGAAACCGCAGAAAATGTTCAATCACCGAGTTTTCCCACGGGTCATGTGGTCGCTGGCGTTTGTACCCGCACTGGCCGCCAACGCCCAGACGGCCGAGTTGGCGCCGATCGAAGTCACGGCGACGAGAACAGCGCTGACGCTGCCGGAGGTGTCGGCCGCGGTCACCGTGCTCGACGGCGACGACCTTGCGCGCGGTCGAGCGTTGACCAGCCTGGTCGAGCTGCTCGACCAGGTGCCGGGGCTTTACGTCCAGAACGCCGGCAATGCCGCCCAGGACGCGCGCCTTGCGCTGCGCGGTTTCGGTGCTCGCTCCAGCTTCGGCATCCGCGGCGTGGCCATTGTTGTCGACGGCATTCCGCAGACGCTGCCCGACGGCCAGTCCCAGGTCGACAGCATCGATCTCGACGCAATCGAGCGCATCGAGATTCTTCGCGGGCCGGCGTCGGTGCTCTATGGCAACGCCGCCGGCGGGGTGATCCTGATCACCACCCGGCAGCCCGACGGCCGGGGCTCGGCAACCGTCGGCCAGACCGTCGGCAGCTACGGCCTGGTCGACACCCGGCTGTCGCTGAGCGGCGGCAACGACCGGCTCGGGGTCAGGTTTTCGGCCAGCCGTTTCGATCAGGACGGGTTTCGTCGCCATTCCGCCGTCAGACAGTACCGGGCCCAGACGACGCTGGCCTGGACACCGTCGGAGCGCACCCGCGTGACCGGCGTGGCGGGCTATTTCGAGACCCCGGAAGAACAGGATCCTGGGGCGGTCACCGCCGCGCTCGCTCGAACCTCGCCACGTGCGGCCCGGCCGGCCAACGTCCAATTCGATGCCGGCGAATCGCTGGAACAGTGGCGGTTCGGCGCCGGCGTCGAGCACGCTGTCGACGCGCGGCAGCGGGTCCGGTTGTCCGGCTTCGGATTCCTGCGCGACTTCGAAAACCGCCTGCCGTTTGCGAGCGGCGGGCAGGTGGCATTCGAGCGCACATTCACCGGCCTGGACGGCCAGTACGAAATCGATGCCGACTGGGGCGGCATTCCGCAGCGCCTGACCACCGGCTTCGATTACCGGCGCCAGGACGATGACAGATTGCGCTTCGACAACCTGCAGGGCATCCGCGGCGACCGCGTGCTGGACCAGAACGAGCAGGTCGATGCGCTGGGGCTGTATGCCCAGCATCGAATCCGCCTGGCGCCGGACTGGACGCTTCGGCTCGGCGTGCGCTTCGATGAAGTCCGACTGGATGTCGACGACCGTTTGCTGGTCGACGGCGACGACTCGGGCCGGCGGACCTGGCGCGAGACCAGTCCCGGCGCGGGTCTGGTCTGGTCGGCGTCCAGCGCCCTGAGTATTTACGCCAGTGCCGGCACGGCGTTTCAGACGCCGACCACCACCGAACTGGCCAACCCCGAGGATCCGGGCGCCGGCGGCGGCTTCAACCGCGCTCTGGACCCGCAGACGGCCCGCAGCTACGAACTGGGCCTGCGCGGTGCGGTCGGGACCGGCATTCGCTACGAGGCCAGCGTTTTCCGGGCCCGCATCGACAACGCCATTACCAGCTTCGAGGTGCCGGAATTCTCCGGCAGCGGCCGCGACTTCTTCCGCAATGCCGGCCGATCGACGCGCAACGGATTGGAACTGGCGGCTTCGGCGCGGCTGGGAGAGGATTGGCGGCTGCGCGGCGGCTACACGTATTCGGATTTTGAATTCGACCGGTTCAGCGCGCCGGACGGCGACTTCAGCGGCAATCGGCTGCCGGGCGTGCCGCGTCACTATGCGTTCGGCGCGCTGGACTGGAGCGGACCGGCCGGCTTCTACGCCGGCCTCGATCTGCGCGCGGCCAGCGAGGTGATTGCCGACAACGCCAATACCGCGGCCAGCCCGGACTACGTGGTGGTCGACGCTCACGTCGGTCGAAATTTCTCTGCCGGACGGCTGGACCTGGACCTGTCGGCCGGCCTCGGCAACCTGTTCGACGAGCGCTATATCGACAACGTCCGGGTCAACGCGTTCGGCGGCCGATACTTCGAACCGGCGCCGGGCACGACCTTCCACGTTGGCCTGGAGGCGCGCTGGCGCCGGTAACCGTCTGGAATGGCCGTGGGACGATGCAAAACGCCCGGGGACTGGTGAGCGGGCCGGGTCAGCCGAGGAATATGCGCCCGGCAGGATAGCGAACGCTGGGCGGCACCCGGGTTGCCATGAACAGGCCCAGCGCCAGCGGCCCGACCCGGCCGATGAACATCAGCGTGATGACCACCGCCCGTCCGGCCTGGTCCAGGTCATCGGTGATGCCGCGCGACAGGCCCACCGTGCCGAAGGCGGAAACGGCTTCGAACAGCAAATCGAGAAAATCCAGGTCGTTGGTCAGCGACAGCAGGAAGGTCGCGGCGGTCACTGTGAACGCCGACAGCGAAACCAGCGCCAGGACTTTCATGATCTCGGCGTGGCCCAGGCTGCGGTGAAACGCCACCGGATCGGACCGGCGCCGCAGGAACGCCGCCGTGGCCAGCAACATCACCAGGAACGTCGTGACCTTGATGCCGCCGGCGGTCGAGGCGCTGCCGCCGCCGATGAACATCAGCAGGATGAACATCAAAGTGGAGCTGTCTTCCAGCTCGGCCATGTCGACGGTATTGAATCCGGCGGTGCGGGTGGTCAGGGCCTGAAAGATGCTGGCCATGAATTTGTCCGTGGCGGCGGCGAACTGGCCCAGGGTTTCCGGGTTGTTCCATTCGAGCAGGGCAAACGTCGCGATCGACCAGGCGGCCAGCGCCGCGCTGCCGACCAGCATCAGGCGGGTGTGGAGCGAGAACTTGCGCCAGCTTCGATGGTAATAAAGATCGGTGAGCACGCTGAAACCGATGCCGCCGACCACGATCAGCAGCGGCACCACGATATTGATCACGGGATGACCGGCCCAGCGGACGAAGCTGTCCGGGAACAGTCCGAATCCTGCATTGTTGAAAGCCGAAACCGCATGGAAAAGCGACTGCCAGAGGCCCTCGAGCCAGCCGAATTCCGGCACGAACACGAAGGCCAGCGCGGCCATCCCGGCCAATTCGAACAGAATCACCACCCGCAGGATCACCAGCGCCATTCGAAGCAGGTCCGACATCGAGGTCTGGTTCAGCTCGTTGCGCAGGTAGATGCGCTGCGAGAGTCCGACCGGCAAGCCGAGCATGGAGAGGATCAGCACCGCAAAGGTCACGATGCCCAGGCCGCCGAGCTGGATCAGGAGCAGGATCAGAGCCTGGCCCAGCAGCGTGAAATCGCCGCCGGTCTCCACGACCACCAGACCGGTTACCGTCACGGCCGAAGTGGCGGTGAAGACCGCGTCCGACCAGCCGATCCCGCTGTGGGTCGCGGCCGGCAGCATCAGCAGCATCGTGCCGACCGCGATCAGCAGCAGGTAGGTCAGTACCAGCACGCCCGAGGGCGGGATGTTGATGGCGCGACGGCCGAACACGGATAGCAGCCCGGGGCTCATGGATTGATTACAGGCTGTCGCTGAAGTCTCTCAGCGGGTCGCGCTGGCCCAGCAGCAGCAGCTTGTCGTCGACCTCCAGCAGGGTTTCGTCGTCCTGACCGGCAATGTACTCGCTGCCGCGCATGATGCCCACGACCCGGATGTCCTCGTGGTCGGCGAGTTTCAGTTCTTCAAGACGCTTGCCTTCGAACGATTCCGGTATGGAGAGATCGACCAGGTAGTTGCCGTCGCCCAGGCTCAGATAGTCGCGCACCAGCGGGTTGTGCAGCATTTGGGCGACGTGCTGGCCGATTTCCTCTTCAGGATGGATGACCCGGTCGGCGCCGAGGCGATCCAGGATCCTGTGGTGGGTGGGATTCATCGCCTTGGCCCAGATCGTTTCCACGCCAAGCAGCTTGACGTTCATGGTGCACAGCACATTCGATTCCAGGTCGTCGCCGATCGCGATCACGGCGACGTCGTATTGATCCACGCCTGCCTCGCGCAGCGACTCGTCATCCCGAACGTCGGCGATCACCGCCTCGGAGAGGTCGTCGATGACGTCGTTGACGTGCGCCTCGTTATTGTCGATACCCAGGACATGGTTGCCGAAGGCCGCCAGCTGGGTCGCGATGGTACGGCCGAACATGCCCAGTCCGATGACCACGAAATTGCGCTTCTTTCCACTCATGACCGGCTTCCTTTGATCGGTCGGGGTTCGACCATTAATAGATCATTTGAATCGATGGTAACTGATCCCCGGCACGCATGAACCAGAACGGCGCTGGCATCACGCGTCCGGCCGGATTCGGCACTGGATTTCGATCCCGAATCGGTTGAGGCATAATGTTTCGCAACTACTTCAGGGGTTTCTGTCATGAACTTGGGTAAGGTGGTATTCGGCTTTTTCGTTCTCCTGGCATTGACGCTGAATTTCGGTTTCTTTCTTGGCGACATCGACAATCCCGACCATCACAACGTTTACGAACTGTTCGCTGCGCTGGTCGTGGGCTTGATCGCCACGGTGCTGAAATTCGGCGAGCGATCCCACATGGGTGCGGTGCTGCTCGCGTCCAGCCTGGTCGTGGATCTTCAGCTGATTGCCGCAGCCCTCGTCTGGGCCGTAGCCGTACATGTCACCGATGTCGGACTGACCCCAATGGTGATGGCGAGCATCGTTTCGCTTTCCGGTGGGGCGCTTCTGGCCAACCTTCTGTCGGTCGTGCTGCTTACCCTGGAGACCGCCGGGCTGAGCCGCTGAACCGCGGGCTGCCGGCATGAAAACGGAGTCACTTCTGTTCCTGTTCTTCCGGCGCATGCGCGTGCCGCTGGTCGTGCTGATCTCGGCCTATGCCATTGCGACCGTCGGCTTCACGCTGATGCCGGGCATCGACGACCAGGGTAACCCCTGGCGCATGAGCCTGTTCGAGGCCTTCTACGTCGTCAGTTATACCGGCAGCACCATTGGGTTCGGCGAGGTGCCCTACGACTTCACGCCGGCGCAGCGCATGTGGACCATGGTCAGCATTTATCTGACCGTGATCGCGTGGCTGTTCTCGATCGGGTCGATCATTTCGTTGATGCAGGATCCGATTTATCGCAGCGCGCTCAGGCGTGCACGCCAGTCGCGCGGCGTGCGGGCGATGAACCGGCCGTTTTACCTGGTCTGCGGCTACGGCGACACCGGCCGCATCCTGGTCGGGGCACTGACGTCGCGCGGCCACCCGGTCGTGGTCGTCGACAAGAACCGCGAAAAGATCGAGACGCTCGAAGTCGAGGATCTCGGCGCGACGGTGACGTCGTTCGGCATGGATGCGCAAAAGCCCGACAACCTGGTCGAGGCCGGTCTGCGCAACCGCTGGTGCGCCGGCGTGATCGCGGTGACGGGCAGCGACAAGACCAACCTGAAGGTCGCGATCAGCGCCAAGCTGCTCAACCATAGTGTTGTGGTGCACGCCCGCGCGCACTCCGACTCGGCGACCGCGAACATGCGTTCGTTCGAGACCGATTACGTGGTCAATCCGGTCGAGGAATACATCCGCCGAATGGGGCTTGCGATCACTCGGCCCGACCTGTTCCGGCTGTATCACTGGATTTCATCCGGTCCGGGGGCGCGGCTCGTGCCGCCGCGCGAGGTGCCGGCTGGCAACTGGATCGTTTGCGGATTCAGCCAGGTCGGGCGGGCCGTCGCCGGGTTGCTCGAAGAGCAGGGTATGTCGGTTACGGTCGTCGACCCCAATCCCGAAGGACCCGGCCGTCCCGATGGCACCGTGGCCGGACGCGGGACCGAGGCCGAGACGCTGAGCGAGGCGGGCGTCGATTCGGCGGTCGGCATCGTGGCCGCGACCAGCGACGACGCCGACAACCTGTCGATCCTGATCACGGCCCGGGATCTCAACCCGGGGCTGTTCCTGGCCACGCTGGAAAACGGCTATTCGACCCACGCGCTGTTTCGCGCCGCCGAGCCGGACTTCGTCGGCCAGCCCAGCCAGGTCATCGCCGGTTATATGCTTTGCCGGGTAAGCTCTTCGTTGGTGGAGCCGTTTCTTTCGGCGCTGCTGGAGCGCGACAACGATTTCGCCCGTGATTTGCTGGCCAGATTGTTGAAGCATCAGCCCGATGATTCGCCGGAGTTCTCGGGCGGCCGGATCAGCGCCAAGCGCGCACCGGCGATCGCCCGCGCCATCGAAGCCGGCATCGAGGTGCCGGTGTCGACGCTGCTGCGAAACCCCCGCCAGCGTAACGCGCGGCTCGAGCTGGAAGTGGTCCTGTTGCGCCGTGACGAAGAAGACATCCTCTGCCCCGGCGACGACGTCGCGCTGGAGCTGGGCGACCGTATTCTGCTGGCCGGCCGCAACCGCGCTGCGCGCCGGGTGCGCGCAGCGCTGGAAAACGACCGGATCCTGGAATACCTGCTGAGCGGCGAAGATCGCCGCAACGGCTGGGTCTGGCGACGAAGGGCGGCCTCGGCCGAGCGAACCTCCTGACGTCGTCCTTGCCGTCAATCAGGCCGGGGAGGTTACCGGCTCCACATCGTCAGCTTCCATCCTGAGGTAACTGTCGAGTTCGCCGCGAATTTCATCGATGATCGCGTCGCCGTGGGTAATGCGCATGTAGAAGACGGTGAAGTAGATGACCTTGACCGTGGTGGCCGTGCGTTCGAGCACGACGCTGCCCAGCTTGCCGATCCACAGTGCTATCAGCGTCGGAAGCCACGCGAAGTAGAGGCTTTCGGCAGCGACGTCGATGCCGGCCCGGCCGAGCAGGTCGGCTATCTCGCCGACCTCAAACGCGGGCAGGTCGTTGCCGATCCACAGCCCAAGCGCGCCCGAGCCGAGGACGAGCAGCAGATAGACCGGTCCCATGATCGCGCCGACCGCGCGCGCGGCGATGTCGATGCCGAATACCCCGGCAAGTGTTTCGGGGACGTTGTCGCGCAGTTTGTGCATGCGCGCCACGCCGTCGCGAATCCCCAGTCCGTCGACAGCAGCCGATGGCAGCAGGTAATGGTTGACCAGATCCCAGACTTCGGCCAGCGCGCCGGCGACGATGCGCACCAGAAAGCCGGCTTTTTCGCCGCGCGCCAGCTGCGCCAGGCGCGCGACCAGCATGTCGATCAGCGCGAGCTTGCGCGCCGTCCAGGCCAGTTCGTCGACCCGAGCACCGGCTTCGGCCGCGGTTCGATTGCGGCCCTGAAGGGTTTCGGCGGCCAGCCAGCTCTGGCGTAACTCCTGGCGGTTGTAATAGAAGAACTTGTAGATGAAAAGCGCGATCGCTGTCAGCAACAGCGCGACGCCGGAGCCATCCGCATCGAGCCCGAACGCCAGCAGCGCGCAGAACAGGGCGCTTGCCGCCACGGCGCCGTAGATGATCATCCGGGCCAGCGGCCGGATGATGCCGGGATCGCGACCGACCAGCGTGAAGGTGTGCTTGAACAGGTAGCCGAGCTGGCGAAGTCGTTCGCCGAACCCGGGTTTGCGGAGTCGTTCCTGGTTCATCGGAGAAGCCTTTTAAAATATGTTCGACGCTCAGCGCCTGACTACGCATGGCGTGGAAAAATCCGGACATATCCGTTCTGCGGATCGACGCTCGCTGTCGTTCAGTCGCCCCCGGCGATACCTCTTCGGGTTTCCAGGTAAACCGCGAAACTGGCCAGCCAGTGGCCGCCCTCGTAGTGCGCGTCGCTGACACCGGCAAGCCCGGCTTCGGCGTGCCCCGCGGCCGCTTCAAGCAGCGGGATGCGTCTGGAATCGTCGGCGGGCAGGCCCGAGGCGATGCCCCCCAGCATCCAGGCACGGCTGAGGTTCAGGCCGTCGAGATGGGCCAGCTTGCCGTCGCTGCGGTCGGTCACGCGCGCGACCGGTAGCCAGTTGGCTTCGCCGATGTTCGGCAGGAATCCGGTCAGCCACTCGGCATAGCGCTCGCTGCTCAGAACTCGCCGCATGAAGTCGGCCTCGGCCAGGCAAGGCGACAGGAAGTCGTGGCCGGAAGGCTCGTAGCTCAGCGGGCAATTTCGATCTTCGATGTAGAAGCGCCGCCCGGCATCGGCCAGCAACTTGCGAAGCGCAGGGTTGCCGACTTGTTCTGCGTAATCCCAGGCCAGGCCGAAAGCGAAGGCCGTCTGGTCGTGCTCGCCGATCCGGATCGGGTAGCCCAGCTTCGGAATCCATTCGGTAAGCCGCTGCACCGCGATCGATTCCAGCGGCACCAGCCACTCGCGCCACTGGTCGGCGGGCGGTTCGCCCCATTCGTCCAGTTCCGCGATCAGCTGCAGCAGCCAGGCAAGACCGTAGGGCCGCTCGAAACCGTCGCGCGCCGGATTGGCGACGTAGGCGGCCTCGGCCAGCAGGTGCGCGTGCGTGAGATTGCGTCCCAGCGCCTCGATTGCCTTTTTCCCGAAGTCGCTGTCGGGATAGCGGCGCGCCAGGCGGACCAGCAGCCAGTGGCCGTGCACCGCCGAGTGCCAGTCGTAACACCCGTAGAAGGCAGGCGTGAGTTCGCGCGGCGGCGCCACATCGTCGTCGCCGGTCAGCACGTGATGGATCAGGTTGGGGTATTCGCGCTCGATGCAGTCGAGTGCCAACTGAGCAAATCTCCCGGCGGTATCGGTGTCCATGGCGTCGACCTCCTGTTCGGCGGAATCAGCATGGGACGAAAATGCAAGTGCGACTGAAAGCGTGATTGCAAACGTGATCGCGGCAAGCGGCAGAGCGATTGGTATGGTCTTGTGCATGGAATTGTCTCCGGTGGCCGGCTCCGTGCGATTTCAGGTTCAGCCGGGCTTCAGCGCGTTTCTAGGCTGTCGGGCCCGAATGCATAAGGCAGCAGTTCCTCGATGGTGCGGCATTGCAGTTCTCGGCCGCTTTCGTCGACCAGTATCACGCGCGCCGTGCCGCGGGCGAACTCGTGGATTCGCTGGCGACAGTCGCCGCAGGGCGGGCAGGGCGTGTCTCCGGGACCCAGGACGTAGATGGCCGCAAGTTCGCGCCGCCCGGCGCCGACCATGGCTGACAGTGCCGAGGCCTCGGCGCAGACGCTCTTGAAGTGTGCCGTCTCGACGTTGCAGCCGGCATAGCTGCGACCGTCGGATGATACGGCAACCGCCGAGACCTGGAACCCGGAGTAGGGTGCATAGGCCGCTTCACGGGTCCGAAGCAGGGCCTGGAGAATTTCCGGGTCGATACGCTTCACGATTAAAATGTATCCCTTGCGGGTCGGGGCCGCGACGAATTCACGGCGCGGTGGATCGGCGGCGGCGGGTCTGCAGGCGTGTCCGACAGCCTGATCGCGGCGGTCAGTCGAGTCGCCGCGCGCGCGGCGTCCTCGTGGCTGCGGGCATGGATGCGCGCGATCGGGCGGTGCTCGTCGACCCGTTCGCCTATGCCGGCGACGTTCTCCAGGCCCACGGCGAGATCGATTTTCTGGTCACTGCGCGTTCGGCCGCCGCCGAGCTCGACCACGGTCATCCCGAGCCGGTAGACATCCATTTCGACGATGAAACCGGCCTCTGCGGGTGCGACCTCTACGACCACGGGGGCCTCGGGCAGAATCTCCCGATACTGCCCCAGCAACTCGTTCGGACCGCCCAGCGCCGAGACCATGGACTGAAACCGTTCTGCGGCGCGGCCGGAGCCGAGACTTTCATCCAGCGCTGAAAGCGCCTCGTTGCGCTCCGCGAACAGTCCGCCGGCCAGAAGCATTTCGGCCGCCAGCGCGCGGGTGACTTCGAGCAGCCGGCCTGCGCGGCGTTCGCCGCGCAGGATTTCGATGGCTTCGGCGACCTCCAGCGCGTTGCCGGCGTTGCGACCAAGCACCTGGTTCATGTCAGTCACCAACGCCGAAGTCGGCGTGCCGGCGCCCGCGGCCACGCTGCAGATGGTCTCGGCCAGTTCCACGCATCGCGATTCGGCGCCCATCACGCTGCCGCTGCCGGTCTTGACGTCCATGACCAGCGCCTCCAGGCCGGCGGCGAGTTTTTTCGACAGGATCGAGGCGACGATCAGCGGCATGCACTCGACCGTGGCGGTCACGTCGCGCACCGCGTAGAAGCGCCGATCCGCCGGCGCCAGATCGTCGGTCTGGCCGATGATCGCCACGCCGATTTGCCTGACGACCCGCGAAAGTCGTTCCGGATCGGGGAACGGATCGTAGCCCGGGATGCTGGCAAGCTTGTCCAGGGTGCCGCCCGTATGTCCGAGCCCGCGCCCGGAGATCATCGGCACGAAGCCGCCGCAGGCGGCCACCCACGGCCCGAGGATCAGCGAGACCGCGTCGCCGACGCCGCCGGTGGAGTGCTTGTCCAGCACTGGCCCCGGCAGGTCCTGGTCCGCCCACTGCATGACCCGCCCCGAATCGCGCATGGCCAGCGTCAGGGCGATGCATTCGTCCCGGTTCATGCCGTTGAGAAAGACCGCCATGGCGAACGCGCCGAGCTGCTCGTCGGCCACGCTGCCGTCGGCGATGCCGGCGATGAATTCATTTATCGAGGCATCGTCCAGGACACCGCCGTCGCGTTTTTTTCGAATGATTTCCTGGGGCAGCGGGGTCATTCTCCTTCGAGCTCCGCCAGCAGCGCATCCAGCAGGCTAGAGGCGCCGATCCGGAAGGTTGCCGGCGAGACCCATCCGGGACCCATCACGTCTTCGGCGATCTGCGTGTACTGGCGGGCATCGGCGAGCGTGCGCACCCCGCCGGAGACCTTGAAGCCGACCGGCCGGCCGCTGTCGCGGATGGTCTCGAGCATGGTGCGGGCGGCCTCGGGCGAGGCGCCCGCCGCGACCTTGCCGGTCGATGTCTTGAGAAAATCGGCGCCGGCGTTGATCGCGATCTCGCCGGCGCGCCGGACGGCATGTGCGTCGGGGAGCATCCCGGATTCCAGGATCACCTTGAGCGTGTGCGATCCGCAGATCGCCTTGCACTCGGCGACCAGATCGGCGCCGGCGGCCTCGTTGCCGGCCAGCAACGCGCGCCATGGAAACACCACGTCGACTTCATCGGCGCCGTACTCGAGGTCCTGTTCCGTATCCAGCAGAGCCAGTTTCAGATCGCTGCCGCCGGCGGGAAAATTGGCCACCGTCGCCACTGCGACATCGCTCGAAAGGTCGGCCTGGTCCAATGCGTCCCGGGCCGCGGAGACGAAATGCGGATACACGCAGACCGCAGCCGGGTGCCCGAAGCGCGTATCGGCGCGTGCGCAAAGTGCGCGCACCTGGCTGTCGTCGGCGTCGTCTTCGAGTCGGGTCAGGTCCAGTAGCGAAAGAACCTTTGCTGCCATCTGCCGCGTGTCTTCCATTGAGCTGCACCGGTTTGGCCGGATGCACAGCATAGCGAATCTGGCTGGCAGCGGGTACCGCAGGCAATCCGATGTCATTAAAAAGAAAAGGCCCCGCACTGGGCGGGGCCTTTTCTACAGCTTTCTGTCGGTCGCGATCAGATCGTGACGACGTTCGAAGCCTGCGGGCCCTTGGCGCCGTCGGTCACTTCGAACTCGACCTTCTGGCCTTCGGCAAGGCTCTTGAAGCCCGAACCGGTCAGCGCGCTGAAATGCACGAATACATCCTTGCCGCCGTCATCCTGCGAGATAAAGCCGAAACCCTTCGCATCGTTGAACCATTTCACTGTGCCAGTGGTAGTAGACATTGTTTCTTTACTCTTTCAATTAATTAAAAAAACCGGGTTGCCGAAATGGCGGTGCCCGATGTGCTGCCGGTGCGCTCTTGACTGCGCGTGAATTCAGGAAATGGAGGATATTGAAGGGTAGTCTTTAGGGATTACGGTCAAAATCAACCACTGCTGTGTTCTGCAGCTTCGAGCACTATACGCCAGTTTTTTGAAAATGGGGAAAATATTTTTCTTGCGAGCATGCCAGAATCCGATCGAGACCCATGAACGGAAAGGACACCGGTGCGCGGAATGCTTCGATACGAAACCTGGGACGTTTTCACGGACCGCCGGTACGCCGGCAACCCGCTGGCGGTAATCTTCGGTGCCGATGTCCTGTCGGGCGAGGCGATGCTGCGCATTACACGCGAGTTCAACTACTCCGAGAGCGTGTTTCTGCTGACCCCCGGGACTGCCGAATGCGTCGCGCGGATTCGCATTTTCACGCCCGGCGGCGAACTTCCATTCGCCGGTCATCCCACGGTGGGCGCGGCCGCGGCGATCGCGCGCCGGGGCAGGCGTGACGAACCGATGATGCTCGAACTGTCGGCCGGCCGGTTCCCGGTGCGCGTGGACAATCGCGGCGGTGACGTCTGGCATGCCGAATTCGACAATCCCAATCTGCCGGTGGTTCGAGCGCGCGGGCCTGAGGCGGCTCGCGTAGAAGCCGCGCTCGGCTTGCCGGAAGACAGTGTCGATACCGGTCCACACGCGCCGAGGCGCTGCGGCGCCGGAATCGACTTTTTCTACGCCGCGGCGCCTCTGGCTGCCGTTCAGGGCGCGCGCCTGAATACCGCGGCCTGGGACGCGCTCGGACTGGGCGATGCCTGTGGAGTTCTCCTCTACGCGCCGGCCGCGCCAGGGTCGGGTTCCGACTGGCACGTTCGGATGTTCGGGCCGCACATCGGCGTTGCCGAGGACCCGGCCACCGGTTCGGCGGCCGCGGGGCTGCCGGCGCAGCTGATGGCGGCTGGTGAGCTCGCCGACGGCGACTACGACTGGCAGGTGGAGCAGGGCATCGAAATGGGACGGCCGGCGCGAATCAGGGTGCGGTTCGAAATCAGGCACGGAGCATTCGAGTCGCTGACGATCGGCGGCGATGCGATTCGGGTGTGTGCCGGAGAAATCGACTGTCACTGAGCCCGCCATCAAATCGAAACGGACCCGCTCGCCCGCTGATTCGGCGATGCTAATATGACTGCGGGAATCGAGGGATCCTCCGACGACATGACAGTGTTCGAAGACTACGCGCCCGACGCGCTCGTGCGGGCCGCGTTCTGCAGCGAAGCCAACTTTTCCAGCTGGGCCGACCCGAGGGGGGTCGAGCTCGAGATTTCACGGATCATGTACCCGGCGCCCAGGTTGCAGGCCGACGAACTCGCCGGCGGCATCTTTCATTACGGAAATCGCTTTTTCCTGCAATGTCTCGAAGGGCCGCGCGAAGCCATCGAAGCGATATACCGTCGAAACAGCGATGACGTCAGGCACAAGAACACCGAACTCCTGGTTGTCGAACCGATCGAGCGGCGGATGTTCCCCGAAAACACCATGAGCTACGTCAGCATGCGCCGGCAGCTGCTGCAATTGCTCGGCCGCCACGGCGTCGGCGAATTCAATCCGTTCAGGATTACACCCGCGATGCTGGGCGAATTCCTGCAGATGTACGCCGCGACGCACCGCTGAGGTCGCTCGGCAGTGCAGGCCCGGAACTGTTCCGGCAACCGTGTACGGAAGCAATTCGAAATCTGGCGTGCGCGGGAGAAATGGTGGCTACGGGTGGA
>CAYYZR010000014.1:0-27030 GCA_964476005.1 uncultured Halomonas sp.
GAGCCGCCAGTTCGCGCGCCCGGGCCGGCGAACCGCACTGCATCGCTTCGGCCGGCGCACCGCGAAACAGCCAGCCGAGGAACTGTCGCCGACGGGGCAACTGGGGAAAGCGAGTTCGAATCGAGTCCTTGAGATCAGCAGCCAGTTGCGCCAGCGCCCCCGTTGATGGCGGCAGCATGGCCTCGATCCGGCTTCGGATCATTCGCGCCAGTTCAGGCGCCTTGCCGCCGGACCCGATCGCGATGGTGATCGGTGAGCGATCGACGATGGCCGGCAGGATGGCGGTGCAGTTGGCGGGGTCGTCGACGGCGTTGACCGGAATGGCGTGCGCGGTGGCGAAGGCGAGGGTGGCCGGCCGCAAACGTTCATCGTCGGTGGCAACGACGACCAATCGATAGCCCGCACTGTCGGAGGGAAGCGTTTCGATCCGGCGAATGCGGGATTGACGCCGGTACTCGTCCAGCGGCGCCTCGAGCGCGTTCGCCAGCACGGCGACCTGCGCGCCGTGCTTGAGCAGGCGATCGATCTTGCGTCGCGCTGCGAGGCCGCCGCCGGCGACCAGCACCGGTTGACCGGCCAGGCGTAGGAATACAGGCAGCCACTCGCCGGCCTCGGGTGTTGATTCGGTATTCATGGTTCAGAGCGTAGGCCGGGCCGGGACAAAAGAAAAATACTTGTTGGCTTGGCGCTTATTCCATGCGGTTATGACCTGGGTTCCCCAGACCTTACATTTGGCTATAAGGGCATAACCAGCAAATCGTTCCGTTTCCACGCCATCCTGCTTAGTCTTGCAGCACGGAATTCGCGATCGGAAGACGAATATGGCCATTTCGCCGGCAGTGCGGCAAGATCTGGAAAAGCAGCTCGGCAAGTGGGCTTCGGAACTCGACGAGGTTCAGTTGCAGTGGGCGTCCGGATACCTTGCCGGTGTGGCGGCCGCGCGGCTGGACAATCAGGCGTCGGCCGAGCATGGCGTGCACGAGGAGGCCGCGGCGCCGACGCTCACCATCTGGTACGGCTCTGAAACCGGAAACGGCCGCGGCGTGGCGCAGCGGTTGGCCGCCGACGCGGAATCCCGCGGGTTTTCGGTCGAGCTGGCCAGTACCGCCGACATCAAGCCGAGATCGATCGCGAAGCTCGATACGTTGCTGCTGGTCATGAGTACGCACGGCGAGGGTGACCCACCGGAGGATGCCGAGGCGCTGCACACGCTGGTTGTTTCGGACAGGGCGCCCCGGCTGGACAATCTGAAGTTCGCCGTATTCGCGCTGGGCGATTCCAGCTACCCGGATTTCTGCCGGACAGGGCAGGAATTCGACAGCCGGCTCGAAGCCCTGGGCGCTAAAAGGCTCATGGACCGGGTTGACGTGGACGTCGACTTCGAACATGTCGAGGACGCCTGGCGCCCGAGTTTGCTCGGAAAACTGGAAGCGGCTCTGAAGCCGGGCCAGGCCGCGCCCAAAACACCGCGCCTGCAACTGATCCGCGATGCCGAATCCGCGATTAATCGCATCGACCGCCGCAATCCATACGACGCCGAAGTGCTCGAGATTTCGCCGCTGACGGTCGCGCCCTCGACCAGCCCCGTGCACCACGTCGAACTTCTGCTTGAAGGCAGCGGCCTGGAGTGGCAGCCGGGCGACGCCCTGGGCGTGTGGCCGCGCAACGACGCTCGACTCGTGGACGAGATCCTGGAGGTCTCCGGCATCGATCCCGCAGCCAGGGTAGTGCGCGGCGAGGAAACGCTGGTCGCCCGCGAATGGCTGGCGCACCGTCTTGAGCTCACGCTGCTGGCAAGACCGTTCCTGCAGGCCTGGGCGGCCGCGGCCGACAGCGCGGACCTGCGCGCCTTGACCGACGATCGTGATCGCCTGGCCGAATGGACGGCTACGCGCCAGGTGATCGATGTATTGCGCGAATTTCCGGCCCGGGTCGACGCCGGGGCGCTTGTCGACATGATGCGCGGAATTTCGCCGAGGCTGTATTCGATCGCCTCCAGCCCGCTGGTCGGCGACGACGAGATCCAGCTCACGGTCAAGCGCGTCGGCGGTCTGGATTCCCGGGATCGCCTGCGCGCCGGCGTCGCTTCCTGGCAACTGACCGAATCGGTTTCGCCGGGCGATACGCTCCCGGTCTACGTCGAGGCCAACCCCCGCTTCCGTCTGCCCGAAGACCCGGAAGCGCCGATCATCATGATCGGCCCGGGCACCGGCGTGGCGCCGTTCCGGGCTTTCGTCCAGCATCGCCAGGCGCAGGGCGCGAAAGGCGCCAACTGGCTGTTGTTCGGCGCCCGCAACCGGCGCACCGACTTTCTCTATCAGCTCGAATGGCAGCGCTTTCGCAAGGAAGGCGCGCTGGATCGGCTGTCGGTCGCGTTCTCGCGCGACCAGGCCGAAAAGATCTACGTGCAGCACCGCCTGCGCGAACAGGCGCGGGACGTCTTCGACTGGCTGGAGCGCGGCGCGCACGTCTACGTCTGCGGCGACGGGCAGCGCATGGCCGCCGACGTCCAACGTGCGCTGCTGGACGTGATCGCAGGCCAGGGCGGAAAGACCGAGGAACAGGCCGCCGAATACCTCGAAGCCATGAAACATGCGAAGCGATACCAGAAGGATGTTTATTGAGTGGCGATCGATGTTGGAAAAAAATGCGCTAACCACGAAGGGCACGAAGAACACGAAGAAAAAGAAATTCTCTGGAGGCAAATTCACCGCTAAAAACGAGGCCGAAGGCATTCATCCCGCGACACAACTGCTTTTGACTTTTTACCTTCGTGTCCTTCGTGCCCTTCGTGGTTCATGCTTTTTAGAAATCACACCAAACGAGTCAATAATCGATGTCTGATCTGAACGTCGAAAAAATCAAGTCCGAGAGCCGTGCGCTGCGCGGTACTTTGCACGACAGTCTTGCCGATCTCACCACCGGGGCCATCCGCGCGGCCGATACGGTGGTCAGCAAGTTCCACGGGATATATCAGCAGGATGATCGCGATGTGCGCGGCAAGCGGCGCGAGGCCCGGCTGGAGCCGCTGTATCAATTCATGCTGCGGGTTCGCGTGCCTGGAGGACGCATCTCGCGCGAGCAATGGCGGGCACTGGACCGGCTTGCCGAAGACTACGGCAACGGCACGCTGCGCCTGACCTCGCGCCAGGCGGTTCAGTATCACGGCATCGCAAAGGAATCGCTGCGCGACCTGGTGCGCGGCATCGATGCGGTGGGCATGGATTCGCTGGCCGCGTGCGGCGACGTCAACCGCAACGTGATGTGTCACGTTCAGCCGGAGCTCGGCCCGGTCCAGGCCGAAGCGCTGGAATGGGCCGAGCGCCTGAGCGCCCACCTGACACCCGCGACAACGGCCTGGAAGGAAATCTGGGTCGACGGCGAGAAGGTGGGGCTCGACGACACTGCGGACGATCCGGTTTACGGCAAGACCTACCTGCCGCGCAAGTTCAAGATCGGGATTGCGGTTCCGCCGACCAACGACATCGACGCATACGCCCAGGACATCGCCTTTGTCGCCATCGAAGACGACAACAGGCTTGCTGGTTTCAACGTGATTGCCGGCGGCGGCATGGGCTGCAGCCACGGCGAGCCGGACACCTTCCCGCTGCTGGGGCGGCTGGTCGGCTTCATCGAGCCCGTGCAATTGCCGGCCGTCGCTGAAGCCATCATGACCACCCAGCGCGACTTCGGTGATCGAAACAACCGCAAGCATGCGCGTTTCAAGTACACCCTGGACGATCGAAGCACCGAATGGCTGCTCGAACAGATCGGGCAGCGAAGCGGCATCGAGCTGCAGCCGGCAAGAGCTTTCGAATTCACGCATTCCAGCGACCGCCAGGGCTGGGCAGAATCCGCCGACGGCCGCTGGCAGTACACCGTGTTCGTCGAAAACGGGCGAATCGGGCCGGCCCAGCGCGCAGGGCTCGTGATGCTGGTCGAGCGCCATGCCGCAGACCTGCGCCTGACGCCCAACCAGAATCTCGTACTGACCGGCGTGGCGGACGATCAACGGAGAGACGTCGAGCAGATCCTGAATTCCTTCGAGCTGGACGGATCGGCGCGCGACTCGACGTTGCGCAAGCACGCCATGGCCTGCGTCGCGTTGCCCACCTGCGGCCTGGCGATGGCCGAAGCCGAGCGCTACCTTCCGGATCTGATCACGCGAATCGAAGAAATTGCGCTCAGGCACGGGATCGAGGAAGAGCCGATCAATATCCGCATGAGCGGATGCCCTAACGGCTGCTCACGGCCCTATCTGGGTGAGATCGGCCTGGTCGGTCGTGCGCCCGGCCGCTATAACCTCTACCTCGGCGCCGCGTTCAACGGCGAGCGGCTCAACAAGCTGGTAAGTGACAACGTTGACGAGCCAGCAATTCTCGAAGCGGTGGATGGATGGTTCGGACGTTATGCCGCGGATCGCCAGCCGGGCGAGCGCTTCGGCGACTTTGCCGTGCGCTCAGGTCTTGTGGCCGCAGTGGAACACGGTCGTGAGATCAACGAGCCATGAATACCCGCGCCGCTATTTTGCGTGGCGCGCCGAGTACGCAAGACGGCCCCGTACCGCTCGAACTGAACCGACTCAACCATGCCTGGCGCCATCTGAGCGCGTCGCAGCGCGTGGAATGCGCGCTGGACCATTTGCCGGGAGCGCACGTCATGTCGTCGAGTTTCGGCATGCAATCTGCGGTGATGTTGCACCTGGTGACGAGGGTAGTGCCTGGCATTCCGGTCGTCTTCGTCGATACCGGCTACCACTTCGACGAGACGTATCGATTCGTCGATGAAATTGCCGACCGCCTGTCGCTGAACCTTCGTGTGGCGCGCTGCGAAATGAGCCCGGCCTGGCAGGAATCGCGGTACGGAAAGCGTTGGGAGCAAGGCAGTGAAGGACTCCGCGCCTACAACCTGCAAAACAAGGTCCGGCCAATGCAGGACATGCTCCAGCGGCTGGATGCGGCGACCTGGTTCAGCGGCCTCAGACGCAGTCAGGCTTCCAGTCGCGCGAATCTGGCTTTCATCGGACATCGTTGGGGCGGATTCAAGGTTCACCCGATCGCCGACTGGAGCGACCGCGACATCCATTGCTACCTGCACGCGCACGACCTGCCGTATCACCCGCTACGGGAGAAAGGCTATCTTTCGATCGGCGACTGGCACACGACGCGCTCGATTCATGAAGTCGACGATGAGGAAAAGCTGAGATTTTTCGGTCTGACGCGGGAATGCGGTCTGCACCAGCCGGAATAGACAGGCAGGAATCGGGCTCGGGCTGCAATCAGGACAACGCGTGGTCCATGACATAGCGCATCAGCTGGGCGTTGTTGTCCATGTCCATCTTCTCGAGGATGCGGGCGCGGTATGTACTGACGGTCTTGACGCTGACGCAGAGATTGTCGGCGATTCGGGAAACCGTCTCGCCTGCGCCGATCATTATCAGCACCTGCAACTCACGATCGGAAAGCGCTTCGTGGGGCGCTCGCTCGTGCTCGCTGTTCAGGTTGGTCACCAGCTTCTCGGCCAGCATGGGACTGACATACTTGCCGCCTGAATGAACCTTGCGGATGGCCCCCAGCAACAAATCGGGCGCACTCTCCTTGGTCAAGTACCCGTCGGCACCATCGCGCAGGCAGCGGATTGCGTACTGGTCTTCCGGGTGCATGCTCAGGATCAGGATTCGCGTGCCGGCACTGGCGGACTGGATATCGGCAAGCGCATCGATGCCGCTTCGGCCGGGCATGGAAATATCCAGCAGCACCACGTCCGGTTTATGCTGACGAACGAGACGCGCTGCTTCCTGACCGTTGGCGGCTTCGGCCACGGTTTCAATCGATGAATCGTCAGCAAGGATTCGCTTCAGACCCTCGCGAACGATTGCATGGTCGTCGGCGATCAGCACGCGGATCATCGAATTGCCGCCTCGGGCAACGTAATCGTCAGGGTTGCACCCTTGCCGGGCTCGCTGTCCATTTGCATCGCGCCGTGGAGTTCCCGAGCCCGCTCGGCAATGCCAATCAGTCCAAACCCGCTCTTGTGTGATTCGCGGTCAAATTCAAACCCCTGGCCATCATCGTGCACCACCAGCCGGTATGAGGCACCTTCCATCCGACCCCGAATAGAAACGTGGTTCGCCGCCGCATGCCTGGATACATTGGTGAGAGCCTCCTGAACGATCCGGAAAATGCAGCTTGCGTTTGCGCCGCGGAGGCGCTTCGGAATATCCGAAAGCGTGATCTCGGTGTGGACACCGCTATAGCGCTGAAAATCAGATGCCAGCCATTCCAGAGCGGCATCAAGACCAAGATCGTCCAGCACCGGCGGGCGCAGACGAGAAACGATCCGCCGCATCGATGAAATCGTCTGATCGACCAGCCCTGTCAATTCTCCGCCTCGGCTGGAAATTTCGCCGTCATCGTCGGGAACGTGTTTTACAAGCCATGCAATATCCATCTTCAGTGCCGTCAGCGCATGACCGAGTTCGTCGTGAACTTCGCGAGCGATAGAGCGCCGTTCCTCCTCGCGCACGGTTTGCAGGTGAGACGAGAGCTCCCGGACTTCCTCGAGCGTGTTCAGCAATCTCATTTCCGAGTGCTTCTCGTTGGTGATGTTGGCGATGAAAACGACCGCTCCTTCGATCCTGCCGTCTTCGCCGATGATCGGATCCACCGTGGACCGCAACCAGATCGACCTGTCCGGCAACGCCAGGTCGGTACGCGCCTGCGACCTGCCTGACCAGACCTGTCGGACCTCAAAAGGATCATCCAGCCGGAGGCGGGTCCTGGTGACCTCGGCCAGCGGCTTGCCGATCAGGTCGCCGAACTCGCAGTCCAGCAATCGAAGCGTGGCCAGATTGACGCGAATCACGTTCGCCCGGCGATCCAGCATCATGATGGCGTCCTGGGCTGAATCGAACGTGCCTCGCCATTCCTTGGCCACCCGCTCGATGGCCTTTTCGATCTGCTTGTAGCGGGTTACGTCGCGAATCGTGGCGTGGATTTCCTCGCTGCCCGAGCCTTCGTCAAGCACGCCTCGGCACGCCAGTTCGCACCAGCGCCACCGCTGGTCAGGCGCCCGGCACCTGAAAACGGTACTCGAATCGCTCCGTGTGTCGCGCACCAGCGCGAACGTCGAAAGTACCGACGAAAGATCGTCCGGGTGGACCAGATCGTCAAGCCTGTGACCGATCAGGTGCTCAGGGGTATAGCCGATGACCCGGCTGGCGGCGGGCGAGGCGTAGAGAAACGTCAGGTCGGCGGTATGGCGAGAAACCATTTCCCGCGCATTCTCGGTCAACAGGCGATAGAGACGAGCATATTCGCCCGCTTCTGCCGGATGCGACGGTCGCGGACTTTCCGTCGTCTCGCCGGCCGCCCCTGCCGCCTTGTTGTTGGTGGATTGAGTCATGATACAGACTGATCATGATAAGGCAAAAAAATCGGCCCGGGCGAGAGGATTCCATCCAGGCGCCAGCCGCACCGTGGAGGAATCCTCGAGCCCGGGCCCTATGCCCTGGTGACCGAGGTGGGGACCGTCAGAAGGGCAAGTCGACAACCTGGCTGGTCATGTAGCTGCCGCCGTCGGCGAGTTCGACCGCGAGAATCACGGTAACCGAACCTGACTGATGGCGATAGCCGTGGCGAGCGATTGGACGGTGGTGATCCGAACTCGAACCGTCGCCGAAGTCCCAGTAGTAGCGTTCAACCGTTCCGCTTTCGGGCGGAAGGCTGGCATTGAACACGCAGCGGCGACTGCGGTGGCTGCATTCGTAAGTGAACTCAAGTCCACCATTGGCCGGTCCGGATTCGACCTCGATCAGCGAATACAGCAGCGGGCTGATGCCGTCGGTTCCCAATTCGTCGACGAACGAACTGGCCTGACCGATGATGACTTCGGCAAGCTCTGCAGGGGCGGTATCCGGATTCTGCGCCAGCAGAAGGGCTGCAGTACCCGCCACATGCGGCGCCGCCATCGACGTGCCGGACATCGTGAGCGTATCGCTGTCGCTGCGGTTGAAGGTTGAACTGATGCCGGAACCCGGGGCGTAGATGTCGACGCAGTCACCGTAGTTCGAATCAGGCGCCCGGGCGTCGTTCACGGTCGTCGCACCAACGGTCAATACTTCTTCGACTCTCGCCGGTGAATAGTAGCAGGCGGAGTTTCCGTTGTTTCCGGCCGCCACCACATAGGTGACGCCAGCTTCGATGGAGGTTCGAACGGCATTGTCCAGCACCAGCGAAGGACTGGTCGCGAGGCTCATGTTGGCCACTGCCGGATGCTGATGTTGGATCACCTGCGTGGTAATCCAGTCTATACCCGCGATAACGGCCGAAAGCGAGCCCGAACCGGAGCAGCTCAAAACGCGCACCGGATGCAGAATCGCGTTCTTGGCCACCCCGTGTTGCTGACCGCCGACGATCCCGGCTACATGGGTACCGTGTCCATTGCAATCGTTGACGTCGTTTCCATCGTTGTATGCGTTGAAGCTGTTGAGCGTATCGACTCGACCGCCGAAATCCGTGTGGGTGCTGCGAATGCCGGAATCGAGCACATAGACATGCACGTCGACTGCCGGTTCGGGGGCGTACCAGGCATAACTGAAATCCAGCGTTTCCGAACGTTGATCGACGCGATCGAGGCCCCAGGAGGGCGGATTAGGCTGGAAAATGCTTTCGGTCGACTCCACAACCGCGTCTTCGGCGATGAAAGCGACGCGTGGATCGCGAGCAAGTCTGCGCGCAGCGCCCCGCCTCATGATGACCGAAAATCCCGTGAGGCTTTCGGAGAACACGTGCTGGCGGCGTCCTCGATATCCAGACGCAATCTCGTCGGCGGTCCGGCGCACCGACCGCGAACGCTGCTCGGCGGTGGCGAGGCCGGGCGGCGCAAACTGATCCTCTTCGAGCACGACGATGTACTGATCGGGTATGGGGTTACGCGCCAAATGGATATTCCACGCAAGCGCGCCGGATGACGCAAAGATCGCTAGAAGCGCTATCGCTAGGTTTTTCATGACTGACTCCCACCTTTTTGGCTGGTGTCCGAACCCCCCTTGGGCTGGACTTGAATTGGACGAAACCAGCTTAGGATTCAGTCTGTTCTGGCGGTATCGGAGAGAGTATTCTTCGCCTGTAGGCGTGCGCCGAGGCGTTGCGTAGGAGAAGCTGTAACGAGGATGTAGGCGTTTGTCCTACAGCGCATGCCCGTCCGGGCGATGGTTTCCCCCCGCGGCTGAAAAAGGATATGGCTCACAGCTTCAAGCCGAGCTGAAGCGACAGTTCATGGTGTGACTACTCAGGGGCTCCCTGGACCGTTGCGCAACGGGATCTCGAGTTGAGCCAGCGATTGCTGCAGTCTTTCGGGTTCCACATTTCGACAGACCTGGTCGAGCAGTCCGGGCGTGAAATGCGGCGCCAGCAGCGTGATGAATTCGCTGTGATATGTCTTCAACAGCAGATCGCGCGAATAACCGATCCAGGTGGTCAGGCGCGGGAACAAACCCGGGATCCGGATTGCGACCAGATCGTCGTCGATTCCCGGCTCCACGGCCATCCCCGCCAGAATTCCGACGCCGAAGCCGGAGCGAACGTAAGTCTTGATGACATCGGCATCACGAGCGGTGAATGCGATCCTGGGATTCAGGCCCTGCTCCGAAAACGTGCTCATCAAGGAAGACTCGGGCCGGTCGCTGAACAAGTAGGTCACAAGCGGGTATTCAGCAAGCGTGGCAAGATCGGGCGGCCGGGAGGCGTTGGCCAGCGAATGATCGGCCGGGACCAGCAACACGCGATCCCAGCGGTATACCGGCAGTGTAGTCACGTCTGGAAAAGGTTCGGTAGAACCCGAGACGATCGCAAAATCGACCTGCCTGTCAGTGAGCATCCGGGCAATCTGCTCGGTGGTGCCCTGATGGAGATGGAAATCGACCTTGGCGAATCGCTGGCGGAATTCGCCTATGACTTCCGGCAGCACGTAGCGCGCCTGGGTCTGAGTGGTCGCCAGCGAAAGGGTGCCCGTTTCGTCGCCGCGCAGTTCATCGGCCAGCGATTTTATTCGTTCGGTTTCGTGCATCACGCGGGCAGCATGCTCCACAACGCGTTGACCAGCCGCCGTGAGCGCCTCCATTCGTTTGCCGTTGCGGACGAAAAGCTGAAGACCGAGTTCGTCCTCCAGCAAACGTATCTGCTTGCTGACGCCCGGTTGCGAAGTGTAGAGCGCTTCGGCCGCCGCCGTGATGTTGAGGTCGTTCTCGACCACGGCGAGCAAAAAACGCAGTTGCTGAAGTTTCATGGCTTGATCGCATTCCCGTCTGCTATCGCGGTAGCAAGACGATTGCCCAGGCAACCGTCGATGGGCCGAAATCGAGACGCTGCGGGAATCCAAAAGCAAGAAGGACGACGATATTGCCGGCCTCTTTAGCAGGATTTCTAAAGCGCCCGCAAGCTGGCTTCAAATCGGCGCTGATGGATATCTTTGAGGATTCGACCGGCAAAGTCAAGCCCCGGCAGGTGCCGGGCATATAGCTATTTGTTCTTTGACGGCGCGGCAGACAGCCGTTAGCCTTTGCCTTGTAAAGCTCATCGAGACCGGCTGAGGGACAGGCCCTTTGAAGCCGGGGCAACCGCCGCGCATCGCGCGGACATGGTGCCAATTCCTGCGGAAGCGAATGCTTTCGGAAGATGAGTGGCCGCGTTTTTGCGGGGCGTGCCCCGTTTCTTGCTTCCACTCTTCGTCTCCCGGTCCATGAGCGCTCTTTCGTTCTCATGGAGGCCAGGCGAAATGTTGAATCCATCAGCCGTCGAATCTTCGACGAAAAGCGTTCAGACACCGGTGCGACGACGCAGACCGAGTGCCGAACCGGCGTACTTGTCTCGTTCGCCGACAATCGACGTGACACTCGAGGTTCATGGGATTCATCCCGTGCGCGCGAGGATTTCGGGTGACGAAGCCGATCCGCCGGCACTGGTCCTGGGCGGTATCAGTGCCGACAGGCGAATCCGCCGGTGGTGGCCGGAAATCACGGGTGCCGAAGGGGCATTGAGTGCCGACCGCTTTCGCCTGCTCTCGGTCGACTGGCCGGAACCGGGCGAAAATGGGATTGCGACGACAGATGATTTAGCCGATCTGCTGGCGGCCGTTCTCGATGCGCTGAACGTCGCCCGCGTCGAGGTTTTTGTAGGCGCCTCTTTCGGCGCGATGGTTGGCCTTTCATTCGCCGCCAGGCATTCCGACCGGATCGGACGATTGGTCGCAATCAGCGGCGCGCACCGATCCACGCCCGCGGCAACGGCGGGGCGTCTGATACAGCGGCGCATCATCGAATCCCTGGCCCGGTTGGGCAATCCCGCACAAGGTGTTGCACTTGCCCGCAGTCTTGCACTCACCAGTTATCGACCGGCGAGTCTTTTCGACCAGCGCTTTTTCGATGCAGATCCCGTGGAGACCCTCTCGCGTATCGAACAGTACTTTGATCACAACGGCACACGATTTTCCGATCGATTCGACGCCGGACGCTACCTTGCGCTGTCTTCGGCACTGGACAGGCACTGCGTCGACCCGACACTGGTGCGCTGTCGTGCGGAGTTGATCGGCGTGACGTCGGATCGCCTGGTGCCGGTATCGCAACTGCGCGAACTTGCCGGGGCGATCGGAATACGGGCGCGCCTGCATCTGATCGATTCGCCTTTCGGCCACGATGCATTCCTGAAGTCCACTGATCTTCTGAATCCACTGCTGAAAAGCCTGCTGAATGCGCCGGGCGGGGGATGACCACCATGAATGAACGCGATCTGAACCTTTCGACCCGGACGGTTCGCGCCGGCATCGAGGATGATCGACATTACGGTGCTGTGGTCCCGCCGCTGCACTTGTCGAGCACCTTCACCTTCTCCGATCTGGGCTGCCCGCGGCGGCATGACTATAGCCGCTCGGGCAACCCGACTCGGGACCTTCTGGCCGATGCGCTTTGCCGGATGGAGGGCGGGGCGGGCGCGTGCGTCACCGCGACTGGCATGGCCGCGATCACGGCCGTCATGCAATTGATCGAACCCGGGCAGCGACTGCTGGCGCCTGCAGATTGCTACGGCGGCACCTGGCGACTGATCGACGCACTCGCCCGACGCGGCGCATTCAGGGTCGAATGGATCGATTTCCAGGCTGAACGGAGTTGGAGAAATGCGCTTGCGACGCCCAGTGACGTAGTGTGGCTGGAGTCGCCAACCAACCCGCTGCTGCGCATCGTCGACATCCCGGCCATTTGCGAACTCGCGCATGCCGGTGGCGCGACAGTGGTTGTCGACAACACCTTTCTTACGCCTGTGCTGCAGCAACCCTTGCGTCTGGGCGCGGATATCGTGGTTCATTCGACGACCAAGTACATCAATGGCCATAGTGACGTCCTGGGCGGCGCCGTGATCTGCGCCGACGCCGAAGTCGCCGAACACGTCGCATGGTGGGCCAACTGCCTTGGACTGACCGGCAGCGCATTCGACAGCTGGATGACGTTGCGAGGCCTGCGCACGCTGGAGGTCAGGATGCGCCAGCATCAGGAGAATGCCGGGGTGTTGGCCCGCATGCTGGCCGATCATCCAGCGGTTGGCTGCGTGCATTATCCGGGCCTCGAGAGCCATCCTCAGCACCGATTGGCGGGTCTCCAGCAGCGCGGTTTCGGCGGAATCGTCACACTCGATCTGGCCGGGGGCGAGCCTGCGGTGCGACAGTTCCTGGACGGTCTTCGACTGTTCTCACTGGCCGAGTCGCTGGGCGGCGTGGAGTCGCTGGTGGCCCATCCGGCGACGATGACGCATGCAGCCATGAGCCCGGAGGCTCGCAGTGCCGCCGGCATTGGCGGCGGCTTGCTGAGGTTGTCGGTCGGCCTTGAAAGCGCCAACGACCTTTGTCGGGAACTGAAGGCGGCCCTGGGACGGGCGCGGTTCCGTGCGGCCTGCAATGCGTGAACAACAAGTTCTCGGGCGCGTGACCCGTTCAGGACGCGTTTGGCGTATTGATAATGTTGAGACCCGCGGAAGCTGGAGACGGAATGATCATACTGGATTATTTCCGGCTCCTGCTTCATCATGCTTTGATTGCGCGTTCCGCTTCGCCAGCGGGCCGGGGCAGGTTGACAAAAAGGCTGAAAGAAAAAACGATTCATGCGCTACACGTTCGATCGATTCCAGCTTGATCCCGACCTCCATCGTCTCGAAGACGCCGACGGCCGCGAAACAACATTGCGTCCGCAGGCATTCAAGGTGCTTGAATATCTTGTCCGGCGCGCCCCTTCCATGGTTTCTCGCGAGGAATTGCTCAAGGCCGTCTGGGGTCACAATGCGCTTTCGGTCAGCGGCGTCGCCCAGGCGGTCAGGGAAATACGTCGTGCGCTCCATGACGACGCGTCGCAGCCGCGGATCATCGCAACCCGTCACGGCTGTGGCTACCAGTTCGTCGCCGACGTAACCGTCGATGCGACGCCTGCCCCAAAAAAAATCAGCGATTCCAGCGCCGAGCCCGTGACGCTGTCGCATTCACCCTTGGCCACGATGGCGGTGTTCGGGCTGCTGTTGATCGGCATGGTCGCCGGTTCTTACTGGTTCCGGCCGGGTTCTGGTGAGCTGCTGCCCGTGTATGGTTCCCAGCCTGCCGGATGGGTCCGCCTGGACGGAATTTCCATGCCCGAAGACATCGAGGCAAGAGCTGCCTTCATGCGGGGCGCACAGGCAATGGCAGACATGGAATGGTACCGCGCCGCCGAACAATTCGACGCAAGCCTGGGATTCGACGCTGAATCGGTTGCCGCGCGGCTGGGGCAGATAGAGGCGTACCTGCGGGCCGGTTACGAGGTGCGCGCACGCGAACTCATCGACCACCCCGCGCTCAAACTCGATGGGCTGTCCCGACGCGAACGTCTGGAAGTTCGCGCTTTGCTGGCGCGGCTATCCGGAGACTGGAACGAAGTCACGCATTGCATGCGCAGTCTCACGGAGTTCTTTCCTCAACAGATCGAGTACCACTTTGGGCTTTTCGAGGCCTTGCTGGCTTCTGCGCCGCCGTCCGATGCGCGTTCCGCACTGGAACGTATCCGGAAGTTGTTGCCGGCGGAGAATCCAGGGGCGCGGTATTACCTTGCGCAGTACGCGCTGGAACGGCGCGACGATCATCCTGCCGATGCGCTTGCGGCCGCCCAAATGGCATTGAACGCCGCCGAGTCAGGCCAAAAGAGGATGCTGTACGCGCGTTCAGAACTTGCAATCGGACATTCACTTTCCACGATCGGCCGGCTGGCCGAGGCCCGCGAGGCGTACGTCAGGGCAGTAGATACGATGCACTTCGGGCAGCACGAATCGGGCCGCGCCGAGGCGCTGCTCGAGCTGGCGAAACTGGACCTGCAGAAGCACCGCCTGGAAAGAGCCCGGCAGAACATGGCTCCGGCCTGCAAGGTTTTCGCCGCAATCGGCAATACCCTCGGGATGTCAAGCTGTACGCGAACCGAAGGACAGCTTCTGGTCGCGCTCGGCGAAGCCGACGCAGCGCGCCCCCTGCTTGAACAATCCATACGCCGCTTCGAAAGCGCCGGCGATCTCGAGCAAGCCGCAGAGGTTTATCTCGAACTGGGGCATCTGCAACTCGACGCCGGAAACCTTGAGGATGCCGAAGCAAGTTTTACGCGCGCCGGCAGACTTTTCGAGCGCATCGGCGACCGGTCCGGCTACGCGTGGGTCCGACACGCCAACGGGCTGTTGCTTCAGCGAAAAGACATGCTCGTCGAAGCCCGTATCGCGCACACTGACGCATACGTGATATTCCGGGGGCTTTCAGTGAACAGGGGCGAGGCCGCCTCAGCGCACGGAATGGCCAACGCATTGGGTGGCGAAGGAAAGGTTGCGCGGGCAGAAGAACTGCTGGATTCGGCGATCGAGCTTTACAGAGACCTGGGCGATCGGCCCGCGCTGGCCGACGCGATTTTCGATGCAGGAATCCTGGCCCTGAATTCCGGCCAGCTCGCAGCGGCGGAGGCGCATTTGGCCGAAAGCGCAAGGCTTCTGATTTCACTGGGGCGCACTGACAGGGCAGCGATAGCCCTGGCAGAGTTGTCGCGGGTCTATATCGACCAGGCCCGGGCCGAGCAAGCGCATCGAGCGCTGGCCTCGGCAGCAGCACTGAAGCCTTCCAACAGCGAATACCTGGCCAGCATCAACAGCATTTCCGGTTATCTCGCATTGCTGGAGTGCGATCGTGAACTGGCGGCCAGGCTTTTCGATGCATCGCAACAGCTTCGCGAAGGTCTGCAGGACGAGTCCCTCAAGCTACGGAGCCACCTGGATCGGGGCAGGCTCGATCTGGAACGGGGTCGGCCCGACCTGGCCGAGGCCTCGGCGCTTCACATCGTGGATCGTATCGACCAGAGCCGGAACAACCACCTGGTCGCAGAGGGCTTCGTGGTGCTGGTCGAGGCTCTCCAGTTGCAAGGTCGCATCAACGAGGCCCGTGAACAACTCCTGCGGGTGGAGCGCCTGGGGCTTGTCAACGCAAGTTTGAAGGTTGCCCTGGGCTACCAGATCCTTCTCGGTAAACTCGACATGGTTGCAGATCCATCCGCACACTTGCGTGCCGTGCGCGAGCGCGCGAACAACGCCGGATATCGCCTGCTTGCGCTGGAGACCGACGTGGCGCTAGCGTCCAAACTGCTGGGGAGCGGGCAGACCGGCGCGGGTAGGGAACTGGCAACCGCGGTAATGGAACGGGCGCGCCAGACCGGCATACTTTATGTGGCCGAGCGTGCGATGCGTCTGAATACGTCGGAATCCGAGCCGGACATATCGCTTACGGACTGATCAATCTCATGGCTGCCGCACGGATCAGTCGTCCAGACCCGGCTTTCCACGCTTCTGCTTCAGCCCCGCCCTGTGACGCTTGGCCCGCAGGCGCTTTTTCTTGGCTGCCCGCGTCGGGCGCGTCTTGAGTCGCTTGCGCGGCGGTTTCGAGGCTTTCTCTATGAGTTCGGCCAGCCTGATGCGCGCCTGCTCGCGGTTGCGCCTCTGGCTCTTGTGCTCGGTGGCCTCGATCGTGATGACGCCCGATGCGCTGGCTCGGGAGCCGGCGATCCGCAGCAGGCGCGAACGGACCGATTCGGACAGGTGACCCGAAGCGGCCGCATCGAACTGCAATTGCACGCCGGTTTCCGTCTTGTTGACGTGCTGGCCGCCCGGCCCGCCGGCGCGTATGAATCGCTCCTTGAGCTCGTGTTCGGGCGGAAGAAAGCTCATTGATGGCGTCGACATAGATCCTCGAATTCATCGAATCCAACCGGTTTGCTGAAAAGGTATCCCTGGTAATAATCGCATCCGTTCTGTCGCAGGAAATCCAGTTGGGCCTGGGTTTCAACGCCCTCGGCGACAACTTCCATATCGAGTTCGTGTGCGATCGAGATTATGGCGACGGCGATTCTGGCGTCGGCAGAGCTGGTTTCGATGTCCTCGATGAATCGCCGGTCGATCTTGAGAACCTGGGCATCGATCTCCTGCAGGTACGCCAGTGAAGAAAAGCCGGTGCCGAAATCATCGATTGAAAGCCGGATGCCGGCTGCTCGCAAGCCCTTGAGCGCTTTACCGGGTCCACCGGCCTGCTGCATCAGGGTGCTTTCCGTCAGTTCGAGTTCAAAGTCCTCAGGCACCAACTCGTATGCCGCCAGACAACCCAGGATTCTGGACGTAAGTGTCTCGTCGTTGAGTTGGATCGCCGAAAGATTGAAGGCCAGTTTGAAACCCTTTATCAAGCGGCCCCGGATTCGCGCCGTCGCCCGGCATGCCGACTCCAGCAACTGAAAGCTCATATTCCCGATCAGTCCGGATTGCTCGGCCATGGGGATGAACTCGGCAGGCGAGACCGCGCTTCCGTCATCGCGAAACCAACGCGCAAGCGCCTCTGCACCGACGATCCTGCCGCTTTGCACCGCGACCACTGGCTGGAAATGCACGTCCAATGCGTTGTTTTCTATTGCACTTCGAAATTCCGTCTCGAGAGCGAGTTTCCGCTGCGTGCCCTCTATATGCGCTGCGTCAAAAATCGAATGTCCGCCGCGATTGATTTTCTTGGCCCGAAACATTGCGCTTTCTGCCTTTCCCATGAGTTCCTCGGGCGTATCGCCGTCATCCGGGAAACGGGATACGCCGACACTGAACTGGATGCTGAGAGGCTCGAGGCCGTCGATCCGAACCGGGTGGGATGCGAGCGCGGCGATCCTGGCAACCAGTCCGTTGATCTGCTGGCGGGTGGCGTTGGACTTGATCATGAGCGCGAACTGATCGCTTCCAGCCCGCGCAACATCCAGCGGGCCGACACCAATGTCGCGCAACTCTTCGGCGACGAGACGCAGGATCTGATCCCCGATCTGATAGGAGAAGCTCTCGTTGATGCGCTTGAATCGATCCAGTCCGCACACAAGCACGGCAAGCGAGTTCGAGTCACTACGTGCCCGATCCAGCGCCTGGGCAAGCATCATGGTGAACAAGCGACGGTTGGGCAATCCGGTCAGTACGTCATGGTGCTGCAGGTGCTCCAGGTCGATCTCGGACTGCTTGAGTTCGCTCAGGTCGCTGAAGATTCCCGCATAGTTGATCAGTTTGCCGTCCAGGTCTCGCACGGCCGAGATGGATAGCCATTCCGGATAGATCTCACCCGACTTTCGCCGATTCCAGATCTCGCCCTGCCAGTGGTCGCTGTCATCGATCCGGCTCCACATCTCGGCGTAAAAGGCCTTGCCCTGACGCCCGGACGACAGAATCCGGGGGTTTCGGCCGCGAACCTCGTGCTCGCTGTATCCGGTAATCCGGGTAAAGGCGGGATTGACATGCTCGATCGATCGGTCCGGGCCGGTGACCGCGATGCCTTCGCTTGCGGATCTGATGATGGCTTCGGACTGGCGCATGGCGGTCTGTGCGGCACGTTCGTCGGTCACGTCCGTGGCAACCGACATGAACAGGGTGGGGCGGCCTTTGCTGAACTCCAGAGGTGACGAGTGGAAAGACCAGATCCTCAGCTCTCCGTCGGCACGGCGGATCTCGAAATCACCTTCGGCAACCCGCACGCCGTCCTGAATCATGCTTTCGATCTGTGATTTGACCGTTTCCGCCCTGTCACCGTAGGCCAGCCGGGTCCAGTCGTCCAGCGTCTGCAGAGACTCGGCCGGGTAGCCTGAAAAATCGCACCAGGCCTGGTTCACGGCTTCGACCCGGCCGGTGTCGGCGTAGTAGGTCATCATGGGTATCGGGGCGGCATGCATTGCATTGAGCGCCCGACTATGTGCGCGTTCCAAATCGATCCTGGCCTCGTGCAAGGCGGTAATGTCTTCAACGGCACCTTCAACGATTGTATTGTCGTCGCCCAATTGGGTGGCTTGGCTGGTCACTGCGATCAGGATCGGATCTCCATTGGCCTTGACGGCTTTTTGACGATCACGAAAAACGTGGCCGCTCTGAAGGATGCGTCGGCTGAGCTTGGCGCGATCGTCGGGGTCGGCGTAGAAATCGGAAACGCGGCGCCCGATCATCTGATTTTCCCTGTCGAATCCGAAGATTCGACACAAGGCCGGGTTGACTGAAATGAATACACCGTTTTTGCCCGGCGTTGCCTGGTAGACGCCAACCGGCAGACGTTGAACGAGATCCTTGAATCGAACGAGATCCGTTCGTGAGCGAACGATTTCGGTCTGGTCGAGAACAATGGAATGGAGGAAATCCCTTCCTTCCCGATGAATCGGAACCGAATATACGTGCACGTGATGCCGGCCGCCGTCAGCGGCGACATGGCGGAACTCGAAAAACGTGCGCCTGCGGCTGCGCGCCCTGTGCATCTCGTCCCGAATCTGATCATCCGGCATGTCATTGATCTGCTGAATCTTCATCGAACACAGGACTGCGGCGTCATAGCCGTAGAATTCGGCCGCCGCCGCATTTGCCTCGACGATATCGCCTTTATCGGGGTCGATGATGAGCTGCGGGACGGGGCTTTCGTCGAACAACGCCCTCAGGTAGGTGAATTGACTCTGCTGCTGCAATTCCAGCTGCTTTTCGGTGGTCAGATCGCGGACGAAGGAGAAGTGGACGATTTCGTCACCCACCGGAAGCTTCCGGATCTGCACTTCAACCGGCATGCGTGTCCCGTCCTTTCGGAGGTGATCGCGCTGCAGCGTCGAAATGTCTTGCGAGCCTGCGCTTTGCCAGTGAGTGCGCCAGAATTCCGGCGTGATGTCGGGATCAATGTCGAAGATGGTACGCTTTAGCAATTCGTCGCGATTGAATCCGAGTCCGGCGCAAGCAGCCCTGTTGACGTAGGCGAAGGATCCGTCCTGCCGCGTCCAGAAAACCGCGTCGGGTGCGTGGTCGAGCAGAGTTCTTTCGATGCTGGTCATCAACACCTGCCCCCGTGCGGTAGATGGAGAGAATTTCGAGGTTTGTCCCGACTGCCAATGCGGCGAGTCAACTATAGCAGACCGGTTGTTGGACCCGAAAAGGCATGGGAGAATCCCGTGGTTCAAGCAAATTGTCCGGTTAACGTCAGCGTTCCGGTTTCTGGAGTCGACCGAGCAGCAAACCTTGAAATTTCAACTGAAAAAGAATGATCTGGTCCGGGCGCTTGACGAACTTGCCGGGCGCGACCGGCACATCGCCGCTGCGCTGGCGCAGGTGGGTTACCCGGATGAGCGCCGCGGCGGCGAGCCGAGCTATGAGCATTTCCTGAGGATCATTGCCGGCCAGCAGCTCTCGGTCAAGGCAGCCGCGACGATATTCGGTCGTCTTGAGACCGCGCTGGACGGTGATTTCCAGCCGGAGCGCGTGCTGGAAATGAGTGACGAGGCGATGCGGGGGCTGGGCTTGTCGCGCCAGAAGATCGGCTACGCCCGCGGCCTGTCGGAGGCGGTCGTGGAAGGGTCGCTGGTGCCGGCGGCGCTGGCCGAACTACCGGACGACGAGGTCATCGAGCAGATCACGCGGCTGAAGGGCTTCGGGCGCTGGAGCGCGGAAATGTTCCTGCTGTTCGCACTGGGCCGTCCCGACGTCTGGCCGGCCGACGACCTCGGCATCCAGGCCGGCCTGCACCGGCTCAAGAACATGCGCGCGCGTCCTGACCGGAAGCGGACCGATGCCGTGGCCCGGCCCTGGCGACCGTACCGCGGGGCGGCGGCGATATTCGTCTGGCATTATCACTCCAACGCCCCGATGTCCTGAAGTGTCGCGGCGTGCATTTCCCGATCCGCCAAAAGCCGGATCCGGCGCACAGATCGCGCGTTTACGAATAATTGAGAGTGCGTGCCTCATGGTAGGCCGCACTTGAAACAAACGGAGGTCAACTTATGACCGATACAGTCGACAAATCCATAGTGCCCATCCTCAGGAAATCGCTGGACAACGAGGATTTTCGCGAAACCGTGATCACCGGCAAGATGTGCCAGGTGGTGTTGATGACGCTCAAGCCGGGCGAGGAGATCGGTGCCGAAGTGCACGACGACCATGACCAGATCCTGGTGCTCACCGAAGGCAACGGCCAGGCGGTGCTCGAGGGCCAGGCGCGCGAAATCGGGACCAACGACCTGATCTTCGTGCACGCCGGCATGGAGCACAATTTCATCAACACCGGAAGTCGTCCGCTGAAGCTTTACACGGTCTATGCGCCGCCGGAGCATGCCGAAGGCACCCGGCACGCGACCAAGGCGGAAGCCGATCGGGCCGAGGCGCACTGATGGCGGGCGGCTGGGCGCGTGACGGCGCGGTTCAGGATCAGATCGACGCGAGCGTCGAAGACGGCGTCAAGCGCGCCCGTGCCCGCCTTGGGCAGGGCGTCTCCCTGAACGAATGCGCCGAATGCGGGGCTTCCATTCCCGAGGCCAGACGCAAGGCCGTGCCGGGCGTTCGTTTCTGCGTGGCTTGCCAGCAGGAAGCCGACGCGGACGGTGCGCCTGGTTCGAGCCTGAACCGGCGGGGGAGCAAGGATAGTCAGCTGCGTTAGGAGTGCACAAGCCGATTTCACCTGAAGCGATGGACAGAAAGCCGCCGCATCGCCTGTTTTTCATGGGCAGCCTGATTCTTGCAGGCGAAAGCATCTACATGCTGCCCTACCTGCGCAAGAGCTTTCAGACCAGCATGGAGGCGACCTTCGGCCTGAGCAGTTTCGAGGTCGGCACCCTCAACGCGCTGTTCGGCATTCTCGCCCTGGCCTGTTATCTCCCCGGCGGCTGGCTCGCCGACCGGTTCTCGGCCCGTCGCCTGCTGACCCTGTCCCTGGTGGGCACCGGGATCGGCGGATTCTATATGGCCACCGTGCCGGGTTACGCGGGTCTGCTGGCCGTGCATGCCTTCTGGGGCGTTTTCAGCATTCTCACGTTCTGGGCGGCGCTCATCAAAGCGGTCCGCTTGTGGTCCGGACCCAACGAACAGGGCAGGGCGTTCGGCATTCTCGACGGCGGTCGCGGGATCGTCGGCGCCGGCCTCGGGTCCATCGCAGCAGTATGTTTCGGTCTGTCGGCCACGATCGAGGCCGGACTCGTCGCCGTAATAGCGGTGTATTCGACGGCATCCATCATGGCCGGGGTGGCCATCTGGTTCATGGTGCCCGATGACCATGAGAGGTTTTCCGAACATCACTCCGGCGACCGCAGACTCCACGTGCTGGACTCGATTCTCCAGACGGTGCGCAGGCCGGAGGTCTGGCTGATTGCGGTGATCATTTTCTGCGCCTATTTCAGCTTTCTGGGTACATACGAGTTCCCGGCTTACGCCGAAAGAGGCTTCGGCCGCAGCAAGGAATTCGGCGCCTGGCTGGGCGCTTTCCGGGATTGGCTGCGACCGGTCGCGGCGGTTCTCGCTGGCATCATCGCCGATCGGATCTCGCCGTCGAAAGCAATCCGGACCTCGTTTGTCGTGCTGCTGCTGTCATACGCGTCGCTGTCGGTGGTTCCCGCGGCGCTGACGCCCATCGCACTGCTGTGGGCGCAGATCACTGCGACCGCCCTGGCAGTGTTCGCGCTGCGCGGCATCTATTTCGCGTTGCTCGAGGAATCGGCCATTCCGATGCATCTGACCGGCATTGCCGTCGGCACGATCTCGATGATCGCCTATACCCCCGATATCTTTGCCCCGCTGCTGGCCGGCTGGCTGGTCGACACCAGTCACGGCGTGCTCGGATACAGGCGCTATTTCGGGGTTCTGGCGCTGATCGCGGCGACCGGGTTCGCCGCCACGATTTTCCTGAGAATGGTGACCAGGCGCGTGTTTCGAAAGCGCCAGTCGCAACCCCTTTAAGGCCGACGGACAAAGATTCGCATCCGGCCGGACCGGATTCACGGCCAGTAAACATTTTCGCCAAAGTCTTTCCTGGGGCTTTCGACGGGCTATCATGGGCGGTTGAACCTCAAGCTCGACCGCTCATGACCGATCCAGAATCTACGTCGCCGGCCTTCACCGACCTGGGATTGCCCCAGCCACTGCTCGCAACCCTTTCGGAACTTGGATACGAGGCGCCGTCGCCGATCCAGTCGGCCACCATTCCGGCGCTGCTGGCCGGGTCGGATGTGCTCGGCCAGGCACAGACCGGTACCGGCAAGACCGCCGCATTCGCACTTCCGATACTCGCCAGGTTCGATCCGGCGGGCAGAAAACCGACCGCGCTGGTGCTGGCGCCGACCCGCGAACTGGCCATTCAGGTGGCCGAGGCGTTTCACCGCTACGCGGCGCATCTGCCCGGGTTTCACGTGCTGCCGATTTACGGCGGCCAGGCCTACGGGCCGCAACTGGCCGGGCTCAGGCGCGGCGCGGACGTGATCGTCGGCACGCCCGGGCGGGTCATCGACCATCTCGAGAAAGGCACGCTGAAAATCGATGCGCTGTCCACGCTGGTGCTCGACGAGGCCGACGAGATGCTGCGCATGGGTTTCGTCGACGAGGTCGGCAAGGTGCTGGAGCGCATTCCGGACAACTGTCAGAAGGCGCTGTTTTCGGCCACCATGCCTGACGCCATCCGGCGCATCGCCAATCGCCACCTGAGCAACGCCGAGCACGTCACCATCCGCTCGAAGACCACCACGGCCGCGAACATCCGCCAGCGCTACTGGGTGGTGGGCGGCGTGCACAAGCTCGATGCGCTGACCCGAATCCTGGAAGTCGAACCTTTCGACGCGATGCTGGTATTCGCCCGCACACGCATTTCCACCGAAGAGTTGGCCGGGCGGCTTGAAGCGCGCGGCTTCTCGGCGGCCGCGCTCAATGGCGATGTGCCGCAGAAGCAGCGCGAGAAGATCGTCGATCAACTCAAGCGCGGCGACATCGACATCCTCGTAGCAACAGACGTCGCGGCGCGCGGCCTGGACGTCGAGCGCATCAGTCACGTAGTCAATTACGATATTCCCTACGACACGGAAGCCTACGTGCACCGGATCGGACGAACCGGGCGGGCAGGGCGGTCGGGGGAGGCCATCCTGTTCGTCGCGCCGCGCGAGCGCGGCATGCTGCGCGCCATCGAACGCGCCACGCGCCAGCCCATCGAGGCCATGTCGCTGCCCACCGCCAGCGACGTCAATGAAAAGCGTATGGAACGCTTTCATGAGAGCGTTGCCGAGGCGCTGGAAAGCGCCGAACTGGCGCGCAGTCGCGAGGTTGTTCAATCAACGCTGGCGGCCACGGGCGCATCGCTGGAGGATCTGGCGGCAGCGCTGGCGCTGATGGCCCGCGGCGATCAACCGGTGCTCGATGAAAAACCCGGCCGGGAATCGCCGGGCAAACCCCGAAAGTTCGAAGCCGAGCGCGCCGACCGCGGCAGCCGGTCACAACGGCCGGACAGAACGCCGGCTCGCGATGAGCAGCGCAACTATCAGCAGAAACGTCGACGCGATGAAGACAGCAACTTCGTCACCTACCGGGTTTCGGTCGGCAGCGCGCACGGCGCAAAGCCGGGCAATATCGTCGGCGCCATCGCCAACGAGGCGGGTTTGAGTTCGCGCCAGATCGGACGGATCGATATCCACGAGGAATTCAGCCAGGTCGACCTTCCGGCCAATCTGTCCCAAGGCGCGCTCAACCATCTGAAGACCGTCTGGGTGGCCGGCCAGCAGCTCGAAATCGCTCTGGACGACGGCAGCACGCCGTCGCCGAAACAGAAGCGAAGCGGGCCGCCGCGAACGAAATCCACTTCGAAGAGTCGGCCGGGCAAGCCATCGGGCTCGAGACCGTCGGGCGACAAATCCGCGTCCGAGCACCGGGGCAAACCGGCACCAGCTGCGGAAAAATCGCCTGCCGAAGGCAAGAAGCCCGGCAAATCCCACAACAGACCACCGAGAAATCGCGCCGAGCGCAAGGCCGCACTGGCCAATCGCAAACGCAAATAACTGCGGTGCCGACCGCGCATGGCTTCAGCGGCGCTGGAGGGCGTACACGGTCTCGTTGAGCCAGGTCAGGCCTTTGTCGGCAAAACGCGGATGTCCTTCGATCACGTTGTTTCGTGCCAGGCATTCGAAGTCGAACGCCGGACTGTCGTCGAGTTCGTCCGGCATGACCGAAAAAGGCGGGCCCTGCATCTCCGCCTGAGCATATTCCAGCGTAATCAGAAGGCCGCGCGCGTCCGGTGCAAGCAGGCTCGCGAGATGTTCGAGGTAGGCGGGTCGCATTTCCCGGGGCAGGGCGATGAGCGCGGCACGGTCGTAGACCAGCCCGAACTCACCGGCGCGTTCGAAGTCGAAGAAATCGCCGGCAAATATCGTGACGCCGCCGGCAGAAAAAGATTGCAGAGGACCGCTGTCGTCGGTCGCCGGCGCCAGACCTGCTGCGTCGAAGAACGCCTGCGCCGCACTCGGTTCGAGTTCGACCCCTACGACCGGAAATCCCTGCCCGGCGAGCCACGACATGTCCAGGCTCTTGCCGCACAAGGGCACGAGAACAGGTCCGGCACCCGATCGGCTCACCGACCGCCAGTGGGCCTCGAGCGCAGGATGGACGGATTCCTGGTGGAAGCCGATCTCATTGCGTCGCCACCGCTCGCGCCAGAACTGTTTATCCATGGCGTTACTATACTGATGCTGAAGCTCGCCGGGCACCGGTGAAGCGAAATGACCCTTTGCCGGTTCAACATGGAATTCAGAAGAGGTGGCATTGCAACACCTGGACAGGGATGAAATCGCAAATGTCGTAACGCACGGCATCGGCGTTCTGCTTTCAGTAGGCGCGGGGGCAGTGTTGATTGCGCTGGCGTCACTGCAGGCCGGCATCCGGGAAATGATCAGCGTCGCGATCTTTTCGGCCTCTCTGGTCCTGCTTTACTCGGCTTCCACGCTCTATCACGCGGCTCGGCACCCGGCGACCAAGGCCCGACTCAAAGTGCTGGATCACTGTGCGATATTCATTCTGATTGCCGGTACCTACACCCCGTTCACGATTGCGGCGATCCGTGGCGGCTGGGGCTGGTCGCTGTTCGGCGTCATCTGGGGCATGGCCCTTATTGGTATCGTATTCAAACTGTTCTTCACGGGACGCTTCAAGGTGCTCTCCACCGCCATGTACATCGGCATGGGCTGGCTGGTGGTGATTGCACTGGTGCCGCTGGTACAGGCATTGAGCGGGGCGGGTCTTGCGTGGCTTGTGGCAGGCGGCGTGCTTTATACCGCGGGTACGCTTTTCTATCACCGTGAATCCATTCCGTATTCGCATGCGATATGGCACGGGTTCGTGCTGGCCGGCAGCAGTTGTCATTTCGTCGCCGTGGCGATCGAGATGCTGAAACTTCAATGAAGTCGGAGTATTGTGAGGCTTCGACCAATCGCCCCCCGGATCAGCCGCTTTTATGGCAGGGCGCAGGCAAGCCTGACAAAGCCCCGGTCTCTTGCTTATCTTTGAGACCTCCAAATAACAAAGCCCCGGTCTCTTGCTTATCTTTGAGACCTCCAAATAACAAAGCCCCGGTCTCTTGGAACCGGGGCTTGTCCGCGGATAATTTGAGATTCAAGCGTCAGCGCTGGTCTCCTGATGCACAACAAGCTCGGAGGCTGTTGCCAAGTCTCTTTGGAGAAGAGCCTTCTGACGCCGCTTCACCCTTGTGAGGCTTCCGCGTTAGGATCATTTGTACGCCGTTTTCACGCGCGTGTCAAGCGCTTTTCTGAAAAAAGTTCACATTTTTTTCAATGAATTCAGAGTATTAGTTATTTACAAGCGATTCTTGATCAAGCTTCTGAAGAGATGCCTGCAACCGACTGAATCATGGTCTACGAAAGGCCGTGCAAACCTCTGCCGGGTCGTGCGGCCGTGAATCCGGAGCGGCTCAAAAAGCGCCGCCCGGCCCTGGAGCGGGTGGTGTTCCGCGCCCCGGAAAAGCCGGACGCGTCTACATCAAATACGAGAAAATCACCGAAACCGGGAAAGGTGCCCGTAAATTGAAATTCCCGGGTTCGCCGGTGCGCCGCCGCCCCCGACCACCACGGTCATCATGGGTCCCGACTGGCCGCGGGCCGAGGTCGCCCCGTGCCGTCGTCGGCCCCTGGGCCGGCCGCCAGGGGCCGGTCCCAGGCCAGGATGCCGCCGCGAAGACATCGAACTTCGCCGTATCTTTGCGCCAGCGCCTGCACCGCGCTCAGCGCTCTTGGGCCGGTTCTGCAATACACAACGTGACAGCGGGCCGGCGGCAATTCGGTTTCCGGGTCTGCGTTCAGCTTCGATAACGGTACGTTGACAGCGCCGGTGATGTGGCCTTGGGCGAACTCGTCGGGTTCGCGCACATCGATGAACGCCGCGCCTTCCAGTTCCCGCGCATGCGCTGGATCGATCTCACTGACCATTGCTTGCGCCGGATGCAGCGTGATCCGAGCGGGCGCAATGCCGCACACGGCGCAATCCGGACGCTTGCGGACTTCGAGCTGGCGCGAACCCATGTCCCGGGCATCGATCCACCATACCCGCCCAACCAGCGCTTCCAGCGTCCCGCCGACCAGCCATTTGACGGCTTCTGCAGCCTGGATGCAACCGGCCATACCGACCAGCGGGCCGAGCACGCCGGCCTCGGCGC
>CAYYZR010000015.1:0-26432 GCA_964476005.1 uncultured Halomonas sp.
GCCGCAGCGAGGCCTCGAAACGCACCTCCTCGTCGGCCGGCCGGGCCGAAATCAGGCGGGATTCGTCTTCGGACAGATTGCTATCGCTCATCAGGCGTTCATCGGGGCTCGGGCGCCGGGGACTTCGATCAAGCACGAATGGTAGCGGAAATCATCCGCCGGCACTCGAACGGCAGGGCATTGACTTGCTCATCGCGCAGAGTGGAGCTCGGCCGTTCAAGACCCCTGGCACGAGCCGACGCCGGATGCGTATCTTGCCAATCACCGTATTCCGCGATAATCGGGGTCACTGACGCAAATCCTTACCGGAGGCTTGCTTGATTGCCGGCGAACCGCTGACCACCGGATGGCTGCTGACCGTCGCCGGCCTGCTGATGCTTGCAAGCGTGCTGTTCAGCCGCCCTTCCGAACGCATCGGCTTTCCGGCCGTGCTGCTGTTCCTCGGCATCGGCCTTCTGGCCAGTGTGTGGCTGCCCCCCGATTTTGCCGATCACTCGCTGGCGTTTCGCATCGGGACGGTCGGGCTGGTACTGATCCTGTTCGACGGCGGCCTGAACACCTCATGGCGCGCCGCCCGCCCGCATCTTGCACCGGCAGCGGTCCTGGCCACGGCAGGGGTGGCCGGCACCGCAGCGGTCGTGGCGGTGGCGGCGCGGCTGCTCGGACTGGACTGGCCCGAAGCGCTGTTGATCGGCGCAATCGTTTCCTCCACCGATGCGGCCGCGGTGTTTTCGGCACTGCGCGGTTCGAACGTGCAGCTGCGTCGGCGGGTGGGCGCCACGCTGGAACTCGAATCGGGTCTGAACGATCCAATGGCAGTCATCCTCACGATCACGCTCACCGGTTTACTGCTGGACGCCGGCGAATTCGGCTGGTTTGCGTTCATCGCCGATATCTTCATGCAGTTGGCCGTCGGGCTGGCAGCGGGTCTTGCGGTCGGCTGGCTGGGTCAGCAACTGCTGCAGCGCGTGCGCGTGCCCGCCGCCGGCCTCTATCCGGCCATGACACTGGCCCTGGCGCTGCTGGCTTTCGGTATTCCGACACTGTTCCTGGGCTCGGGCTTCCTGGCGGTCTACGTTGCAGCACTGATGCTCGGCAACCGTCGCCTGCCCTACCGCGCCGGCATCCTGCGCGTCCACGATGCGCTGGCCTGGCTGGGTCAGATCACGATGTTCCTGGTACTCGGGCTGTTGGCCATACCCGGCCTGCTGGCCGCCTCGGGTCTGATGGGCATTGCGCTGGGGCTGGTGCTGGCACTGCTGGCCCGGCCACTGGTGGTCGCGCTTTGTCTGCTGCCTTTTCGCTTCGAGAAAGCCGAAACCGCCTTCATCGCCTGGACCGGCCTGCGCGGGGCGGTGCCGATTCTGCTGGCCAGCTATCCGGTCATGAGCGGCGTCGAAGGCGCGCTCGAACTGTTTCACCTGGTGTTCTTCATCGTGGTGTTCAACGCCGTGATTCCCGGCGCCACGATTAGCTGGGCGGTCAACCGTTTCCGGGTCGAGCGTGCCGGCCTGCCGCGCCCGACGCCGGTCCTGGAGATCACGTCGACCGAAGCATTGCCGGTTCGCGTTCTTTCGTTCCTGATCGAACCGGCCGCAGTCGTGACAGGCAGCCGGGTGGAAGACCTGCCCTTGCCCGACGGCGTCGACATCCTGCTGCTTGTCCGTCGCGGGCGAGTGCTGGCGGCACGGGAATCGACCGTGCTGGAAGCCGGCGATCACATTCACCTTCTGATCTCCCCTGAGCAGATCAACGCGGTGTCGCTGCTGTTCGGATTGCGCGAAGAGGATTAGGTTTCTTCCGGTGGTTTACTCCGGGGCCTCGGATGGCAGCAGCGGTGTTTCGATGCGCGCCTTTTCGCGCGCGCCGCCGAGCAGCTCGACCGCGCGGTCGGCGCCATCCTGGAACGGTTCGAGAACGATATCGGCGCCTGCTTCGCGAAGTGTCCGGGTTTCCAGTGGCGAATGTGCGGTTGCCGCAATTCTGACGGCGGGAAGCGCGCTCTTCAGGCTCTGGATCATGCTCAAGCGCGGATCTTCCTGCTGCAGGTCGCGTGCCAACGCGGGAATGGTCGAGACAACCCAGTCCGCCCTGTCGACCGGCAGAACCCCGACACGCTCGGCGTCGCCGGCGTCGCCATGCACGGCCGGGAGCCCCAGCGCCCGCCAGCGATTGACCGCGAGCGGGTTGAAATCGACACCCAGCATGCACACCCCGCGACGCTGCAGTCGCTGGCCCAGCGCGGTACCGAACCGGCCCAGCCCGAAGATCACCACCGCAACCCTTTCGGACTGCCTGCCGCTGCTGCCGTCGGCGGGCTCGCGCGGCGTGTGCCGGCGCTCGAATACGCCCAGATAGGGCTCGAGCCATTCAAACAACCGATGGGAGTAAGTAATCATGTAAGTGGACAGGGCAATCGTGACCAGGCCCACGAGCGTGACCAGACCCAGCATGTCGCTACCCACGTGCCCCAGCGTCACGCCCATTGCGACGAAGATGAGCGAAAACTCGCTGATCTGCGCCACCGTCAGGCCGGCCAGGAATCCGGTTCTCGCCCGATACCCCATCACGCCCATGATGACGAGCACGATCAGCGGATTGCCGACCAGCACGAACAGCGAGAAGAGCACGGCGGCGTTGAAGTGCTCGCCGAGCTGGGACAGTTCGAGGCTGGATCCCAGCGCGATGAAAAAGAACAGCAGGAGAAAATCGCGCAGCGGCGCAAGGCGGGAGGCGATGGTCTCGCGATACGGGGTGGATGCCAGCGCCACGCCGGCCATCAACCCGCCCAGTTCCTTGCCGAGACCGACCGCGTCGGCCACGGCGGCGAAAATTGCCGCCAGTGCGATCGCGAATATCACCAGCAATTCCGGAGCTCTGGCCAGCCGCCGCGTCAACGGATCGGCCAGATAGCGCACGAACAGGATGACCAGCAGCAGCATCCCCGCGGCCGCAATCAGGACGGCTGCAACGCGTCCTTCGCCTGAATCGTCGCTGATGCCCATTCCCAGGGTCGACAGCACGATCATGGCCAGCACGACCACCAGGTCCTGGACAATGAGAAAGCCCAGTGCGATCTGACCGTGAAGCGAGTCGATTTCGCGCTTGTCCGACAACAGCTTGACGATGATGATGGTGCTGGAAAACGTCAGCGCCACTGCGACATAAATGCTGGCGACAGGCTCCAGGCCGAGCGCCAACCCGATGAGGAAGCCGAACAAAGCGGTAAAGGCCACCTGGCCCAATCCGGTCGTGAGGGCAACGGCGCCAAGGGAGCGAATCAGCTTGACATCCAGCTTGGTGCCGACCAGGAACAGCAGCACGGCAATCCCGAGTTCGGCCAGGAAGTCGATCTGCTCGCCGGATCGAACCACATCGAGAACCGACGGCCCGGCCAGCAGGCCGACGGCGATGAAGCTCACGATCAGCGGTTGCCGCAGCATCAGTCCGGCGAAACCAATCGCCGCGGCCATCGCCAGCAGGATCGCCACTTCGCCGAATACCGAGTGAAGGATAAGATCGACCATTCAACAAACTCACCATCGACGGCTTCAAGTTGCGCCGCCAACAGGATATCCTAAGTCCGTAAACATTCAGAGGCGGCCCATGCGCAGGATTCTGGTAGCAACGGACTTTTCGCCGCGGGCCGATCTGGCACTGGAACGGGCGGCGATTTTGGCGAAGACGATTGACGCGAGCCTGAATATCGTCCACGTCGTCGACCCGGATCGGCCCAAAAAACTGGTCGCAGCCGAAGCTGGTCTCAGCCGCAACCTGCTCGATGAACAACGCAAGCTTATCGGTGATCGTCACGGCATCGAAACGTCGGCCCACCTGTATGAAGGCGAACCGTTCCAGGGGATCGGCGAGGCCCTCGAAGAGTTGAACCCTGACCTGCTGGTGGTCGGCGCCTATCGCCGCAGGCTGCTGCAGGACACCTTCGTCGGCACCACCGCGGAGCGCGCAATCCGGCGCAGCCCCAAGCCGGTACTGATGGTCAACAGCGACGCTAGAGACCACTATACCCATATCCTCGCGGCGGTCGATCTGTCCCCAAATGCCGCCGAGGCCTTGCGCGTCACGGCGGGGCTGGAGCTGAATCGGGACGCAGTACTTTCGGTGGCCTACCTTTACGACGCGCCCGGCATCGGTTCGCTATCGCTGGGATCGTTGACCAAGGCCGAGATCAAGAACTACCGTGCCGAGGAGCAGGCGCTGGCTGTGCGCGAACTGGATGCGTTTCTCAGGTCGGTGAGCCCGGGCAGGATTCAGCGTATCGTTCGGCATATCGATACGACGATTGCCGAAACATTCCAGAATATTGCAGGGGAGCTGTCAGCGGATCTGCTGGTGATCGGCGGCGGTTCGGGCAGCGGACCGGCCCGGATGCTGCTGGGAAGCTCCGCGCTTGACATTCTCGCGAAAAGCCGCCGCGATGTTCTGGTGGTTCCCCACGCTAGATGATTCAGGCCGGCAGCGCGGTGCCGTTCAGCGCTGCATCCTGTTCTTCAGGGCCTGGCGGATCATGGCTTCGGCACTGGCCGAATCGTCGCTCACGCCCTTGACCATCTTCAGCGCCTCGGCCGGGGAATAGCCGAGCGCGACCAGCCCGGCGCGGGCCTCGGCGGAGGCGTTGCGTTCGCCCGCGGCCGACTGACCGGCGTCGGCCAATGCGCCGGAACCGAGTTCCAGCCCGTCGAGCCGGCTTTTCATTTCGAGAATCAACCTTTCGGCGGTTTTCTTGCCGATGCCTGGCAGCCGCGTCAGCGCCTGGCTGTCGCCCGATTCAACCATAAGCGCGAAATCGGTCGCCGACACGCTGGACAGGATCGCCAGCGCGACCTTGGGCCCGACCCCCGAGATCTTCAACAGACTGCGGAACAGCTCACGGTCGGATGCGCTGACGAATCCGAACAGCAGGTGGGCGTCTTCGCGAATCACCTGGTGGATCAGCAGCGTGCAGGGCTGGCCGTTTTCGGGCAGTTTGTCGAACACGCTCATCGGCGCCTCGACTTCGTAGCCCACGCCGCCGACGTCGATCAACAGGTTCGGCGGACGGCGCTCCAGCAGCGTGCCGGCGAGCCGCGCGATCATTCCGACACTCCGTTCGATTCCCCGTCGTTCATCTGAGCACCACGCCCTGCGGCAGACGCCTGGCCGTGCGCGCCGAATGCAGGTGGCACAGCGCCACGGCCAGCGCGTCGGCCGCATCGGCGCCGAATCTGTCGGTTGACTTGAGCAATACGCGAACCATGTGCTGCACCTGTTCCTTGTCGGCGCCACCGCGCCCGACGATGGCCTGCTTGATCAGCCGGGGCGCGTATTCGTGCACCGCCAACCCGGCATGTACCGCGGCGCAGATCGCCGCTCCCCTGGCCTGTCCCAGCTTGATCGCGGACTGGGGATTGCGGCTCATGAAAACCGTCTCGATCGCCACGACGTCGGGTCGAAACTCTGCGATGGCATCGGTGACACCGGAAAAGATGCCCGCCAGCCGTGCCGGCATGTCGCCGCCGCCCAGGCTGAGCTGGCGCGCGGCGACCAGCGATTCGCCGTCGATAATGCCGATGCCGGTGATGCGCGAACCGGGATCCAGGCCGAGAATGCGCATCAGTCGCGGAAGATCACTCGTAGGCCTCGGCCGGAATATCGGCGTTGTGCCAGACGTTCTGGGTGTCGTCGATCTCCTCGAGCACGTCGAGGAACTTCAGCAGTTTTGCGCCGGATTCGACATCCTGCTCGACCAGCGTCGCCGGCCGCATCGTGACCTCGGCTTCCTCGGGCTCGAGCCCGGCTTCGCGCAGCACGCCCAGCACGCCGGAGAATTCTTCCGGCATGGTCAGCACCTCGATGCTGCCGTCGTCGTCGGTCTCGATATCCTCGGCCCCGGCTTCCAGTGCCGCTTCCATCACCCTGTCTTCGCCGGTGCCGGGCGCAAAGGTGATCACGCCTTTTTTCTCGAACAGGTAGGCCACCGAGCCGTCGGTGCCGAGATTGCCGCCGTACTTGGAAAACGCATGCCTGACTGCCGCAACCGTACGATTGCGGTTGTCTGTGACGGTCTCGACCATCACCGCCACGCCGCCGGGCGCGTAGCCCTCGTAAGTGATTTCCTCGTAGTCGACGCCTTCGAGCTCGCCGGTGGCCTTCTTGATGGCGCGCTCGATGTTGTCCTTCGGCACGTTGGCCGCGTTGGCCTTGTCCCAGGCAAGCCGCAACCGCGGATTGGCTTCCGGGTCGCCGCCACCCTCGCGCGCCGCGACCGTGATTTCACGCACCAGACGCGTGAAAACCTTCCCGCGCTTGGCGTCCTGGGCCTTTTTTCTGTGCTGAATATTGGCCCATTTGCTGTGACCTGCCATGGATTCGGTATTTCCGCTGGATGAAGATCACGGGATTTTATCACCTTGCCCGTTCAGCTTCCGGTCAGGTTATGGCATTACAATCCAATCAGGCGTTCATACAGATCAGAGGTTCGGCATGACATTTCGCAGCATGATTTTTCGCAGGATTCTTGCAGCAGCACTCCTGGCCGGAACGGCCGCCGGCATCAAGGCACAGACCGGTGAACTCAACCTCCTGACCGACCTCGGTACACCTTTTCCGCCGGGCTGCCTGTCAATCGACCTGCCCGAGCAACCGCGTTCCCAGGATAGCCTGCTGGTCGACAGCAACGTCGCAGCACCCACTATCAATGCCAACTCCCGCAACGGTTCGATTCGCCTGAGAATCTGGCGCGTGGCCTGCGACGACGAAGATTTCTCCGTGGTCCTGGTGCGCATGAGCCAGAACGGCGGTGCCAACCCCATCGTTGTGCCGACGGTCTTCGCCGACGCCGGAGACGTTGAACTGCCGTTTCACGAAGCTCAACTCCTGCTGCTCCCCGGGGCCGGCAATGTCGGCGCCACCGGCGGCATCGTCACCGAAGAAGGCACGACCTGGATGCTGGCGGTAGACCCGATCGCGATCGACGGCGCGACCACCTTCCTGCCCGAAGACTACAACGCCACTTTCACCGTCGAATTCAACTGGGGCAGCTTTGCCACGGCCCAGCCCGAAGGGACGCGATTCGTGCTCGACCAATTCGAACCGACGCTGGACCTGCCCCAGTTCGACCAACCCGTACTCAACGGCCGGTATTCGGGCCAGTGGACGCGACCCGGCGCGTTTCGCCAGGGCCTGGTGCTGCAGGTGGCCGAGCAGGTCGACGGCAATTTCGTGTTCGCGATCTTCTTCACCTATCTCGACGGCCAGCCGATCTGGGTCGTGGGCAACTCCTCGGCCGGATTGACGCAGCCCGGAGCGGTGTCCATTCCGATGGCCACGCTGGAAAACGGCGCGTTCATTTCCGATCCCAACCAGCCGCCGGTCGACCAGGTCACCGCGGATTCTGCCGGGAGCATAGAAATCGAGGTGATCGACTGCAATCGAATACGCGTCAATTACGATTTTTCGCCCCTGGGCAAGGGCACCGGTTCGATGGAGCTGGAGCGTTTCGTGAGAATTGCCGGATACGACTGCAACCCCTGGAGATAAGTCCGGCAGCGGCCGCGCAGGCCGGTCTTCTTGCACCTCGAGGCGGCCCGGTTGATCCGGGCCGCTCTGCGTCCGCTTGCCGAAAGCCGCCAGGTCATTGATTCAGTTCGGTATGGTAGACCATCCAGGCACTCCAAGACCGACTGCGACCACGCACCAGGAGATTTTGATGAGCGACCGAGACAAGCAATCCGTTTCAGCCCGGACGCACCAGAAGCTGGAGCACTTCGCGTCCCGGCTGAAGGGACTTTTCGAAACCGATAGCGAGAGCGGCGACGAAGAGGAATCGCTGGAGGCCGAAGCGTTGATGGTGGACGCCGTCGAAGCTCGCGCCAGCGACGTGCACATCGACCCGGTGAGTGACGGTTATCGGCTGCGCTATCGGATCGACGGCGCCATCGTCGACGTGACCGAGTTGAATGCCGAACAGGGTCTGAAGGTGGTCAATCAGATGCGCGCAATGGCCCGGCTGGACCCGGTGCGCGCGATGTATCCCGAGTCGGGGCGGTTCAGCTACACGCTCGATGACCAGGTGCTGGATCTGCGGGTCACCGAGGCACCGTGCATCGCCGGCGACAAGCTCTCGATTCGTCTCCTGACGCCGGATCGGGTGCTCCAGGATATCGATGAACTCGGGCTCGGCGAAGACGATTCCTCATATCTGTCCGCATGGCTGGAGACCGTCGGCGGCATGATGCTGACCGCAGGTCCGACAGGCAGCGGCAAGACCACGACGCTGTATGCATTGCTGCATCGTCTGAAGATGACCGATGCGCAGGTCGTGACGCTGGAAAACCCGGTGGAATACGAAATTCCGGGCATCAATCAGATCCCGATCAATATCGCCCAGGGACTGGATTTCGCAACCGGCGCCAAGGGCATGCTGCGCCTCGACCCGGACTACCTGGTGATCGGGGAACTGCGCGACGAAGCCTCGGCAACGGCCGCCATCAACGCCGCGGCCGGTGGCCGCGCCACCATGGCCTCGCTGCACGCCCGCGATGCGGTCGATACCGTCACCGTATTGCGCAACTACGGCCTGGACGATTTCGAAATCGCCTCCAATCTGGATCTGGTCGTGGCCCAGCGGCTTGTTCGCAGGCTCTGCGCCGAATGCAGCCTGGAGCGGGAACCGGACAAGCGCGGGCGCGCCTGGATGGAATCGCTGTCGCTGGAGATACCCGAGACCGTGCACGTGCCGAATGGCTGCGACGCCTGTGGCGGGGTCGGGTATCGAGGTCGGATCGGCATCTTCGAAATCTGGAGACCGTCCGAGGAAGACTACGGCCGAATCGTCAAGCACGAGCACGTTCATGCATTACGGGCCGGACTGGCTGATCGCGGCCACGATTTCCTGCTCGACGACGGCATGCACAAAGCCCGACAAGGTCTCGTCAGCATCGACGACCTGCGCAAGCTCGGGGCGCTGGGCGCGCGTGCGGCTCTGCACGACCAGAGCCTGCTGGTACGCTGACCCAAAAGCGCCGGGCATGTTACCTCGGCACGAAAAAAGCAAGCCAAATCCGCCGGTCCCGGTCATACCTGCCTGTACGATCCGAAACGACCGCCCTGCCCCGTGCCCGAGGAGAAACACACAAGATGAGCAAGACCACCACACGATTGGCGCTGCTGGCGCTGCTTGGCGTCCTGGCAGGGGCGTTCTTCTGGTTCGATCTCGGTCAGTACTTCAGTCTGGAAGAACTGCGCGAGCGGCGAGACCAGCTGATGACGTTCATCGATCGCAACTTTTTCGGCATGCTGGCGCTGTACATGGCCGCCTACATCGTGATGGCGGCGCTTTCGCTGCCCGGCGCCGCCGTGCTCACGATTGCCGGCGGCGCGCTGTTCGGCCTTGCGGCGGGCACGATCGCGGTCTCCTTCGCCTCCACCATTGGCGCGACACTGGTTTTCCTGGCCGCGCGTTTCATGTTTCGCGACGCGATCCAGAAGCGATTCAGGAAAAGGCTCAAGACGATCAACGAAGGGGTCGAAAAGGACGGGGCGTTCTACCTGCTTGCACTGCGCCTGGTGCCGGTATTCCCGTTCTGGGTGATCAACCTGGTGATGGCGCTGACCCCGATCCGCACCTGGACGTATTACTGGGTGAGCCAGCTCGGTATGCTGCCGGCGACCATCGTCTACGTCAACGCCGGCACCCAGCTGGGTCAGATCGAGTCCACCGGTGACATTCTTTCGGTGGAATTGATAGGCGCCTTCGCGCTGCTCGGGCTGCTGCCGCTGATCCTGCGCTGGGTGCTGCGACTGCTCAAGCACCGCAAGGTCTATGCCGGCCACGCCAAGCCGAAGTCGTTCGACTACAACGTCATCGTCCTCGGCGCCGGCTCGGCCGGACTGGTGTCGGCCTATATCGGCGCCACAATCAACGCAAAAGTGGCGCTGATCGAAAAGAACAGGATGGGCGGCGATTGCCTGAACACCGGCTGCGTGCCGTCCAAGGCGCTGCTCCGAACCGCTCGGCTGGTTCAGGAAGCGCGCGATTCCCAGCGCTTCGGCATCAGGTCCATGAGCGCCGATTTCTCGCTCGCCGACGTGATGCAGAGGGTGCGCGACGTGATCGCGAAGATCGAGCCGCACGACTCGCCGGAGCGTTACAGAGGCATGGGCGTCGATGTCATCGAGGGCACCGGGAAGCTGGTCTCGCCGTGGTCGGTAAACGTCGACGGCCGCATCATCACCGCCCGCAGCATCATCCTGGCCACCGGCGCGGAGCCGCTGGTGCCGCCGATCAACGGGCTGGCCGACATCGACTACGTCACCAGCGACACCATCTGGGAACTGCAGGAACTGCCCGAGCGCTTCGCCGTGCTCGGCGGCGGGCCGATCGGCTGCGAGCTTGCCCAGGCATTCGCCCGGCTGGGCTCGAAGGTGACCATCATCGAGATGGCCGACCGGCTGGTGCCGCGCGAGGATCCCGATGCCAGCGAAGCGCTGATGAAGCGGCTCGAAGCCGAGGGCGTGACCATCGCCACCGGGCACAAGGCCGACCGCTTCGAGGCCGGCGAAGACGGCGCCGGACAGGTGATCTGCGAGCGCGACGGCGAGCAAGTGACGCTCGCGTTCGACCGCGTGCTGGTCGCGCTGGGTCGCAAGGCGCGAACCCGGGGATTCGGGCTCGACAACGTCGGCGTGCGGATTGCCGATCGCGGCACGATAGAGACCGACCCATGGCTGCGCACCAATTTCCCCAATATATACGTCTGCGGCGACGCCGCCGGCCCTTACCAGTTCACCCACGTGGCTGCGCACCAGGCCTGGTTTGCGTCGGTCAATGCCCTGCTGGCCCCCTTCTGGTCTTTCCGTGTCGACTACCGCGTGATTCCCTGGGCCACGTTCACCGATCCGGAAGTTGCGCGCGTGGGCTTGAACGAATCCGAGGCGAAGGACCAGGAAGTCGACTACGAAGTTACCCACTACGGCATCGACGATCTCGACCGCGCCATCGCCGAAAGCGCCGACCACGGGTTTGTAAAGGTCTTGACCGAGCCAGGCAAAGACAGGATTCTCGGGGCAACCATTGTCGGTGCCCACGCCGGCGAGTTGATCGCCGAGTTCATCCTGGCCATGAAACACGGTCTGGGCCTGAACAAGATCCTGGGCACCATCCACATTTACCCGACGCTGAACGAAGCCAACAAATTCGCCGCCGGCGAGTGGAAAAAGGCGCGCAAGCCCGAGGGCGCGCTGCGGCTGGCCGAACGATTCTTCGCCTGGCGAAGAAAATGAGCGCAGCTCAGTCGGCGAGGCCGTAGCCCGCCGGCGCTCGGTTTTTCCTTTCGGACTCCAAAAGCCGACGACGTCGGTGCGGTATCAGCGACTTGCCTTTTGGTGCATTGGTGTGTTAGTCTACTACCACACTAAATGACCATTACAGGCCGCCGTCATGCCGAGTTACAGATTCCGCCTTTTCCGCTCGCTTGGTCTTGCACTTCTTGCCGTTTCAACCCTCGTGGTGCTGACCGGCTGCGGCACCGACGCAAATTCTTCCGACACGCCGGAATCGGCCGATGCGCCGGTTTCCGTGCCGGTGGAGGTCGCGCGGGTTGCGTTTGGCGACGTCAGCTCGGCGTACACCGGTACGGCAACGCTGGTGCCCGAACGCCAGACGCCCGCCGTGGCCAAGCTGGGCGGCATCGCCCTCGAAATCCTGGTCGAAGAAGGCGATCGGGTCGAGGCCGGCCAGGTTATGGCACGACTGGAACGCGATCGTTATGAATTCCAGGCCCAGCAGACCGAAGCCAGGCTGCTCAAGCTCGAGAATGAGCTCAAGCGCGCCCGCGAACTGCACGACCGTGAGCTGATCAGCACCGACGAATACGAACGAGTCCGTTTCGATACCGACGCCCAGCGGGCCGCGAATGGTCTTGCCCAACTCGATCTTGCGCACACTGAAATCCGGGCGCCGATCGCCGGCGTCGTCGCCGAGCGGATGGTCAAGGTCGGCAACCTGGTCGCGCAGAACCAGCCGCTGTTCATGATCGACGACTTCGATCCGCTGTGGGCAGTACTTCACGTGCCCGAACGCGAACTCAACCTGCTCGATGCCGGCCAGAAGGCCACGCTGCAGGTGGACGCGTTTCCGGGGCAGGAATTCACCGGCGAGGTCCTCCGCATCAGCCCGGTGGTGGACGCGGAAACCGGCACCTTCAAGGTTACCGCTACCTTCAGCGACGCCAGCGGTCGCCTGCGCCCCGGCCTGTTCGGCCGCGTGCAGGTCGTCCACGACAGCCGCCAGAACGTGCCGCTGGTGCCGCAGACCGCGCTTCTGAGCGAGGACGGCGAAGTCGCCGTTTTCGTCGCCAGGCAGCGCGCGGACGGCGCCGGCTACACCGCGGAACGTCGCACCGTCAGGACCGGCTACAGCGGCGCCGCCGGCGTCGAGATCGTCGAAGGCCTGGGCGAAGGCGACACCGTGGTAACGGCCGGCAAGAACAGCCTCCGGGATGGTGCCGAGCTTAGAGTCATCGATGCCGGGATCATCGAATCATGAAATGGATCACGGTCGCCGTAAAGCGCCCGGTCACGGTGATGATGGGGGCGGTCACGCTGCTGCTGTTCGGCCTGATTTCGCTGGGCAACCTGAGCGTGAATCTGCTGCCCGATCTGAGCTATCCCACCCTGACGGTGCGCACCGAACTCGAGGGCGCGGCGCCGGCCGAGATCGAGACGCTGCTGACCCGCCCGATCGAGGAAAGCGTGGGCACGGTCAACAACGTGCGCCGGATCAACTCGGTTTCGCGCACCGGCCAGTCGGACGTGATCCTGGAGTTTGCCTGGGGCACCGATATGGATATGGCCGGGCTGGACGTTCGCGAGAAGCTCGAGGTGCTGCAGCTGCCGCTGGATGCCAGTCGGCCATCGCTGCTGAGATTCAATCCGGCCACCGATCCGATCGTCCGCCTGGGGCTCGGTTTCGAGCAAACGCCCGAAATCGAGACGCGCGCCCTCAAGGCGCTGCGGCGGCACGCCGACGAACAGCTGAAGAAGGCCATCGAACCGGTGGCCGGTGTGGCGGCGGTGAAGATTTCCGGCGGGCTGGAAGACGAAATCCAGATCGAGATCGATCCCGAGCGGATGGCACGGTTGAACATCGACGTGGCCGATCTGGCCGCCCGGCTGGCGGCAGAGAACCTCAACGTCTCGGCCGGACGACTGGAAACCGGCAGCCAGCGCTACCTTGTGCGCACCATGAACCAGTTCACCAGCGTCGCCGGGATTGCCGGGATGATTGTCGCCGATCGCGGCCAGCAACCGGTTTATCTGCGCGACGTGGCCGATGTGTCGCAGGGCTTCAGCGAGCGCAAGGCCGTGATTCGCCTCGACGGGCGCGAAGCGGTGGAACTTGCCGTGTACAAGGAAGGCGACACCAACACCGTCGGCGTGGCCAAAGCCGTACTCGAGAGACTGGAAACCGTGCGCGCCGAACTGCCCGACGGGATGCAGCTGGTGGTAGTCGAAAACCAGGCCAACTTCATCGGCCAGGCCATAGACGAAGTTGTCGGCAACGCGTTGCTCGGCGGCCTGCTGGCCATGCTGGTGATTTTCGCGTTCCTGCGCGACTGGGCATCGACGCTCATCGTGGCGGTGTGCATCCCCGTGTCCATCGTTGCGACCTTCTTCCTGATGGCCGAGACCGGCATCTCACTCAACATCATGTCGCTGGGCGGGATCGCCCTTGCCACCGGTCTGCTGGTCGACAACGCGATCGTGGTGCTGGAAAATATCTCGCGCCAGCGCTCGGCCGATTCTGAATTACCACAGGCGTCGCCCGAGTCGCGCGCCGGCGCCGCAATTCGCGGCGGCTCGGAAGTGGCCGGCGCGGTGCTCGCCTCGACACTGACCACCATCGCGGTTTTCTTCCCGCTGGCGTTCGTCGAAGGCGTCGCCGGACAGCTGTTTTCCGACCAGGCACTGACCGTGACCTATGCGCTGGCCATCTCGCTGCTGGTCGCCCTCACCCTGATCCCGATGCTGGCCGCTCGGCTGGGCGGTCGTGCCGGCAAGCGCCTGGCGACCGGCGAACAAGGCGGCGGTCGACTGATGCAGGCGGTTCGAACGCGCTACCAGGGCATTCTCGAACGGGCCCTCCAGCGCCGCTTCGCGGTATTGGCGCTCGCGACCGCGCTGCTGGGCGGTTCGCTGGCCTTTCTGGTGCAACAGGACACCGAACTGGTACCGCAGCTGGCCCAGGGTCGCTTCGAGGTCACCGCCGAGATGCCGCCGGGCACGCCGCTGAGCGAGACCGACCGGGTCATGCGCCGGCTCCAGTCGGCCGCCGAACCGGTTGCCGAAATCGATTACGTTTTCGGAGTCGCAGGCAGCGGCAACCGCATCGACGCCAATCCGACCGAGGCCGGCGAGAACATCAGCCGGATTCTCGTGGCGCTCAACGATGTTTCATCGACGGCCGAGCGGCGCGCCATGGCGGAGCTGCGCGCGGTCGCCGCGGTCCAGCCGGGTCTGAAAACGCGCATTTCAAGACCGGCGCTGATGAGCTTCGACAAGCCGATCGAGATCCAGATTGCCGGCTACGATCTCGACGCCCTGAAATCGGTTGCCGACGACGTGATGGCCAGACTGACGAATTCCGACCGCCTGGTGGATCTGGAATCGAGCATGGACAGGGGACATCCCGAAGTCCAGGTGCATTTCGACCAGGCGCGCATCGCGACGCTGGGTCTGAGCGTTCGCCAGGTTGCCGACCAGCTGGTCAACACCGTGCGCGGCACGGTGGCCACACGCTACAGCTGGCGCGACCGCAAGATCGACATTCTGGTCAGGGCCGGCGAAGCCAACCGCTCTTCCATCGACGACATTCGAAGCCTGATCGTCAACCCGGGCAGTGCCCGGCCGGTGACGCTGGACGCGGTCGCCGAGATTGTCACGGCCGCGGGGCCCGCCGAAATCCGCCGCGCCAACCAGGAGCGCGTGGCCGTCATTTCGGCGAACCTGGCCTTCGGCGCACTGAGCGCCGCCGTGGAAGACGTGGACACGAGGCTTGCCGACATGCCGGTGCCGCCGACCATGCGGCTGAGCGTGCTCGGCCAGAACGAGGAAATGCAGGCCTCGATCCGCTCGCTGCTGTTCGCGCTCGGGCTGGCGGTCTTCCTCGTCTACGTCGTCATGGCCTCGCAGTTCGAATCGTTGCTGCACCCGTTCGTCATTCTGTTTGCGGTGCCGCTGGCCGCGATCGGCGTGGCCGCCGCACTGGCCGTTACCGGCACCACCATCAGCGTCATGGTGTTCATCGGCATGATCATGCTCAGCGGCATCGTGGTCAACAACGCGATCGTGCTGGTCGACCTCATCAACCGCCTGAGAGCCGAAGGCGTCGAGCGGACGTGCGCGATCATGCAGGCCGGCGGCGAACGCCTGCGGCCCATCCTGATGACCACCCTGACCACCGCGCTGGGGCTGCTGCCCATGGCGCTGGGACTGGGCGAAGGCGCCGAGATCCGAACGCCCATGGCCGTCACCGTCATCGGCGGGCTGCTGGTTTCCATGGCCCTGACGCTGATCGTGGTCCCGGTCGTCTACACCCTGCTGGACCGTTCGGCGGCGACGGTGCCGGTCCCGACACCGAGCGGCGACGAAATCCCGGCGCAGGCCTGAGCCATGAGCTCACCCGCCGAATTTTCCATCCGCCGGCCGATCACGATCGTGATGGCGTTCGTCTCGCTGGTATCGGTGGGCGTGATTTCCGCGCGCCTGCTGCCGCTGGAATTCTTTCCCGAGCTCGACATTCCGTTCGTGCTGGTCCAGGTGCCCTACCCCGGTTCAACGCCCGAAGAAGTCGAGCAGGAGATTACGCGACCGGTCGAAGAGGTGCTGGCCACGCTGAGCGACGTCAAGCGACTCTCGAGCACCTCGGCGGCCGACATGGCCAGTTTCCAGATCGAGTTCGACTGGGGCGAGGACGTCGCGATCAAGGCGGTCGAGGCGCGCGAGCGGATCGAGGCCGTACGCGACCAGCTGCCCGACGACGTGCGGCGCATCCAGGTGCTCAAGTTCAATACCGCCGACCAGCCGGTGCTGACCTTGAGAATCTCGTCGGATCGCGACCTGTCCAACGCCTACGACATGATCATGCGCACGCTGATCCGGCCGCTGGAACGTATCGACGGCGTAGCCCGCGTGCAGCTCCAGGGGCTGGAGCCCAAGGAAGTGAATATCGAACTGATCGCCGATCGGGTCAATGCTCACCGGGTCGACCTGCAGGCCCTGCAGGCGCAATTGCGCGACGTGAACTTCTCGACCTCTGCCGGCATGCTCACGGATTCGGGCACGCGCTACCGGGTGACCCCGCGCGGTGAATTCGACGACGTCGATCAGTACCGAAGCCTGGTCATCGCCGACGGGCTGAGACTGGGCGACATCGCCGAAGTGACCTACGGTTCGGCCGAGCGCGATTACGCGCGCCACCTCGACCGTAAATACGCCATCGGCGTCAACATCCTCAAGGAAAGCGGCGCCAATCTGGTCGACGTGGGCCGTCGCGCGATCGCCGAAATCGAGCGCATCGGCGCACAGCCCGAGATGAACGGGATCAACCTGTTCTTCCTCGAAAACCAGGCCGACGGCGTGGTGTCCTCATTGAAAGACCTGCGCAACGCCGGACTGCTGGGCGCCGTGCTGTCCCTGTTCGTGCTGTATTTCTTTCTGCGCAACGTGCCGATGACGCTGATGGTGGCGCTGGCGGTTCCGGTATCGATCACGATCACGCTGGGCGCGATGTACTTCCTCGGGATCTCGCTGAACATTCTTTCCATGATGGGGCTGATGCTGGCCATCGGCATGCTGGTCGACAACGCCGTGGTAGTGAGCGAAAGCATCGCCACCGAGCGTGAAAAGACGCCGGGTCCGGAACACGTGGTGGCCGCCACCGAGCGCGGCGTGCGCAGCGTGGCGCTCGCAGTGGCCGCCGGCACGCTGACCAGCGCTGCGGTATTCCTGCCCAACATTTTCGGCGAGCAGAGCGAAATATCGATTTTTCTGTCGCATGTGGCGATCGCGATTGTTGCTTCGCTTGCGGTGTCGCTCGTCCTGGCCCAGACGCTCATCCCGATGATCGCCAGCCGTCTGAAGCCGCCTGCACGCCAGTCCGCGTCACCGCTGCTCGATGCCATTCGTACGCGCTACCAGGCCGTGCTTCGCTGGACCCTGCGGCACCGCTGGAAAAGCGCCGCACTGATCGTACTGACCTTTGCATCGATCGTGATTCCGGCCGGCACGGTCAAGACCGACATGTTTCCGGCCGCCGAGGACCGCGACCTGTTTCTTCAGTACAACCTCGATGCACACTACCCGCTGGATCGAGTCAAGCGTGCGGTCGACCGTGTAGAAGACTATCTCTACGAAAACCAGGCCAGACTCCAGATCCGGTCGGTGTACTCGTATTACAACGAGTCGGGCGAAGCCCAGTCGTCCATCCTGCTGACGGAAGATTCCGAGCAAGAGCGATCGAGCATCGACATCGCCGACGAAATTCTCGCCGAAATGCCCGCAATCGCGATCGGCAAGCCCAGCTTCGACCGGGAGCGCACCGGCGGCAGCGAGGGCGTGAGCGTCACGCTGGTCGGCGCGTCCAGCAGTCGCCTGCACGAACTGGCGGACGAAGTGGTCCGTTTGCTCGAGCCGATCGACGGGCTGCAGGGCGCCCGCCTTCCCGAATCGCCGAATGAACGCGAACTTCAGGTGCGTATAGACAGAGAGCGCGCGCGGCTGCTCGGATTCGACTCCGCGCAGATTGCCACCACCATCGCCACGGCCTTGCGCGGGGTGGACCTCCGCGAGTTCCAGGGCCAGCAAGGCGATGTGCCTGTCCGCATCCGGTTTCGTGACGAAGACACCCAGTCCCCGGAGGCGCTGACCGGCCTGCTACTGACCAATGCCGAAGGCCGCCAGGTACCGATCACGGCCCTGGTCGATTTGGTCGAGAACCCCGGCCCCGGCCGAATCCAGCGCGTCGATCGAGAAACCTCGCTGACCGTGGAAGCCAACCTCGACCAGATCACGATGCAACAGGCGCGCGAGCGGATCGAGTCGGCACTGGGCGCGATGTCGCTGCCGCCGGGATACGAATGGCGCCTTGGACGTGGTTTCAGCCGGGAAGACGATACCGGCGTGCGCATGCTGATCAATATTCTGCTGGCGCTGGTCATCATCTACATCGTGCTGGCGGCGCTGTTCGAATCGCTGTTGTATCCGGTCACCATGATCGTCTCGATCCTGTTCTCGGTCGTCGGCGTTTACTGGTTCTTCCTGGTCACCGGCACGACGTTTTCGCTGATGGCGATGATCGGCATCCTGATCCTGATCGGCGTGGTCGTGAACAACGGCATCGTGCTCATCGACCATATCAACCAGCTGCGCAACGGCGGAATGGAACGCGACGCCGCCATCCTTCAAGCCGGAAGGGATCGCCTGCGGCCCATCCTGATGACCGTGGGTACCACCGTGCTGGGGCTGGTGCCGCTTTGCGTCGGCACCACGCAGATCGGCGGCGGCGGACCGCCCTACTACCCGATGGCCCGCGCCATCGTCGGCGGCCTGCTGTTCTCCACCGTTGTCAGCCTGATTTTCCTGCCGACCATCTACCTGTGGCTGGACGTGATGCGCCACTGGCCGGGCCGCGTCTGGCGATTCCTTGCACGGACGGTCGCACGCCTGGTGCGCTGGCGGCCCCGGCGTGCAGGCGCGACCTGAGTTTCGCCGCAACCGCGTGCGTGAGCGCGTTCGCTGCGCTACACTGACTGGAACACTCATTCCGACGAGGTTGTGCCATGAATAACGAAAACAGGATCGCCAACGCCCTTCTCTTCCTCCGCCTCGGGGTGTTCATCGTCATCGCGATGTGGACGCTGGACAAGTTCGTCAACCCCGGTCACGCCGCCGGCGTGTTCGAAAACTTCTATGGACTGTCCGGCTGGGGCCCGACCGTGTTCATGGCCATCGGCGCGCTCGAACTGGTGCTGCTGATCGGATTCGTCATCGGGTTTCAGAAACGCATCACCTACGGCCTGGTGTTCATCATCCACGCCGTTTCGACGCTATCGACCTGGAAACAGTACATCAACCCTTTCGAAGGGCCGAACCTGCTGTTCTTCGCCGCCATCCCCATGCTGGCCGCCTGCTGGGCGCTCTACAGCCTGCGCGAGATGGATACCCGGTTTACCGTGGATTGATCAAACGGCTATAGAATGGCCGTCAATCATTACCCGGAAACAGGAGTCGCGATACATGAACCGCTTGACGCTCAAGGCTTTCTGCGCTGCCTTCGCTTTGCTGCCCGCGCTGACTTTCGCCCAGGATTTCTCGTCGGTCGAAATCCGGACCACCGAGGTATCGGAAGGAATTTATGCCCTGCAAGGCGCCGGCGGCAATCTTGGCCTGGTGGTCGGTGACAGAGGCGCATTCCTGATCGACGATCAATACGCGCCGCTGACCGACAAGATCATCGCGGCCGTGGCGGCGGTCACCGACAAGCCGATCCGGTTCGTGTTCAACACGCACTGGCACGGCGACCATACCGGCGGCAACGAGAACATGGCCGAGGCCGGTGCGCTGATCGTCGCGCACGACAACGTTCGCAAGCGCATGTCCGCCGGGCAGTTCATGGAATTCTTCGACCGGGAAGTGGCGCCCTCGCCCGACAACGCGCTGCCTGTCGTGACGTTCAACGATCGAGTGACGTTCCACATCGGCGGCCACACCGTCCATGCGATTCATGTCCCGAATGCACACACCGATGGCGATGCGATTGTGCATCTCGAAGAGGCCAATGTCATTCACACCGGCGATATCGTTTTTCACGGGCTGTACCCGTTCATCGACTACGGCAGCGGTGGCAGCCTGGCCGGCATGATCGGGGCGACAGATCGGGTAATCGTGCTCGCCGATGAAGACACCGCCGTCATCACCGGCCACGGCGGCCCGGTTATCGATCAGGGGCAACTGCGCGCATACCGTGACATGCTGGCCACCGTGGAAGCCAGGCTGACCGATCTGATTGCAGCGGGCGGCACACTCGAGCAAGTCCTGGAGGCCGGCGTAACCGAGGAATTCGACGCCCAGTGGGGTCAGGGCTTCATCACCCCGGAGCGATGGGTCGAACTCAACTACAAGGGCATGACGGCGGACTGAGATTCGGGCTCATTGTCAATCCGGCATCAAAATTCCTGTGGGATTCGATGCACGCCACTGTCGTCCCATGTCCGCAAATGCCTTCGCTTCATCGACCGTGTGTCGTCATCCCGGCATCAGCGACAGGCCTTGTATCGACTTCCCGGATTGCCGATCCGCCATGTATCGACTTTCTCGATTGCCGAGCCGCCATGTATCGACTTTCTGGATTGCCGAGCCGCCATGTATCGTCATCCCGGAATCGCCGACAGGCGATATCCGGGATCTCGAAACGCAGACAGCGAGCCCACGACGGCGCACACTGGCCACGGCGTTCCGACCACCAGGTTGGCGAAGAAATCCACAAGAACTGCATACTGTAGATTCGCTCTTTTGTGCCTGACTTCATATTCGTCGTGCCCCTGATGTCGAACCAAGAATCTGAATTTCTCGAAAAGGATCAACCTCAATGCTGAAGCGCGCATTCACCAGAATATTGCCGGCTTTGCTTATTGCCTTCGCGGTTGCGGGAAACGCCCCGGCATCCGCGGAAGACGAATCCGCCGTCGACAAGCAGGATTCCTTCGCCGAGGCCACGGCCGGGCTGGCGCTCGACCAGGGCTTCATCGATATCTACAGCAGCCCGGAAAAAGGCAAGGTACTGGCGCTGCTGCCGGCCCCCACGGCTGAATTCGAGCAGCCAGGCGTGCTGCTCCGTTTCATCCACGCCCAGCGCCTGACCGGCGGGCTGGGTTCGAATCCGCTCGGCCTGGATCGTGGCTGGGGCAATTCCGGACGCATCCTGAGGTTTCGGCGGATCGGCAACCAGGTGGTCGCCGAAGCCGAGAATCATAGATACCGGGCCGTGACGTCGAACACGCTGGAGCGACAGGCGGTCAGCGACTCGTTCGCCACATCATTCATATGGTCGACCGAGATCGTAGCCGAAGACGACAGCGGCCGCGTTCTGATCGATCTCGCCGGCCTGCTGACCGCCGATGCGCTGGGCCTGGCTCAGACGCTGAGCCGCGACGGCGGCAAGTTCACCCGCGCCGACGACCGCTCGCTGCCCGACGCGTCGTCGCTGCTGGTGTTTCCCGACAACGTCGAGATCGATGCCTGGATTACCTTCACCGGCGACGAACCGGGACGTGAAATCCGTGCCACGGCGGCCGACGCCGGAGCAGTCACGCTGATCCAGCACCACAGTTTCGTGCGCCTGCCCGACGACGGTTACAGCGTGCGCCGGGCCGATCCGCGCACCGGCACGTTCGCGCTGGGCTTCTACGACTACGCCGCCGGCCTGGACGAGCCGGTCATTCGCGCATATGCAATGCGCCACAGGCTGCAGCACAACGAACCGGGCCGGCCTGAATCGGGCGTGCGCGAGCCGCTGGTCTTTCATATCGACCCGGGCGCCCCGGAACGCATCCAGGAGGCGCTGATCGACGGGGCGTCCTGGTGGGCCGACGCATTTGCCGCAGCCGGGTTCGAGGACGGCTTTCGGGTGGAACTGCTGCCCGAAGACGCCCACCCGCTGGATATCCGCTACAACGTGGTGCAGTGGGTGCATCGCCAGACGCGCGGCTGGTCGTACGGCGGCGGCATCATCGATCCGCGTACCGGCGAAATGATCAAGGGCCACGTGATCCTCGGGTCGCAGCGCGTGCGTCAGGACCGGATGATCTTCGAGGGCCTGGCCGGTGTCGACGCCGTCGGCAGCGGCCGCGACGACGATCCGGTTGAAATGGCGCTGGACCGGATCCGGCAGCTGGCCGCGCACGAACTCGGGCATGCGCTGGGCTTCGGCCATAACTTCGCCGCGTCCACCAACGACAGAGCGTCGGTGATGGATTATCCGGCCCCATGGGTCGGCGTGGACAATGAAAACGGGCTGGATTTCTCGCGTGTCTACGATCACGGCATCGGCGATTGGGACAAGCTCACCGCCCGCTGGCTGTATTCGGAATTCCCGCCAGACACGAACCCGCAGGCCGAGCTGGACCGGATTGTTGCCGAAGCCTTCGGTCGCGGCCTGCGCTTCGTGGCCGACCAGCACGCGCGCAGCGTATCCACCGGCCATCCCTACGGCGCGGTCTGGGACAACGGCGCAGACCCGATCGCCGAACTCGACAACGTGCTTGAAGTGCGCTCACGGGCACTGGCAGAATTCGGCCCCGACCGGATCGCCGCCGGTCGTCCGCTGGCCGACCTGCGTGAAGTGCTGGTTCCGATCTATCTCTATCATCGCTACCAGATCGACGCCGCGGCCAAGTCGCTGGGCGGCGTCCGGTTCAGCTACGCCCGGCGCGGCGGTCCCGGCGAGCGCCCGACGCCTGTTTCGCCCGACGACCAGCGCAGGGCGCTGTCGACGCTGCTGAAGACGCTGGACCCGAATCGCCTCGATCTGCGCGATGAACTTGTCGACATGATGCCGCCGGGCTACACCGGCTACTGGTTCGACCCCGGCAGCGAAACACTGCCCGGCAGAACCCAACCGGCGTTCGACCTGTTCACCGCCGCCGAAACCGCGGCCGACCTGAGCTTCGGTGCGCTGCTGAATCCGCAACGGGCCGAACGGCTGGCCGCGCAGCACGCCCGCGATCCGTCCATGCCCTCTCTCAGCGAGGTCGCCGACGCCATCCACGAGCGCCTGTTCGACGACCTGGGCAATGCCGAATCGCTTCGCATGAAAACCATTTCGCAGCGGCTGCTGGCCCGCTATGCGGCTTCACTGATGGCACTGGAAGCCGGAGACGGATCAGCGCAGGTACAAGGCGCTGCACGAAGCAGCTTGCGCAAGCTGGCGCGCGAGACCGTACGACTGCGCGGGATGCGGAAATTCGGCGACTGGATGAACACCCGCATCGAACGCCACCTGGCACGCCCCGCGCCGCCGGCCGATCCAGCCACCCCCGGCCCGGAAATTCCGCCCGGCAGCCCGATCGGTAGCACCTCGGCCACCGGTGCGTTGAACTGGATCGCCGAGGACTGCTGGCATTGTGGATACTGAAACGGAGATTCAGGTGTTAGGTTTTAGGTTTTAAGTGTTAAGCAAAAAACCTCGAAACTAAATCATAAAACCTTACCAACGATTTAAATTCAAGAGATTTTACCTAACAGCTAAAACCTAAAACCTGAAACCAGCCGGTGCGATCGCCCCGGCTATCTCGCCTGCGCGATCCGGAGCAAATCGGAGAAAACGCCGGCCGCCGTCACCTGCGGCCCGGCCCCGGGACCCTGCACGATCAGTGGATTTTCGCTGTAGCGTTCAGTGGTGAAGGCAACCACGTTGTCGGTCAAGGCCAGGTGCGCGAACGGGTGGCCCAGCGGCAGTGCTTCCAGACCCACGCGGGCACTGCCTTGCGCGTCCAGACAGGCGGTATAGCGCAAGCATTGGCCATTCTCGCCGGCGCTTAGGATGCGTCGGCCCATGTCCTCGTCGAGCACGTCGAGACCCGCAAGAAATTCGCCGATACTGCCGTCGGCCAGCCCGTCCGGCACCAGACTTTCAACCTCGACACCGTCCAGCGTCAGATCCAGACCGATTTCCCGCCCCAGGATTACGATCTTCCGTGCCACGTCCATACCGGACAGGTCGTCGCGCGGGTCCGGCTCGGTATAGCCCGCTTCGCGCGCCTCCCGGACCAGCTCGGCAAACGACATGCCCTGCTCGAAGCGATTGAACAGCCAGGCAAGCGTGCCGGAAAATATGCCTTCGATACGTAGCACACGGTCGCCGGAGTCGATCAGGTCGCGCAGCGTCTGGACCACCGGCAAGCCGGCACCGACGGTGGCCTCGTAGCGCCACCGAGCGCCGGCGCCCGAAGCCAGCTCACGCAGCTTGCGGTAGCGCGCCAGATCACCGCTGCCGCCATGCTTGTTCGGCGTGATCACGTGTATCCCGTCCGCGAGCCAGCCCGCATACCGGTCGGCGACGGCGTCGCTGGCCGAGCAGTCGATGATGACGGCCTGCGGCAGGTGCTCGGCATGAACGTGGGCGGCGAAGCGATCCAGCTCGAGTGTCTCACCCTGCGCCAGTTCCCCGGAAAAGCCGTCGTCAGTCAACTCGGTCTCTGCAAGCTCCATGAATCTGGAGTTGGCCACGGCCCGGACCCTGAGATCGATACGGGCCGTTTCCAGCAGCCGCGTGCGCGCGTCGCGCAGTTGGCCCAATAATGCCCGGCCCACCTGGCCCGGACCGATCAGACCGATCGACAGCGTCTGGTCGGACAGGTAGAAAGCCGAATGCACCGCGCGCAGGGCGCGGGTGGATGCGGCCGCATCGACAGCCACCGAAATGTTGCGCTCGGAACTGCCCTGGGCGATCGCGCGGACGTTCACCCCGGCCCGGCCCAGCGACGAGAACAAGCGTCCGGCGACGCCCGGCGAGCCGGCCATGCCGTCGCCGACGATGGCCAGCACCTCGATGTCGTCGAGTACCGAAATACGCTGTAGCTGGCCCGAATCTATTTCGTGCAGGAACCGCTGGTTCAGCAGCTCGCGCGCCCGTTCGCCGTCGTGCCTGGGCAGCACGCAGCAGATCGAATGCTCCGACGAGCCCTGGGAAATCATGGTGACCGAAATATCCGCCCGGTGCAGCGTTTCGAAGACGCGCTCGGCGGTGCCCGGGACGCCGAGCATCCCGGCGCCCTCGATATTGATCAGGGCGAGTTTCTCGATGCATGAAACCCCCTTCACCGGCGGCCTGTTCGAGCCGCGCCTGTCGATGAGAGTACCGGGCGAATCGGGAAGTCGGGTCGATCGTATGCGCACCGGGATTGCACGTTTCAGCAGCGGCGCCAGCGTTTGCGGGTGCAGCACCCGGGCGCCGAAATAGGCAAGTTCGAACGCTTCGCGGTACGACAGCCTGTGCACCACTTCAGCCTGCGGCACGCGCCGCGGATCGGCCGACAGCACGCCTTCCACATCGGTCCAGATATGAACCGCCTCGGCGTTCAGCAAAGCGGCAAGTATGGTCGCGGAAAAATCGCTGCCGTTGCGTCCCAGCGTAGTCACGCGTCCGGCCGCGTCGCGGCAGCTGAAGCCGGTCATCACAAGCCTGTCGGTCTGGTCGAGGGAAAGACTCTCCAGCGCTCGAAGGCTCTGGTCCATCAGCGGTACCGGGCCCAGTTCGCCCCGCTCGATGCGGATCACGTCGCGTGCGTCGACGAAGGCGGCGGGCCGGTCGCCTTGCGCCAGCAACCCGACCAGAAGCCTTGCCGACCATTGCTCGCCGAGACCCGAGACCAGGTCGAGAACTTCGCTGGGCAAGCTGCCGAGCAACGCGAGACCTTCGAGCAAGTGTCTCAGGTCGGCGAACGACCGCTCCAGCGCGGTGCGCACATCGTCGTCGGCCTGCAAAGCTTCGGCACATTCCAAGTGGCGCCGGCGCAGCGCATCGAAGCCCGCTTCCCAATCGGGTGCCGAATGCGTGACCTCGCCGGCCGCGGCCCGCGCCAGCTCGATCAGCGCGTCGGTGGTCCCGCGCATCGCCGAAACCACGACTGCCTGGCGATCGTCGCCCAGCGAATTCAGCAGCCCGCCGACATGCCGAAAAGCCCCGGCATCCGCGAGGCTGCTACCACCGAATTTATGCACTACCCAAGCCATTTCGCTTCCCGTGACCTTTCGCATCGAATCAATCCGGGATCGATGTTACCCGAGTGAGGCCGGTCCGCTTGGATCAAAAACGCATAATCGCGAAAGCAGAGCAAATTGTTATGGATCAGGAGAAAGGTGAAAGGAGAAAGGAAAAAGACGGAAAATCGGGATCCGAAGAGCACCAAGAAGGCACGAAGAATTGTTTCCCTTGGCGGCTTCGCGAGAGCCGGTTTCGCTCTTTTGATTGTCTTTTTCCTTGACAAGTCGCGCAATAAAGAACGCCCGCCGGATGAATCGACGGGCGTTCCTGTCAAGCCTTTTGGAGGCTCCCAATCAGTGCTCGTGTCGCCAGCCCAGTGCCTGGGCCTGGCGCTCGAAGCGCTCGTGGGTTGCCGGAATCCAGGCGTCGCCGCCCGGCCTCTCGAAGAAAAACGACTCGCGCTCGACCTGCTCGGGCGCCACCTGGTTCATGGTCGCAGCGTCGTACAGCCGGCCGTTGAGCATGGTGTAGGCCACGTTCTGGCTGTCGCGGATATTCTCCAGCGGGTTGCCGTCGATGACCACGAGGTCGGCCAGCTTGCCCGGCTCGATCGAACCGATCTCGGCGTCCATGCCGAAGTAGCGCGCGCCGTCGATGGTCGCGCCCCGGAGCG
>CAYYZR010000016.1:0-24865 GCA_964476005.1 uncultured Halomonas sp.
CGCCCGAGCCGGCCAGCACCGAGCCGGCCTGGAACGCGCCGCCGGGCTGGTCGGAGCCGATCCACAGCAGGTGCATTCCGATCAGCACGGCCAGCGGCAGGATGACCGCGACCAGCGTTCGCACCAGCGGCAATTCGAAGCCCGAAACGGTGGTGACCGAAAGACGGCTTCGGGTCGTGATGACGCGCGAACCGACGAACGCGGTGAGCAATACGGCCATCTCGATCAGCGTATCGAACCCGCGGAATGCCAGCAACACGCCGGTGATCGGGTTGCCGAGGCCGGTCTCGGGCAGCGTGGCCAGCACCTGCAAGCCGGCGGCTCCTGGCTGGCGCTCCAGCGACAGCGCGGTCAGTCCAATCGTCGCGACCATGCCGGCGGCCAGCACGGCGAGCACCACGGCCAGCGGCGAGCCGCGGGTCGCCAGGGCCTGCGACTGCTTCGGATCGATCTCCACCAGGCGGCGAAACGCCACCATCATCAGCGCCCCGGTCAGGCCGGCGCCGATCGCGGCATCGGCCAGGGCCAGGTCGGGCGCCCCCAGCCGGGCCCAGATCAGCGCCATGGCCAGGCCGAAGGCTACGTAGAAAACAATTGCCCGGAAGAGGTGCTTGCCGATCGCGACCTGCGCTGCCAGGCCGACCAGGATCAGGCCAAGGAAGATATCAATGACCACGGCCGCGGTCATCGCTGCCTGCCCGCCGAGTCATGGTCGACCGGCCCATTGCCGACCGGCGGATGGCGCGCACGGGAATGGCGCGCAATCAGATGGGCCGAAACGGTCGAGGCCAGCAGCGCCAGCAGCCAGATCAAAAGCAGCAACAGCGCCGTTCTGAGGCGTCCATCGAGCAGCGACAGTGACAGGCAGATCAACAGCAGGCCGAGGTTGTCGGCCTTGGTCATGGCGTGCAGACGGCAATAGACATCCGGCAGACGCAGCATGCCGACGGTGCCGGCGAAGATGAAGAAGCAGCCGGCCAGCAGGACGATCAGCGCCAGAAGATCAGTCATCCGCCACCTCCGCCGACTTGTCTTCTCCGGCTTGGGGCGGCCGCTCCGGCATGCCGAAAAACGCCAGCGAAATGATGGTGGCCAGCAGCACCAGCATCAGGGCGACCGTCCGGATGGCCGGCATTCCGAGCCACTCGGACATCAGCAACAGCAACGCCACGCTGGTGGTGGCAAACAACAGCGTGGTCAGAAGGCGATCGCCGTCGGTGGGACCCTTCCACGCGCGCCAGAGGCCGGCACCCAGGTTGAGCAGCAGAAACACGATGGCCCATGGCAGCACGCTCGCAGTCATCTTGCGCCTCCGGCATCCTGGGGGGAGAGCGAAAACAGACGCGCGATGCGCGCTTCCAACCGGCTCACCGAACGCTCACCGCCCGGCGACAGGCTGTGGACGACGAGGACGTGTTCACCGCGCATCAACTCGGCACTCAGCGTGCCGGGGAGCAGGCTGATGGTGCTGATCAGCAGCGTGCTGGGCTGTCCCTCCGGAAGCGCGATCTCGTAATCGAAAAAGCGCGGCATTACCGGCAGGCGCGGATCCAGCGAGCGCCAGGCCACGTCGATGCCGCCGCGGAAGGACTCGAACACGAAAAACCCTGCGAATTCGACCAGCCGGAACGGGTTCCACCAGAACGGCCGTCCCTCGGCCAGCCACGCTGCCAGCCCTCCGCCGATCAGCGCCGCGAGCAATCCGAACGGCCAGCCGTCGAGGCCATCGAACACCAGCCAGAGCGCAAAAAGCACGAAAAAGCCCTGCGTCGCCCAGGTTATCCGTGAGCGAATCGTCGTTCCACCCTGAGCTTCGGCCAGGCTCATGGGTTGATCATACAAAGCCAATGAATGCCTGGGCCTGATCTTGGTCAATTCCGGATGTCGGGTTGGAGGTCCTTCGGCCGCACCCGTGCAGGTCCGATTTTGACTCAAAGTCACGGGCCTAAATGCTATTGCGAATCAGTCGTATTTCATGTATGCTGAGGTCGTGTTTGTCGTTTCCGGCCATTTCGGCGGCGGCATCCGCGCCCAGCCAACGCCTTTGAACTGTCTCCGAGGCGCAAGCCAGGCCGCTAATGAAACCCAAGTTCAGCGGAATCCTGGAGGCTGTGTGAGTACAACAAGATTGGTTTGGGCGCTGTTGATAGCGTATTCCGGTTCTGCGCCGGGGCAGGACGATAGCGGAGCTCAGTCGCGGAGTTCGATCGACGATCCGGCGGTCGTTACCGGCTTGGGGCCCGACATCGCGCTGGACACCATTGTCGTTTCGGCAACGCGTACCGAACGACCGCGCTTCACGACGCCGGCTTCGATTTCCACGATCCGGCGCGTCGAGATCGATACCATCCAGCCTTACGGGTTCCAGGACGTGTTCGAATCCATTCCCGGCGTCAGCATTCAGGGTGGTCCTCGGCGCATTGCCGAGGAGCCGGCGATACGCGGCTTCGCCGACGAGCAGGTGGTTATTCGTATCGACGGCACTCGGCAGAACTTCAACAAGGCGCATGGCGGCCGCTTCCTGCTCGACCCGGACCTGGTGCAATCGATCGAGGTGCTGCGCGGCGCCAGCTCTTCGATCTACGGCAGCGGCGCACTGGGCGGCGCGTTCGTCATCGAAACGCTCAGCGGTCGGGACATGACCGGCGGGCGCGACGGTTTCGGCGTCCGACTCAAGGGCGGTTTTCAGAACAATGGCGAGGAATGGTCCAGTTTCAATACGCTGTACGGCCAGTCCGGGCGCTTCGATTTTCTGGGCACTTTCATCTACCGCGACGTCGGCGACGACCTCGAAGACGGCAACGGCGACGACATCCTGGCCTCGCGCGACGAGATCACCAACGGGCTCGTCAAACTGGGCCTGGAGCCGGCCGCGCACCACCGTGTCGAACTCGCCGTTGACCGGTTCGACAATACCGGCCGCAACCCACCCAACGCCAACGAAGAAGCCACCGAGACCAACCTGGTCGATCGCGAGACCGAACGCACCAATGCACGCCTTCGCTACCGCTTCGATGATCCGGCCAACCGATGGATCGATCTAGACACTGCGTTCTACCAAAACCAGGTCGACACCCGCGAGTTCCGGATCGACGACGGGCGTATCGACACCACCGATTTCGAGACGACCGGCTTCGAAATCGTCAACACTTCGCGCATTGGCGCGCTTGCCAGGACGACTGCCGGCGGACCGGTGCGGCTGACCTACGGCGCCGAGTTCTATACCGACCAACAGTCCGGCACCCGCAATGGCGCCGACCGGCCTCAGTTTCCCGACGCCGAGGTCGAGTATCGGGCCGGCTTCGCCCAGGCCGAATTGCCGCTGGGTGCCGGATTTTCCTTGATCCCCGGGGTGCGCTTCGACGCCTTCGAATACAGCGCGGCAGGCGACTTCCAGGGCCGCGAGGAAGACGAGGTTTCGCCGCGGGTTGCGCTGGGCTGGCAGCCGCACGAGGCCGTCTATCTCTGGGCCGAATACGCCGAGGCTTTCCGCGCCCCCAGCCTCACCGAACTGTTCGCCGACGGTGTGCATTTCACGGTTCCGCTGGGCCCTGGCCAGGTCGTGATCAACGAATTCGTGCCCACGCCCGCATTGAAACCCGAGCAATCGGAGCAGGTGCAGATCGGCGGTCGCTTTCGCCAGCGCGACATGTTCAACGCCGGCATCGACTTTCAGCTCGACGCGGTCTGGCATGAAAGCGACATCGAAGACTTTGTCGACCAGGTGGTGATCTTCATCGCCGGCGAACCGGCGTTCAACCCGCGCACTCAGACCCTGGTGTTCCCCGGTATCACCACCAATTTCAATGTCGATGCCGAGATCAGGGGTTTCGAACTTGACGCGCGACTGTCCGGCAACATCGGCTACCTGCAGGCGTCGCTGGCCACGCTGGATTCGCGGCGCAAGGCCCCCTCGGCCGGCAACCTCGCCAGCCTGCAGCCCGACCGCGCCACGCTGGGCGCCGGGCTGCATCTGCTCGGGCGCGCGCTGACCGTGGGCGCCGAGGTGGTGGCCGCCGCCGACCGCCGCGATGTGCCCGATGGCGCACTCGAGACAGCGGGTTTCGGCAAGACCGACGTGTTTGTCAACTACCTTCCGGTAGATGGCCCGCTGGCCGGCTTCGAATTCCGGTTGGCGCTCGACAACGTGTTCGACAAGGACCATCGAATTCACCCGAACGCGATCGAACAGCCCGGGCGCAGCGTCCGGGTTTCGATCGCGAAGGACTTCCAGTGGCTGCAATGAAAGATACCGAAGCGAGCCGTGATGCCGGCAAGACCCGACCGGTGACTGAAACCCCAGGCAAGGTCGAATGCGCGAAAGACATCCCGCGCATCGACAGCGGCTTGCTGCTGGGAACAGCCGGCCGGGTCGTGATCGAACACCACGGCCAGCGCTATGAGCTGCGCGAGACGCGCTACGGCAAGTTGATCCTGACCAAATAAATCCAACCCGAAAGGAGGCAAGCCATGCAACGCCTGATTCCCATCTGTATTCTCTTCGGCCTGATGACCACCGGCTGCGCGACCACATCCACCGGTACGCCGGCGGCCGCGCCGCAGCGCGCGAGCGCCGACAGCGTCGAACTCGAAACCGGCAGCCTCGCGGCACCCGCGGCAGATCGCCAGGCGATCCTCGCCATGGCCGGCGAGTTCGATGTCGACTTTGCGTTCGACGAGACCGTGGCGCTGCTACCCGGCTACGCACGCAAGGACCCGAAGCGCTCGGGCGCCGACGAGGTCGTGCTGCTCATCGAGGACAGCGGCGATCATATCGTGCTGCAGCATCTGCTGATCGTCGGTGAAGGCAACGTGATCAAGCACTGGCGACAGGACTGGACCTTTGAGGCCGAGCACCGCCTCGAGTTCAGCGACGACCAGACCTGGGCGCTGGTCGATATTCCCCGGCAAAAGACGGCCGGCGCCTGGACCCAGTGCGTCTACGGCGTGGCCGACACGCCGCGCTACTGCGGTACCGGCAAGTGGAACCATCGCTACGGCCATGCGACCTGGACCTCCGACCGCAGCTGGCGACCGCTGCCGCGGCGCGAATACACCACGCGCGAGGATTACAACGCGCTCAACGTCGAGAACCGCCACACCGTCACGCCGGAAGGCTGGACGCACGAACAGGACAACAGCAAGGTCGTGCGCGTCGGCGGCAACACCGAAACCGTATTGGTGCGCGAATTCGGTTTCAACAACTACAAGAACACGTCGGACTTCGACTTCACGCCCGCATACGAATACTGGGACCGGACGGACGGCTACTGGGCAACGGTGCGCAAGACCTGGCAAAAGCACTTCGAAACCGGCGGCGTTGTGGTTGCCACCGGCGTCGATGGCCTGCCGGTCATCGAAGGCCTGTTCGAGCTTGCCGATCGGGTACGGGAGGGCGGCAGCATCGAAGTCGACGAAATCGACCGGGTATTTGCCGACTACGTCCGCCCGATCGAAGTCGCCAACGTGGCCGTACGCTGAACAATCAGATTCGTTCCCGCCGCGTGCGGCATACGCTGCAGCGTCCCCCGACCGGGCGCTGCAGCGATCATGTTCAAACGTAACCGCGTTGCCTGTAGTCCTCGAACCCGGAATCGGTCACCACCGCCAGCTCGTCGAACAGTTCCGGGTCTTCGGCGCCTAAATTGAAGCACGACTTGCCATGCATCCGCTTTTTCAGCGCCGGGGAGATGTTCGTCGGCAGCCCGGGGTTCACGTACACGGGCATCAAGTGGTCGCTGATGTAGCTCTTCTTGTTCTGAACCTCGCCAAACCACAGCGGCTGCTTGCGCTTCGGAGCATTCACCGAACCCCTGCCTGATACCAAATCCTGAACGATCATTGATACCATTTTTACAGGGTCCTGAATTGGTCTGCAACACAACCATGCGGCAGGTGGACCGTTGCTCACCCCATCAGCACGACTCTGCGCTGACGCGGCCGTCACACCAGACATCTATTTTTGATCCATCCCCAACTGGAGATGCTTCATGAAAAACGCACAACTTGTGGGCACTGCCATTGTTCTGGCATTGCTGGGCGCATTTGCACTCGCCGCGGCCGGACCGACAGCAGCGATGCCGGGGTGGTCGCATTCCGCCCAGACGGCGCCATCCGTCGGACCTTCGATCGACAAGCAGCAGCGCGACCAGATCAAGGCGCTGCACGGCGCTTACCGTGCTGCGCTGTCGGAACTGGACTGGCGCGTCGGCGAGAACGGCCATGCGCCGGATACGATGCAGCAGGCACGGGAACTGCGAATGGCATTGCGGGCCGAGATTTTCGACGTGCTTCATCGCGGCAGCCGGATCGCCGGTGCGGCGCCTGCAGGCAGCTGTCCCTACAGCGGGGAGTCAACGCCTGGCCGGCCCATGAACGACGCCAATACCCTCTATTTGTAGGTTCTGTCTACAGCCGGATCCGCGCAAGCGCGGCCCATGGTTGTCTCCCGAGCCCGGCCTCGCGCCGGGCTTTTTCAACGGGCGTCCGGATCGCTCAGGGGGATAACCTGGTCGCGTACAGGAATCTCGCGTAGCCAATCTCGGATGCGTTTTTCGTCAATTCGACATTGACCCAGCCGACCACGTCGCCGAACGGCCGATCGATGAACGGCCAGCGGGTGCGCCGCGACGAACGCAACTCGCCTTCGGACAGATCCGAAATCTGACCGGTCCATTCGTCATGCAGCGCCAGAAGCAGGGCGCCAACCCGATCTGGATCGGACGGGCAAGCGATGGAGTCGCGCTCGAGGGCGGCATCGCCGAAGGAGTGATCGACGACCATCGACCACCAGTACACCATGTGCCACAGCAGCCAGGCCATGCTCGGTGGGCCCAAATCGTAGCCTTCGTGCGCAGGCCATTCGCCCCGCCAGCGGCCATCATCCGATATCGAGACGTGCAGGCCTTTGGTCGAAGGCCGCCACAGGCATTCGGCCGGGCCGAGGCCGTCGAGGTGATATGAGGCGAGTTTCCATGCCGTTGCGTGTTGTCGAAGCAGCAGCGCTGCGAGTTCGTTGGGCATGGGCAGTCTCGATTCCGTTGCATCACGATGCACCTGCGCGGCGCAATGCAATTATAAGCACGCTGCCCGACAAGCCTGAAGAACCCGAGTGACCGAAGGAACCTAAGATTCGACTTTGCGCCTGATGTGATCGATCACCGCGCCGTGCTCCGCCTGGGGACTGAACATGACGATATCGGTGTCTTCGTCGGCACGAACGCTGTGCCCGGGCGGCCAGTAGAACAGGTCGCCGGCGCGCGACTGCTCTTCGCTGCCGTCCGTGTACAGCGCGGTAATGGCGCCCTTGACCACATAGCCCCAGTGGGGGCTCTGGCAACTGTCGTCTTCAAGCCCGTGGAGCAACTCCGTGATATCGGTGCCAGCGCCGAAAGAGAAATATTCAGCCCCCATCTTTCCATATCCAGTCACGTCGCCGAAGTCGGTCTGTTGGCGGGCCGTGGCGCCCGGCACGTCGATTCGAACGGGAATGTCCTGCTTTGCTATTCGCATGACTCGGTCCTCCGTTTGTCATCAGGATTCGGGTACGTTCCAGACTTCAAGCGATCCTGAAGCCCATGGAATCGTTCCCTACCATTCGACTACGTATCAGCACGACGAAGCGCGCCACCCGATCTCGATCGAGCCCGGATCGCAACCGGGCATGGCGCGCGATCACCCGCAGGTGGTGATCGAATTCCGGATCACCCCGCGCTTGGCGCGAGGTCATCCGGTTTTGGCGTGATTTCGATGCCTGTCTTCCAGGTCAGAGCGACTTCAGGTTATCGTCCGATTTGCGGTCGATCAGCTTGTGGTACGGGTCGACCCCCACCGCCGCCGGGCGCCGGTCCACGGTGAACTCGAAGCTGTTCGTGCCGCTCGTGAGGCGATGCTTCTGGAGGTGCAGTACGGCCTCGCTGGAAAACTCGTCGTCGTCCGGTCGCATGGTGAACACGCCGATGTCGATGGGCATGTCGAGTTCGACTTCGGTTTCCCGGCCCAGGCCGTCGGCCTCGAGCTTCGAGGCGTTGACGTCGATGGTTACGGTGAATGTGCCGTCTTCGTTTTCGGTAACGGCTGCATCCTCTGTCGCGAGGTCCCACAGCGTGATGCGCTCGAACAGGTCTTCGATCAGCTTGATCTCGTCCCCGGTCTCGGCGATGGCCTTGAGGTTGCGGATCAGGTCGACGCTCCTGGGATACGGGTCGTACTGGTACGCGACCTCGTCGATCAGGCTGGCCAGGGCTTCGTTGATACGGTCCTCGCCGAGGTAGTCCTTCAACGCGTACATCACCAGCGAACCCTTTCGGTAGTGGATGTAACCCTGGTTCTCGACGCGAACCAGCGGCAGTTCCTCGCGCGATTCGCTGCCCCGTGAAGACAGGTAATTGTCGAGTTCGAAGGCCAGGAACCTGCGCATCATGTCCGGCCCGTACTCGTCTTCCATCACCATCAGCGCCGAATACTGCGCCAGCGTTTCGACCAGCACGGTGCCGCCCTGGACGTCGGCGCTGGAAACCTGGTGACCCCACCACTGGTGGGCCATTTCGTGGGCGCCGACGTAGAACACGTAGTCGATGTCGCTGGGGTCGTCCAGTTTCGCGATGAAGCCCAGGCCCTCCGACCACTGGATGGTGTTGGGGAACGACTGGGCGAAATTGCCCAGAAACGCCGGAAATTCCAGGATGCGCATCTGACGATACTGGTACGGGCTGAAGTTGGCCTGGAAATAGTCCAGCGATTTGCGCATCGTTTCCATCATGTGCTCGACGTTCCAGTCGTGCTCGGGGTGGTAGTAGACGCTGAGATCGACGCCGTCGACCGTTTCGGACTCGACTGCATAGCGCGCCGACAGGTAGGCGACGAGGTTCTGCATCGGCGCATCCATTTCGTATTCGAAATAGCGCCTGCCATCCTCTTCCCACTCGCGCTGCAGGTAGCCGGGCGCGACCGCAACCTGGTCGGCCTCGGTCGACACGACGGTACGGAAATCCATCCAGTCCGAGTCGCGCGACAGGTAGCTGTTGCGCGCGGCGTCCATGTCGTCCAGGTCGGGTGCGCGGTCGATGGGCGGCAGGTCGTACTTGCGCCTGTCGTTGCGGTCGGTGATGATCTGGCCTCGACTGAAGCCGATATAGGGCATCGCGTCGCCGCCGTAGACGAAGCTGCCGTTGCCGAGCACCGTCGCGCTGCCGCCGCCCAGCGCGGGCTGGGCGTTGCGCGCGTGCTTGAAGCCGCGGTTGGCGCGCTCGGTGCTGAAGGTCAATTCCATCTCGGCGCCCGGCTGCATCGGCCGATCGAGGTCGAAGCGGTAGACGGCAAACTCGTCGTCGACCTCGTCGGCGGCCTTGCCTGCCAGCGCAACCGACAGCACTTCGACGGCCGGGTTGAAGCCGACGAACACGCTGGGCACGGGTTCGCCGCTGCGGTTTTCCAGCCGGTAGGCCCCCTGCACCCCATAGCGACGCTCGGACGGATACAGGTCGACCCGGTTGTCGATCGCGGCGATGCGCGGCTGGGGGAGGTCCTCGTTCTCCCGGTAGCGCTTTTCGTATTCCACCGAGATCCGCTCGAGATCCTGGTCGGTGACGTAGTCATTGAGGATGCGCGTGTTGTAGAAGATGAAGCTGCCCGCGCCCAGGAAACCGGCCAGCGCAACCACTCCCAGCGTGGCGATGCCCGGCGTCAGGTTCGCGCCGGCCCGTCGAATGCGCAGCCGGAGACTGTCCATGCCGCCGCGACGCCAGACCAGGTGGGCGCCGACGAACAGCAACAGGCAGAAAAACAGCCAGTAGACGCTGTACCAGGACTGGATCCAGGCGAAGTAATCCCAGCCGGTCATGTCCGAATAGGCCGCGCCTGGGGCAGCACCCAGCTGGTAAAGCGGATCTTCCAGCCCGAGCGGATCGAGCACGAACAGCGAGATGACGAACAGCACCAACACGCCCATGCCGGCGAACTTGTTGGGCACCAGCGTCTGGACGAACACGCCGAAGATCGCCATGACATAGAACAGCATGCCGTAGTCGAGCAGGTGACGTGTGAGGTAAACCATGGGCTGAAGATCGGTATGGCCCTGGCTGAGCTGGAACAGCATGGACGTTACGATGCCGATGGTCATCAGCACCACCAGTACCAGGATCATCGCGAGCATCTTCGAGCCCGCCTGCACCCAGCCGGGCACGGGCGTGGAATCGATCACTTCGTGCATGCGCGCTTCGCGCTCGCGCCAGACCAGCTCGGCCGAGTAGTAGATGACCACGATCAGGATCGAAAGCGTGAACGTGCCCTGCATGATCTGGGTCATCAGTCTTGTAACCGGGTACACCGCGGTCTGGAAGAACTGGTCCAGCGACAGGAAGTTCAGGATGGTGATCATCAGCGCGAACAGCACCAGCACCATGAACGGGACGCTGAGCACGACGCTGCGAACTTCGAAGCCGACCCGGGAGACGAACTGCTTCCATTTGACGCCGGCGCCGTAGGCAGCACGCACGGCAGGAATGGTGACCTGCTGCGGGGCGGCGACGACCGGCTCGGCGGATTCCTTTCCTGCCTTTGCCTTCCTGCCGCGCGGCTGTACATCGAACCGGAAGCGCTTGACCGTGAACGCCAGCACGCCGAGGCTCAGCGCAAGCCAGATCAGTCGATTGCCCAGGATCAGCCCGGTCAGCGGCGCGAGTTGCTCGTTGCGCTCGAACGCCGTCCAGTAGCGCACGACTTCCTGGTAGGCCGCGCTGCCGAACGGATCGAACATCGCCAGCAGCGCGCGGTGCTCGGTGGAGTTGAAGATGTCGGTCACCGCGCCGATAACGCCGGTCAGCAGGAAATAGCCGACGATCACCACGTAGGTCATGGCCATGCTTCGCGTCAGGGTCGCCAGGGCAAATGCAATCGCGCTGGCAAAGAACAGATTGACCACGCCGTAGATCAGAAACGGCTGCAGGTAATTAGAAAACACGAACGGCCCGAGACGCTCTGGATCCAGCCACGGCATCTGAACCCCGACCATGATGCCGAACGGGATCGCGATCAGCAGAAGGACCGACACCGCGAACGCGCCGCTGAACCGTCCGAGCAGGTACTCGAACTTGCCGATGGGCGTCGAATAGAACATTTCGGCCGAGCGCGATTCGACGTCGCGCAACACCACGTTGGCGACGAAGGCGATGACCACGAACATCGCGATCAGGCTGAAGATCAGGATGTTCTGTGTGATCGCGTCGGGCGAGTTGACGTTGACGTTGCCCACGCCACCCATCTGGATGTTGTCCGAGGTGATGCCGCCGAAGGCGAGCAGGAAAAACAGCACGAACGAGACGAGGAATACCGGGCTCTTGAGCTGGTAGGCCGCCTCGAAACGCGCGATCGGAAAGAATCGACTTTTCATGATTCGGGTCCTTGGAACGGATTCGGAGGGCGGCTTCAGGCGGCTGTCGTCTGCGTGCCGCCGGCGGGCGTCTTTTCGTGCAGCGACGCGAAATAGACGTCTTCGAGCATCGGCGCGTGCGGCTCGAACCCTTCGCCGGGGTCGGTATCGCCGACCACGTGCACCACCGTTCGGCCGGCGCGCAAATGGGTCGAAATCACGCGATGCCGTTCGCGACACTGCGCCAGTTCGCCCCGGTCGATCGCCTTGCGCCAGACCTTGCCCTCGAGTTCGGCGGTCAGCGCCTGCGGCACGCCTTCGCGCACGATCTGCCCGTTGGCGAGAATGGCCATGCGCGGGCACAGGTCGGCCACGTCCTCGACGATGTGGGTGGACAGGATCACCACCCGGTCCTCGCCGATTTCGGACAGCAGGTTGTGGAAGCGAACTCTTTCTTCCGGGTCCAGTCCGGCGGTGGGTTCATCGACGATCAGCAGCTTCGGATCGCCGATCAGCGCCTGGGCGATACCGAAGCGCTGGCGCATGCCGCCGGAAAATCCCGCCAGTGCTTTCTTGCGCACCTGGCGCAGGTTCACCTGGTGCAGCAGCGCGTCGACCAGCTGCTTGCGGTCGGACCTGGACACAATGCCCTTGAGCACGGCCAGGTGATCGAGCATGCCCTCGGCCGAAATGCGCGGATAGACGCCGAAGTCCTGCGGCAGATAGCCCAGGGTTCGGCGCAGCCTGTCCGGTTCACCCAGCACGTCGATGCCGTCGAACACGATCTTCCCGGAGTCGGGCTGCTGCAGCGTCGCGATGGTGCGCATCAGCGTCGACTTACCTGCCCCGTTGGGCCCCAGCAGGCCGAACATCCCGACCGGAATGTCGATGGAGACATCGTTCAATGCGCGAACGCCGTTCGGATAGGTCTTGGAAATCGATGAGATCGAAAGCATGCGGGCTCCCTGTCGGCCGAAAATTAAAGAATCGAGCGGCAAGTATGACGAGCGAAAGTCTCGCGCGACAGGGCCGGAAGTCATCGCGACAATATATGACTATTGGGCCAGCGCGTCTGGCGCAAGCGCTCGAAGGGTTTGGCTTGGGGAGTGCGCTCTTGGTCGTTCCAGATACTGAACGCGCAGGTCAGTCAACGTCCTCGCGGCGGCGCCGTGGCGTGGCTTCGCGCTGTTTCCTTTCCCAGTCAGGCACCACGTACATGTCGACAGAAGCGGGCGCCAGCACTTTCTTGCCTAGAATGTGGTCGGCGGCCTTTTCGCCGATCATGATAGTGGGCGCGTTGATATTGCCATTTGTCAATGTGGGCATCACTGACGAATCGACGACCCGCAGATTTTCCACGCCCCGCACCCGGCATTCCGGATCGACGACTGCATGCTCATCGTTGCCCATGCGGCAGGTACCGCAGGGATGGTAAGCCGTCTCGGCGGTCCGGGCCACCCAGTCATCGATCTCGTCATCCGAACGGACATCGCGACCCGGCGAGATCTCCTCCCCGCGATAGGGATCGAAGGCCGGCTGTGCGAAAAGCTCCCGGGTGAGACGCACGCCGTCCCGATAGGCCTGTCGGTCGGCCTCTTCCGAGAAATAGTTGAAGGCCATTCTTGGAGGATCCTCCGGATCGGACGAGCGCAGCCAGACCCGCCCCCGGCTCTTTGGCTTGTTCGCGCCGAGGTGCACCTGGAAGCCGTGCCCCTTGACCGCACTGGAGCCGTCGTAGGAGATCGCCCCGGCCAGGAAGTGATACTGCAGGTCGGGGTGCTTGAGGCCCGCGCGTGAGCGGATGTAGCCGTTGGACTCGAACTGGTTGCTCGCGCCCAACCCGGATCGCGTCAGCAGCCAGCGAGCCCCTATCCAGGCCTGGCCGAACGGATTGAGCCAGCCGTTGAGGGTGATCCGCCGGGTGCAACGAAGCTGGACCCACACTTCCAGGTGGTCCTGCAGGTTCTCCCCCACTCCCGGAAGATCGTGAACCACGTCGATGCCGTGCTCGCGAAGCTGTGCAGCAGGACCGATTCCGGACAACATCAGCAGTTTTGGCGAATTGAAGGCGCTGGCGCAAATCAGCACTTCCTTTCGGGCCGCCACGCGCCAGATCCTGCCCTTTTGCCGATACTCAACGCCGACGGCCCGCTTGCCCTTCATGATGATGCGCCGTGTCAGCGCATGCATTTCCAGCTGCAGATTGGGGCGTTTCAAAGATGGCTTCAGGTAGGCATTCGCGGTGGAGGCTCGGACGCCGTTGCGCACGGTCATGTCCATGCGACAGAAGCCTTCCTGGCGATAGCCGTTGTAATCCTCGGTCCGGCCGTAGCCGGCTTCCTCCCCTGCCTGGATAAAGACCCGATAGAGGGGGTTCTGCATATTGTTGCCGTTGCATACCCCCACCGGGCCACCGGCTCCGCGGTAAGTGTCCTCGCCGTAGATGCAGTCCTCGAGCCGGCGGAAGTAAGGCAACACGTCGGCATACCCCCAGCCTTCGGCACCGAGCTTCTCCCATTCCTCGAAGTCACCGGCAGAACCACGCACGTAGACCATTCCGTTGATGGACGAGGAACCGCCGATAACCTTTCCGCGGGCCTGGTGGATGGAACGACCATTCAGCCCAGGCTCAGGCTCCGTGTGCAATTCCCAGTCGAAGCGCTTCTTGTTCAAGGGGATGGAAAATGCCGTGGGCATCTGGATGAAGATCGAGTTGTCCTTGCCGCCGAATTCCAGCACCAGCACCTCGTTGTCGCCTTCGGCACTCAGCCGGTCGGCCAGCACCGAACCGGCCGAGCCGGCGCCCACGATGACGTAATCCACTGTGCGATCGAAGCTGTCCTCACTCACCGGCCACTCTCCTTGCGTTGTCATGGTCAATTGATGGTCGTGAAGGCCCCCACACCGACCGGACCCGTCCCGGAAGAAGGGGTGGGATGATTACCATCAAAAGCTCCGCGTGACGCTGAACACGAAACGACCGTCGGCCAGGTCCGGGTCCGCCAAGCCCGGCTTTACGTCATCGGTATCGTGCCAGCGCAGAGAGAGGCTGAAGCCCGCCACCGGCTTGCTCACGCCCACGTCGTAGTAGAGGTAGTCCAGTTCCGATGCGCCCGAGTCGAATGTCTGCTCGCCCACGCGTGCCGACAGGTCCATGCCGCCCGGCAGCTGCATGCCTGCGGTGACGGCATAGGCCAGGCCCGATACGCCGTCCAGGAAGTCCTTGCCGAAGTAGTTGTCGGCATACCAGAAGCTGGGGCTGACATAGAAAGACCCGACGGTATACGTGCCTATGGCATAAAACTCTCCATAATCCAGGTCCGCCTCGGAACCCGGATAGTTGTAGGACCAGTAGCCAACGTCATAGCTGAAACCACTGTCGCCGATGCTGTTGGCATAGCCGATGTAGGGATCAAGCTCCATGCTGTTGCCCGGGCCGCCAAAGTCGGTGTTGGAGGCCCAGAGGCCGGCATAGAAACCACTGGAATGGCTCCAGTTGATGTCGCCTCGAATCTGAAACTCCTCATTGGAGTTGGAAATGCCCCGGAACATGTAGTCGGTGGCCAGCATCACACTGCCGCCAAAGGTCCCGAAAGTTTCCTTTTCGTCGGTCTCTGCTGCAACGGCGACGTTTGTCAGCAGCGCCACGGCGGCAATTGCGCCGATACGCGCAGATCGCGGGCTCACGTTCCGGATCACTCTCGCTCTTCCAGTACTCACGATTCGACTCCTTTCGTCGGTAGCCCGGGATCGGTGCGCTCGGGCAAAAATGGCTCCGCTCCGCTTATGCTTCTCCAGAGTCACCTTGGCCGGGCATTGAAACGTCGCCGGGTGCCTCGCGGCGCCGTTGCAAGTAAACCAGGTGACGCTCATACTGGTCGAGGATGTCCTCTAGGATCTGGGATTGCCGGTAATCCATCAGGTCATAGTCCTGGCCGCCGTTGATCAGGTAAACCTCCAGCCGGTAGTAAGTATCGGTTTCGGCATGAGGGCGGAGAGCAAAAGCCGGCATCGGGAGAGGCTTCGGCCAGACCTGGTAAGTAAAGATGCCGTCGCTGCCAAGATCCACGTCAAGCGAGAGATGCGGCTCCTCCTCGTCCCGAGTCACCTCGGCTGTAACGCCATCCTTGTCCGAAAGCTCGTCACGTATCTCCTCCATGGCCGGACGCACGGTTTTGTCCATGAAACGAAGCGCGCTCTTGTAGCCCGGGAAACTCATGGCCCTCTCGAGGCGTTGCCGCCAGGATGGCGTCTTGCCCTCGCGACCCACGGGCATGGCCTGTACGGCGCGTACCTTGTGCTTGAGCGCCTCGGTCTTGAGGGCCCAGAACAGACCGACCATCATGAAGAACAACACCACCGAGAAAGGCAGTCCCATGATCACGACCGTGCTCTGAAGCGCTCCTAGGCCGCCCGCAATAAGCAGGGCCAGCGTCAACAGCCCGATGATGGAGGCCCAGAGTATTCGCATCCAGATGGGCGCATCATGATTCGGATCCGTCAGAATGGATGTGAAGTTGGACAGTACCAATGCCCCCGAATCGCCTGAGGTGACGAAGAACACGATCGCCAGGATCGATACCACGACGGTGGTGATCGCTGACCAGGGCAGGCTTTCCATAAACATATAGATCGAGGATGCCGGTGTCGAAACAGCCAGTTCGCCGAACTCCTCGGCTCCTTCCATGACCTGGAGTATCGCGCTGTTGCCCATGATCGACATCCAGATCATCATGAATGTCATCGGCAGAATAAGCGTACCGACCGTGAATTGCCGGATGGTACGGCCCCGGGAAATACGTGCGAGGAACAAGCCGACAAAAGGCCCCCATGCGATCCACCACGCCCAGAAGAATATCGTCCAGGCATTCAGCCAATCCTTCGGTGGGTCATAGGCATAGGTGTTGAACGAAAGCCCAATGAAATTGCTCACGTAATCGCCCACATTCAATACGAATGCATTGAGCAGAAATAGCGTTGGGCCGACGAATAGTACGAAGAGTACGAGGCAGGCGGCCAAGAGCATGTTGAATTCTGACAAGCGGCGGATGCCCCGCTCCACCCCACTGACGGCCGACAGCGTGGCAAACACCACGATCAGCAAGACCAGCATCACCTGAACCCAGGTGCTATCGGGCAGCCCGAACATCTCCGACAGACCGTAGTTCAACTGGATGACGCCGATGCCGAGACTGGTTGCGATCCCGAAAACAGTGCCCAGCACGGCGGCGATGTCTACCGCATGACCTATAGGTCCATAGATGCGCTTGCCGAAGATCGGATAAAGCGCAGACCGGATGGTCAGAGGCAGCTTGTGTCGGTAGCTGAAGTACGCCAGCGACATTCCAACCAGGGTATAGATTCCCCAGCCGGAAACGCCCCAATGGAGAAAGGTGAGTTCCATCGCATGTCGGGCGGCCTCTATGGTCTGACCTTCCCCTTCAGGCGGGTTCAGGAATTGTGCAACAGGCTCGGAAATACAAAAAAACAGCAGATCGATCCCGATACCGGCCGCAAACAGCATCGATGCCCACGAGATCAGATTGAATTCGGGCTTGGCGTGATCCGGACCCAATCGAATATCGCCGATGCGTGAGGCCGCGATGACGATCACAAACAGCAGATATGCCACCACTGCAAGGAAGTAGTACCAACCGAACGTGTCGGAGACCCAACCGAGAACCGTGTTGATCGCTCCCTCGGCACTTTCCGTGAACAACATCGTCCACAACGCGAACACCACGATCATGATCGATGACCCGAAAAACACCACTGGGTTGAGCCTGTCGCCGGATTCCTTTGTCCACGCTTGTCGTCCCATTTTGCACTCCTTTCGGCCGTTTTTCGGGTCGGCCCGAAGACCGGGCGATCTTTCACCAGCTGGTCGACTGTCCTGTCATCTGTTTTCAGTTCAGTAAGGCGCTTCCACGTCCGCGGTGGCCACGTAGACGCTCTTCAACCGGATGTAATGATCCATTGCCCGCCGGCTGTTCTCCTTGCCGATCCCGGATTGCTTGAACCCGCCGAAGGGCATTTCAATGGGCGTGATGTTGTAGTGATTGATCCAGCAGATGCCGGCATCGAGCTGTTCCACCGTGCGATGGGCACGCGCGAGATCTTGTGTGAAGACCGCGGCAGCCAGCCCATATTCGGTCTTGTTTGCACGCTGAATGGCTTCGCTCTCTTCGCTGAACTCCAGCACCGACATGACCGGCCCGAAAATTTCCTCGCGGACAATTGTCATATCGTCCGTGCAGGCCGTAAAGATGGTTGGTTCCACGAAGTGACCGTTCTCGAAACCTTTCACCGAGGCACGCCTCCCTCCCAGCACGACCTTCGCGCCTTCTTCACGGCCCTTCTCGATGTAGCCCATCACGTCTTCCAGGTGGTCTGCGCTGATCAGAGGCCCCACTTGGGTTTCGGGATTCATCGGGTCGCCGATACGCAATCGAGCAGCCCGCTCCAGAAGACGTTCGAGAAATAGATCACGGATGGATTCGTGGACGAACACTCGGGTGCCATTGGTACAGATCTGGCCCTGCGTATAGAAATTGCCCAACAAGGCACCCGACACCGCGTTGTCGATGTCGGCGTCATCGAAGACCACCATTGGTGATTTGCCGCCGAGCTCCAGGGTTACGGTCTTGAGGGTCTCGGCGGAAGCCGCCATGACGTTCCTGCCGGTCACGGCCCCTCCTGTGAGCGAGATCTTGGCGATACCGGGGTGACTCGTAAGCGCCTGCCCCGCCGCAGCTTCCCCATTGATCACATTGAACACGCCATCCGGCAGGCCCGCCTGTTGGAACAGCTCGGCAAGGCGCAAGGCCGACAAGGGGGTCAGCTCTGCTGGCTTAAAGATCATCGCGTTGCCGGCCGCCAGCGCCGGCGCCGTCTTCCAGCAGGCGATCTGCAGCGGATAATTCCAGGCACCAATGCCGGCGCAGACGCCGAGCGGCTCGGGACGGGTGTAGAAAAACCCGCCTGCCAGCTGCTGATACTCGCCCTGCAGGGAAGCGGCCTGGCCTGCGAAATACTCGAGACAGTCGGCCCCGGAATCCACGTCCGCCTCAGGGGTTTCCGAGATCGGCTTGCCGCCGTCGAGGGATTCGAGCTCCGCCAGCGACTGACGATGTTTGCGCATGATCGTCGCCATGCGGTGAAGCACGCGGCCTCGCTCGGTGCCGGTCAGTCGGCGCCATTGCTTCAAGCCCGCTTCGGCTGCCTGCACGGCGCGGTCCACATCGGTCTCGTCCGCTTCGGCAACGTCACAGATGACCTGGCCCGTAGCCGGATTTCGCGTAGGCAATCGACGCCCGCCTGTACCCTCGACCGATTCGCCAGCGATCCACAATCCACGATTGCTTGACTTGTTCATCAAGAATCTCTTCATTGTGCCAGCCGGGGATTCAACTGGTGCACGGTAGCTGGCTTGTGCAAAAAGTATAGTCAAGCCTTTTTTCGAAAACAAGCCGGTATGCAGATCGACTGCTACGACCGTCCCCGCGACAGGGCCGGAAGTCATCGCGGCCGTACGTGACTTGCTGCACTCCGCAGCGCTGGCGCAGGCGCGGTAATTGGCTGGAAAACAGACTCGAATGAGCCGTAAGGCCATGAAAAATCGTCCTTTCTTGAAGCCGTCGCCGCCACTCACGCTTGTGAACGGGCGGCGCTCGCTGTGTTATGTTCGGACCTTCATTCACATTGGAGTGCCCGGATGATTGGAATGATCTTTCGCAACGCGTTGATCCTTGTGCTGCTGGCGGCGATGTCCCTGCCGGCTCATGCACAGCTGGTTTCCACCGGCGACGCCCTGGCGCTGGAGGCGGGTCAGCTGGAACAGCGCGTCGAAGCGTTTCTGCTGCGCGACGACGTCGCGGCCGAACTGGCCCAGTACGGCATCAGTCACGAAAAGGCGATGGCACGCGTGGCAAACCTGAGCGCAGCGGAACTCGAGCAGGTCGCCGGCCGTATCGGCGAAATGCCGGCCGCCGGCGACGGCGTGGTGGTGATCGCCGGCGTCGTATTCATCGTTCTGATCATTCTCGAGGTCGTCGGCGTTACCGACATCTTCAAGGCCCGCTGATGACGAGTGCAAGTAGCGTCGGCGTGGTCGCCCTGGCCGCGCTGATGCTGCTTGCCGGCGGCTGCGCGACCTACGACGCGCGGATTCCGGAATCGCTGGCGCCACGCGTCGACCTGGCCGACACGCCGTTCCACCCGCAGCTCGAAAACCACTGCGGGCCCGCCGCGCTGACCACCGTGCTGGAAGCCAGCGGTGCAAGTCCCGAATACGACGCGGTCGCCGAGCGCGTCTACGTCCCCGACCTGGAAGGCAGCCTGCAGGCGGAAATGATGGCCGGGGCACGAAGCTTCGACCGGATCCCTTTCCGCGTACCGGGCGAGCTTTCGGCGGTGCTGGCCGAGGTCGAGGCAGGCCACCCGGTGCTCATACTCCAGAATCTGCGGGTGCGGAGTCTTCCGGCATGGCATTACGCGGTGGTGGTCGGCTACGATCGCGCCGACGGAGAAATCCTGATGCGCTCGGGCACCGAACGGATGCAGGAGACGCCGGTATCGACCTGGATGCGACAGTGGGACTGGGCTTCTCGCTGGGCCGTCGTGGTGCTCGCGCCCGGCGAACTGCCGGCGCAGCCCGATCGCACCGCCGTATTCCGGGCCCTGGCCGACTTCGACGAGACCGCGCGCGCCGAATCGCGCCTGCGCGCCTGGACGGCTGCCGGCGAGCGCTGGCCCGAAGCCGCGCTCGTGCACATGGGCGCGGGGAACGCCCAATACGAACTGGGCAGGCACGAGGCCGCGGTCGCCGCCTACCGCCGGGCACTGAACAACAGCCCCGAACACTGGCCCGCCCGGCTCAACCTGGCGCAGGTGCTTCTGGAACTCGGCCGGCCCTGCGAAGGCCGACGCGTCCTCGAGGCCGGCACCATGCCCTTCGACCATCCGCTGGTCGAAACCCACGGCAGGCTTTCGATCGAGTTGGATGATTCATGCACCACGATCGGCGACCCGGGCAGCGAGTAATTTTCCCGCGCCGCAATCCGGCGGTCATCCGCTCAACCCGCAACCGAGACGACGACGTTGCCTTTTTTGTGCCCTCGGTCGACATATTCGTGCGCTTCGACTATTTTTTCCAGCGGGTAGATCCTGTCGATGACCGGTTTCAGATCGCCGCCCACGATCAGGTTCTTGAGCAGCTCGAGATGCGCCTTGCTTTCGCCGGCGACGCCGCTGATCAGCTTCTTGTTCCAGATCGCCGAAAGGTTTGCGAACAGCCCCGAAGCGATGGAAATCAGCTGCCCCTTCTCCTTCAACAGGCCGCTGCAGCGTGACAGCGGCATATTGCCGACGGTATCGAGCACGAAGTCATAGGTGTCTTCACTCGCTTCGACGTTTTCCCTGGTGTAGTCGATGGTCTTGTCCGCGCCAAGGGATTTCACCAGTTCGATATTGCCGGTGCTGCAAACGGCGGTCACGTCAGCGCCCAGGTACTTGGCCAGCTGGATAGACGCCGTCCCGACCGCCCCCGATGCGCCGTTCACGAGTATCGTGTGACCCGGTCCGAGCCTTGCTTTGTCCTTCAGGAAGTGTATGGCCGTTTGCCCGCCGAATATCGCGGCGGCAGCGTCGTCATGATCGATCCCGTCCGGCTTTTCGATGAATACCGCTTTCTCGGGCAGACACAGGGACTCGGCATGCGCACCAAGATTCATTCCCGCTGTGCCAAACACGGTGTCACCGATACTGAACGACTTCACCTCCTTCCCCAGGGCTTCCACCTCTCCGGAAAAGTCCATCCCCGGAACCTTCTTGCGCGGCCTGAAAAGACCGAAAACCAGCCGCGTCGGCAGCCAGAAACCCACAGGAATCCTGAAGCCCCGGAGCCGGGCGTCTCCGGCCGTCACCGTGCTCGAGTGGACCTTGATCAAGACCTCGTCCGGTCCAGGTATCGGTTTTGACGCGTCCACGATCTGCAGGGCGTCTGCCGGTGTTCCATACCTTGTCCATGCCACGGCTTTCATGTCTTTTCCCTGAATTCCGATGGAGATTGCGATGTTGACAGCCTAACGGCTTTCATGACATCGCGATTCAGCTGCGTCAGAATCCATCCAAAGGCCGCCGCTTTCGGCACTGACGCACACGAGGCTGAAGACCCCGATAAAAAAGCAAGGCAACTGCAAGTTAACCCCCTACAGCCACCGGCGGACCGATCGCTTGTAATCCTGGAACGCCGCGCCGAAGCGGGCCTCGAGTGCTTTCTCCTCCGGCTCGATCTGGAATCGGCTTATGTAGGCGAGATATGCAACGACGACAACCAGGGCCGGCCATGCCGACAGGTAGACCGCCCACGCCAGAAGTACGATGGCAAATCCAAGGTACATGGGGTTCCTGGTCAAGCGATAGATGCCGGTCACGACCAGGGCCGATGCCTGCTCCGGATGCAGCGGGTCGACCGTGGTGCTGGCGCGATTGAAAGAAGCAACGCCGAGAGCAACGACCACCGCCCCGACAGCGGCGAGCGAAGCGGCAACAAGATCCCTGCCGGGAATCGCCAGGGACGGGAACGGGACATAACGCGAGATGACCCATATCAGCAGGCCGGCGACGATCACGACGAGAACGGGCGGAATTCGAAGTTTCATACGCTGCTCATTCACGGCCCGATGCCGGCATCGACTGAAAAGGCGACCGCTGCGAGCGTGGCTGAAGGCACGCGCCCGGCATCATCGTCGCCAGCAGGCGCGTTCCGATTTTTTTCATGACCACTGGGGTTTCGTCTTTTTCTGTTTTATGGCTTTGCCGGCCTTGACCATTTTCGCGAACTCCCGGCCTCGGGCGCGCTTCTCGGCCAGGCTTGCGCTAGCCACCGCATTTTCACGCAGCAATTTCTTGTAATTGGACAGCCGGCGGCTGTCAAGCGCCCCCGCTTCGACCGCTCGAACTACCGCGCATCCGGGCTCGCTTTCATGGTTGCAGTCAGCGAACCTGCACTGTGCCGCAAGCGTATCGATATCATCGAAAACGGCATTGATCGAGCCATTGGTATCCGCGACGCCCAGCTCCCGCATCCCCGGGACGTCGACAAGAAGGCCGCCGGACGGCAGGATGTGCAATTCACGGTGCGTCGTCGTATGGCGACCCTTCTTGTCGCCGTCGCGAATTTCGCCGGTAGAAGCCAGGAGGCGCCCTGCCAGCGTGTTCAGAATGGTTGACTTTCCCACACCCGATGAACCGACGAGCGCAACGGTGGAGGCGCTATCGATCCAGGAAGAAAGACCATTGATCGAGGCCGGGTCAAGCGCATTGATTGCCTCGACGGGAACGCCCGCCCTGGTTTTTCGGGCACGACGGACATAGGTATCCGCATCGTCGGCGAGATCGGCCTTGGTGAGAACGATGACGGGCATCGCCCCGGCCTCCGCGCACAGTGCAAGGTAACGTTCCAGGCGCGATTCCTTGAACTCTTCATTGCAGGAGGTCACGATGAAAAGGGTATCGATGTTCGCAGCGATAGGCTGAAGCTCCTTGCTTTCGCCCGCGCCCAGGCGCTTGAATAGCGTCTTGCGCTCGAGGATTTCTTCGATTCGCGAAAGCGACGCGTCCAGTATCACCCAGTCACCGACCGTCGGGCGATCGACGGCGGCCTTCCGGCGCAAAGCCGGCGAGAGCTCGACGAGCCGATCGCCCGAGCCACACACAACCGTGCTCCTCGACCGTTGGACGGCCATGACGCGCCCGAGACGCGCCTGTAACAAGGCGGCGTCTGCCAGTTGCTGCGTAAAGAAGGGAACGAGACCCAGTTCTTGTAGCACTTCATTCATGCTGGGACTCCAAAGTCAGGAATTTTCGCGCATGAGCCCCAGCTGCCGGACAGTGGTCCACTCCATGCGTTTGATTGATGGTGGAGAAATCGCACCGGCCGTTCAGTACTTCAGCCAGATGAGCTGATGCGACGCCGGTGCGCCGCGAAGGATCAGGACCCAGAGGCCGTCGAATCCATCCGGAAAGCAGGCGTTGTCGACGCACGGCACGCAGTTACCGCCCCTGGGGCAAGGGCTGGCCGCGGTGGCCGACGGGACGCCGAGGCGGTTCATGATCGCGAACAGGTTGTTGGAATTCCCGGAAACCAGCGCCCGGCTGCCGTCCGGTAACTTCGCTATGGCGTCCGCCAGGGGCCCGATCGCGAGATCCGACGGCGAAGCATCGCCGATCGTGTGGTCGCCGATGGTGGTGCCTGATGGCGGCAACGCCTGGACGTCCATCCCGCGGGCCTCGGCCACCGGGGTAACCGTCTGTCGCGATCTGAGCGTATGGCTGGAGAGGACGTGTGTCAGGGGAACATCTTCGAAAGTCCGGACCAGCGTCGCGGCGCGGGCGTGCCCTGCGGTCGTGAGCGGAATACTGGCTTGACCGAGATCCATCTCCGCGTGCGGGATGAAGAAGATCGTGCTGCCGGGTGGTTCGTGCATCCGACTTGCGGACTGATCGGGGCGTTGCGCAACGCAGCCCACAAGGAAGGCGGCGAGAGCAAGAAGCGCAAGAGAAGACGGCCATTGAATCTTCATGTTTACCCCACGGCCACCGTCATCCGGCACCAGTAAGCGGGCGCGGAGTGGCGGCTGGCAATCTGCCGGGACGAAGCATTCCATCGTTGCGCTAATCACTGCGCCGAAAGAATGCCTCGATTCCTGCCCAGAATATCGTTAAAAGCGTGACTGCCGCAAGCACCGCCGTATAGCGCCAGAAAAAGGCCGAATCCAATGGGTCTTGAACAAAGTTCAGCGAGGCGTTACCCGAAAGAACGATGCCCAGTGGAAGCCAAAGAATGGCCGCGACAAGAACAAGCGAGCCCGTTCGTCGAAGCCACGAGCCTTTTCGACCTAGCGCCAGGGGAATCGCTGATCCCGCAACAAGTGCGACAGCGGCGAGAAGCGTCCCGAACGGCAGCCCGCCGGGCAGAGGGATCAGAAGTATGCTTTCAAGGCCGAACCCGAGCGGCACCAGACAAGCACAAATAATCAGGATCAGGATGGCAGCGGGTTTCATTGTCTAAGGCAGCGGCTGTTCATCAGAGAAAGAAGGTTTAGCGGTGTTGCACACGGTAACGGGTCGGTGCGTGTCCGTGTGTTCAGCTCGCCCATGGTGTAGTTCAGGCAGGCCGGGTCGTAGGTGCCACCACCGGCGTGCTGCATGGGCGTCGGCTTCCTGACCGCTGTGGGCGGACTCAACGATCGTTGAACCATTCCGCCAACAGCTTTTTTCGCGTTGGCGGATCGGCAGCGAGGAAATAATCGACCAGGTCCTGGGTGACAACCTGAATGCTTTCGGCAACCCCGCCCGCCCAGCAGTGGATCAGAACGGCACCGCAGTTCCTGCATGCCCCAACGGTGTACTCGGCACCCCCGCCTTGACCTATGTCCGCAATCTCCGGATTCGAATGACGTTCGAATAGCGGTTCGTAGCAGCAAGCCATGGTCT
>CAYYZR010000017.1:0-24499 GCA_964476005.1 uncultured Halomonas sp.
CGACTTCGTAGCCCGGGCAAGCGCAGCGCACCCGGGAATCGGGGCGGCTGTGCGCATCGATTCCCGGGTGCGCCCGCTACGCTCGTTTACCCGGGCTACGGTTTTGTTTTTCGAGTTTCCTGAAACCGGAACCCCGAAACCGGAAACCGTGAACTACATGTTTCTCCGGTACTCGCCGCCCACCTCGTACAGCGCATGGCTGATCTGCCCCAGCGAGTGGTACTTGACCGCCTCGATCAGCGCCTCGAAGGTGTTGGCGCGCTCGCGCGCACGTGACTTGAGCGTGTCCAGCACGTCCGGGCCCAGTGGATTGCGCGCGGCCTGGAAACGGCGAAGATGCTTGATCTGGTCGTTCTTCTCGGCCTCGCTGGACCGGATCAGCTCGATCTCGGGCAGGTCTTCTTCCTCGCCCTTGTTCGGCTTGTAGGTATTCACGCCGATGATCGGCAGGCTGCCGTCGTGTTTCCTGCTTTCGTAGTACATCGACTCTTCCTGGATCTTGCCGCGCTGGTACATCGAATCCATCGCGCCCAGCACCCCGCCGCGCTCCGACAGCGCCTCGAACTCCTGGTACACCGCCTCCTCGAACATGTCGGTCAGATGCTCGATGATGAAGCTGCCCGACCACGGGTTCTCGCACATGTTCAGGCCCAGCTCGCGCGCAATGATCAGCTGGATCGCCACCGCCCTGCGCACCGATTCCTCGGTGGGCGTGGTAATCGCCTCGTCGTAGGCGTTGGTGTGCAGGCTGTTGCAGTTGTCGAACAGCGCGTACAGCGCCTGCAGCGTAGTGCGGATGTCGTTGAACTGGATTTCCTGGGCGTGCAGCGATCGACCCGAGGTCTGGATGTGGTACTTGAGCATCTGCGAGCGCTTGTTGGCGCCGTAGCGCTCGCGCATCGCACGCGCCCATATCCGCCGCGCGACCCGGCCGATGACCGCGTACTCAGGATCCATGCCGTTGGAAAAGAAGAAAGACAGGTTGGGCGCGAACTTGTCGATGTCCATGCCTCGGGCGAGGTAATACTCGACGATCGTGAAGCCATTGGCCAGCGTGAACGCGAGCTGGCTGATCGGGTTGGCCCCGGCCTCGGCGATATGGTAGCCCGAAATCGAGACCGAATAGAAATTGCGTACCTCTTGATCGTTGAAGTACTGCTGGATGTCGCCCATCATGTGCAGCGCGAATTCGGTGGAGAAGATGCAGGTGTTCTGCGCCTGGTCTTCCTTGAGAATGTCGGCCTGCACGGTGCCGCGAACCGTCCTGAGGGTTTCGGCCTTGATCTTTGCGTAGGTCTCGGCGTCCAGCACCTCGTCGCCGGTGATGCCGAGCATCTTCAGACCGAGACCGTCATTGCCGGCGGGCAATTCGCCTTCGTATTTCGGAAGCTCGCAGTCGGCGAAGCGCTCGGCCTTGAGCCTGTCGATCTCGTCCAGCCTGCCCTGCTCGGCCAGATACTTCTCGACCTGCTGGTCGATGGCGGTATTCATGAACATCGCCAGGATCATCGGCGCCGGACCGTTGATGGTCATCGACACCGAACTGGTGGGCGCACACAGATCGAAGCCTGAATACAGCTTCTTCATATCGTCCAGCGTGGCGATGGAAACGCCCGAATTGCCCACCTTGCCGTAGATGTCGGGGCGCTCGTCGGGATCCTCGCCGTAGAGCGTCACCGAATCGAAGGCGGTCGACAACCGCGCCACGTCCTGGCCGTGGGACAGGTAGTGGAAGCGCCGGTTGGTGCGCTCGGGCGTGCCCTCGCCGGCAAACATCCGGGTCGGGTCCTCGCCGGCGCGGCGGTAGGGATAGACGCCGCCGGTGTAGGGATACTCCCCAGGCAGGTTTTCCTTCCCCAGGTAATTCAGTCGATCGCCCCAGTCGCGGTACTTGGCCGCGGCAATCTTGGGGATGGCGTTGCCGGACAAAGACAGGCGGTAGTTGTCGCCGCTGATTTCGCGTCCGCGAACGGTATAGCTGTGGGTCTCGGCGGTGATCCCTTCGAGTTTTTCCGGCCAGCCGCGCAGCAGCGCCAGACTTTCTGCGTCCAGGGCGCCGAGCTTGTCGTTGTAGGCCCTGCGCAGTTGCACCAATGCAGATGACATCGCCTCCGGCAGATCGTCGGTGCTATCGGGATCGGCGAAGCGCCGCAGCTCGGCCGGCAGCGCCGGGTCCTCGAGTTCGGACAATGCGTTGTACAGGCTCTGTGCGCTGGACGCGATTTCGGCCTGGGTCTCGATGCGCTTGTTGACCGCGCGGCCCTGCTCGGCGATTTCGGCAAGATAGCGCTGGCGATTGCCCGGAATCAGCGCCGTGGCACGGGGCTCTTTCGCCTTGGCCTCGATGGACGGCGACCATTCATCGGCTTTCAATTCGAGCCTTTCGCGCATCAGGCGACACAGGTTGACGAACATCCAGGTCACGCCGGGATCGTTGAACTGACTGGCAATGGTCGGGTAGACCGGGACCTGCTCGTCGTCCATGTCGAACTTGAGTCGATTGCGCTTCCACTGCTTGCGAACGTCGCGCAACGCGTCTTCGGCGCCGCGCTTTTCGTACTTGTTCAGGATCACCATCTCGGCGTAGTCGAGCATGTCGATCTTTTCGAGCTGGCTGGCCGCGCCGTAGTCGGAGGTCATCACGTAGACCGGAAAATCCACCAGGTCGACGATTTCGGTGTCGGCCTGGCCGATGCCGGCGGTTTCGACCAGCACCAGGCCGAAGCCCGAAGACCGGAGGAAGCCGATGCACTGCTGCAGCACCTCGCTGGTTGCCAGGTGCTCGCGACGGGTTGCCATGGAACGCATGTAGACGCGCTCGGACCTGAGGGTGTTCATCCGGATCCGGTCGCCCAGCAGCGCGCCGCCGGTGCGCCTGCGGGTCGGATCGACGGCCAGGATCGCGATCCGGATATCGGGAAAATACTGCAGGAACCGGTTGACCAGTTCATCGGTCACCGACGATTTGCCGGCGCCACCCGTGCCGGTCAGCCCGACCACAGGCACCTGATTTTCCGATGATATCTCCTTCTGCAAGCGGGCCATTTCATGTTCGGTCAGGGTGCCGTTCTCGATGGCGCTCAAGGCCCTGGCAATATCGACATGCTCCAGCGACTTACCCGAAACCGGAAACCCGAAACCGGAAACCTCGCGCGTCGCGCGCGCGTCGCGCGTCCGCTCGACCAGGTCCTCGATCATCTCCTTGAGGCCCATTTGCATGCCGTCGTCCGGGTGATAGATGCGCTCCACCCCGGCCTGGTGCAACGCCCGGATCTCTTCGGGTGTGATGGTACCGCCGCCGCCGCCGAAAACGCGGATATGCGAGGCCCCGCGTTCGGCCAGCATTTCAACCATGTAGCGGAAGAATTCGTTGTGACCGCCCTGGTAGGAACTGACCGCAATCCCGTCGGCGTCCTCCTGGATCGCGGCATCGACGATGTCGCGAACCGATCGGTTGTGGCCCAGGTGCACGACCTCACAGCCCTCGCCCTGGATCAGCCGGCGCATGATGTTGATCGCCGCGTCGTGGCCGTCGAACAGGCTCGCGGCGGTCACGAATCGCAGCGGCTGATCGGCGCTGCGGGTCTGGCTGGACAATTGCTCTGCGGTCTGGCTCATGGCGAAAAATCCGTTCGAATCGCTGTTCAATCCCTCATTTTAACCGGTACCGGCCATCGCAGCCGCTGCGCCGAAATTGGGCGCCGGAAGCAGCGCGACCGGGAAAATCGGTCAGCGAAAGCAGAAAATCCGACACAATCCATTGATCAGGATCATACGGAACTGGAAATCACTTCGATTTGGAGCGATAATATTGCGCATGCAAGACACCCAGACAAGAACCCCCGAGCGCACCGCGCTGGATGCAATGCCGGTCGCCGAGATGGCGAGACACGCCGAAGACGCCGCCCAGTTCCTGAAGCTGATGGCGAATCCACACCGCCTGATGGTGCTGTGCCACCTGCTGGATGCCGAAATGTCGGTATCCGAGATCAACGCCCACCTGCCGCTGTCGCAGTCGGCGCTGTCGCAGCACCTGGCCGTACTGCGCAACAGCGGCATGGTCAGTACCCGCCGGGAACAGCAGACGATCTACTACTCGCTGGCCAACGAAGGCGTGCACGCGATCATTGCCGAGCTTTACCAGCAGTTCTGCGCACCGCACGTCAACGGCGCGGGCTGAGCCACCTGCGGGGCTTGTCGCCCGCCCCGACGATCTGCAGAGTCGGCAACCTCCGTCGATGGCGTCGCTTACAGCCGGTCAGCCAACGAACAGGCGGCGCACCCGCAATTGGCCGCAATCGTCTATTCGGCCAATACCCATGAAACCCTCGGGCGAATAGATTCGCACCTGCTCGGCTGGCGCGGCGTCGGTCGGCACCACCTTGCCGTGACCGAGGTCGGTCGCGTGTTCGGCTTCGAGGTTCACGTGCGGCAGGCCGGTCAACGCCGCATCGGCCGGCAACAGCAACGCGCGGGCTTCGGCCGCCTCCATGTCCCCCAGCCGCGCCAGCGAAATCGCGTCGGCCAGCGAAAAAGGGCCGCTGGATTCGCGCCGCAGGCCGATCAGGTGGGCACCGCAGTCGAGCCGCTCGCCGATATCCATCGCCAGCGAACGGATATAAGTTCCCTTGCTGCAATTCACTCTCAGGGTCAGCCGCGGCGATTCGAACTGCAGCGCCTCGAGGCGATGGATCGTCACGCGTCGGGGCTGGCGTTTCACCTCGATGCCGGCGCGCGCGAGTTCGTGCAACCGCCGGCCCTTGTGCTTGAGTGCCGAGTACATCGGCGGCACCTGGTCGATGGGCCCGCGAAATTCGTCCAGAACCTGTTCGAGCGATGCTGTGCTGATTTCCGGAACCGCGCGCCGCTCCAACACTTCCCCCTCGGCGTCGCCGGAGGCGGTGGTCTCGCCCAGCAGGACGTCGGCCAGGTAACCCTTGTCGGCATCGAGCAGGAAAGCCGAGACCTTGGTCGCCTGGCCGAAGCAAAGCGGCAGCAGCCCGGTCGCCAGCGGATCGAGCGCGCCCGTATGCCCGGCCTTGCGGATGCCCAGAATGCGCTTGGCGCGCGACAGCGCCGCGTTGGAGGTCAGCCCGAGGGGCTTGTCGAGAAGCAGAATGCCATCGGTATTTTCGGAGTTGGTGGAAGTCATTTCAAATTCATTTCAACCACGAAGGCCACGAAGAACACGAACAAAAGCCCCTCTCGCACCGGGAAGTTCCGGCCCGACCCTTCTGGCGCGTGGGACTTTGCGGTTTTGAGATGATTTCGGTCACCGCAGGGTTCGGCAAGCCTCGGGGCAATTCGGTTTTACCTTCGTGTTCTTCGTGCCCTTCGTGGTTCGGCTTTTTTTGGGTGGTTAACTGCAAAGCCCGGGTTTCAGTCCCGGCGCTTTTTGGCCGCTGCGAGCAACTGCTCGATGCGCTGGCCGGATTCGCTGGCGGTGTCGTGGATGAATTTAAGCGTCGGCACGATCCTCAACCGGACCCGCCCCGCCAGCTGGTGGCGGATCTGACCGGTGGCGTCGCCGAGCATGCGCATCACCTCAGGCGCCTTGTCGATCTCGAGCACCGAGATGTAGACCTGGGCATGCGAAAGATCGCGCGAGACTTCGACGTCGGTCAGGCTGATCAACGACGGCAACTCCGGCTCGACTTCGACCCGGAGAATGTCGGCCAGCTCGCGACGGAGCAGGCCGCCTACGCGCTCGGGACGGCCGCTCACGAGTCCAGCGTACGGGCCACTTCGTAGCGCTCGAAGCACTCGATCTGGTCGCCCGGCTTGACATCGTTGTACTGCTTCACACCGATGCCGCATTCGGTACCGGCCTGCACTTCCTTCACGTCATCCTTGAACCGCCGCAGCGATTCCAGTTCGCCCTGGAAGACCACCACATTGTCGCGCAGCACGCGGATCGGGTTCGAGCGTTTGACCGCGCCTTCCACGACCAGGCAGCCGGCGATCGCGCCGAGCTTGGACGAGCGGAAGACGTCCTTGACTTCGGCCAGGCCAATGATTTCTTCCTTGACTTCGGTGCCCAGCATGCCGGCGATGGCCTTCTTGACGTCGTCGATAGCCTCGTAAATGATGCTGTAGTAGTTGAGATCGAGGCCATTCTCACTGATGACCTTGCGCGCCGATGCATCGGCGCGGACATTGAAGCCGATGATGATCGCGTTGGACGCCTGCGCCAGCGCGGCGTCGGATTCGGTAATGCCGCCAACGCCCGAGGAAATCACGTTGACCTTGACCTCTTCGTTGGACAACTTGGTCAGCGAGTCCTTGAGCGCCTCCGCCGAACCCTGTACATCGGCCTTGATCACCAGGTTCACGCTCTGCTGCTCGCCGGTGCTTCCCTCCTCGCCCATCTGGTCGAACAGGTTCTGGAGCTTTGCGGCCTGGCGTTCGGCCAGGCGTCCCTCGCGTGCAGAGGATTTGCGCTGCTCGGCGGCTTCACGCGCCTTGCGCTCGTCGGCCACCACCAGCACGTCGTCCCCGGCGTTCGGCACCCCGGAAAGACCGAGTACTTCGGCCGGAATCGATGGGCCCGCCGATTCGATCGGCTGTCCGGTTTCGTCGAACATCGCGCGGACGCGGCCGTATTCTTCACCGGCCAGCACCATGTCGCCCTTCTTCAGCGTGCCGTCCTGAACCAGGATGGTCGCGACCGGCCCACGGCCCTTGTCCAGCGAGGACTCGACCACCACCCCGCGGGCGCGACGTTCGGGCACGGCCTTGAGTTCCAGCACTTCGGACTGAAGCAGCACGGCCTCGAGAAGACTGTCGACGCCTTCGCCGGAAATGGCCGACACCGGGACGAAGATTTCCTGGCCGCCCCACTCCTCGGGTACGACCTCCTCGGCCGAAAGCTCGTTCTTGACCCGGTCCAGATCGGCGTCGGGCTTGTCGATCTTGTTGACCGCGACGATCAGCGGCACACCGGCGGCCCGGGCGTGCTGGATGGCTTCCTTGGTCTGCGGCATGACGCCGTCGTCGGCGGCCACCACCAGGATCACGATATCGGTGGCCTGGGCGCCGCGTGCGCGCATCGAGGTGAAGGCCGCATGGCCCGGCGTATCGAGGAACGTGACCACGCCGTTGTCGGTCTTGACGTGATAAGCGCCGATATGCTGGGTGATCCCGCCGCTCTCGCCCTCGGTCACCTTGGTCCGCCGGATGAAGTCCAGCAGCGAGGTCTTGCCGTGGTCGACGTGACCCATCACGGTCACCACCGGCGGGCGCGCGACCGCGTCACCGGCACCCTCTTCCTCGGTCACAAGCTCGCTTTCGATATCCTGCTGCTCGGCCGGCCGGGCCTCGTGGCCCATTTCCTCGGCCACCAGAATTGCGGTTTCCTGGTCCAGCGGCTGGTTGATGGTAACCATGGAACCCATGTTCATCAATGCCTTGATAAGCTCGCCGGCCTTGACCGCCATCAGCTTGGCCAGTTCGCCGACGGTGATCGATTCGGGAATCTGGAGCTCGCGCTTGACTGGCTGGGTCGGCATCTGGAATCCGTGCTCGCCGCCGGCGCTGGTGGTCTTGCCACGCCGCTTCGGCTTGCGCCGTTTGCTCTTGGCGGCGACGTGCAATTCCTCGCGCCCGTAACGGGTCTTGCCGGGCTTTTCGGATTTCCCGCCCTTGCCCCGACGAGATTCCTCCTCGCGTTTGGCGCGTTCCGCTGCCGCCTTGGCCGCCACGGCCTCGGCGCGCGCACGCGTCTCGGCTTCCTCGCGCGCCTTCTGCTCGTCGGCACGCATCTTTTCTTCCTCAGCCTCGCGCCGCTCGGCTTCGGCCTTTTCGATCTCGCGCGCTTCCTCGGCGGCCTTTTCCTGCTCTTTTTCCTGTTCCTTCTCCTGCGCTTCCAGCTCGGCCCGCCGCTTCTCTTCGCGCTCGCGCTCGGCCGCTTCGGCCTCTTCGCGCTGGCGACGCGACTCTTCCAGCGCCTTCAGCGCGGCTTCGCGCTCGCCGTCGCTTTCGCTGGAATCCTGAATTTCGCCACGCTTGACATAGGTACGGCGCTTGCGCACTTCGACATTCACGGTGCGCGACGGCGCGGGGCCGCGGGTTCGGCTACGCCCGGCGCCGCCGGAGGGCACCTTGAGCTCACTGATGGTCTTGCGCTTGAGCGTCACCTTGCGCGGTGTGTCCGACTCTTCGCGCTGCTCGGCCTTGCCGTGGGAAGTCCGCAGATATGCCAACAACTTCTTCTTGTCGTCATTGGTCACCGGTGCATCGGCGCCACCGATCGAGATGCCGGCTTCCTTGAACTGCGCCAGCAAACGATCAGGGGTAACCCCGAGCACTTCCGCCAATTGTGTAACTGTGACCTGCGACATTAAAACTCCTCGATGACTTCAGTTTGCTTCCGGTTCTGCAACGGCGAGGGTCAACCCTCCTCGGCAAACCAGTGCGCACGCGCTTCCATGATCAGCTTTGCAGCCGTGTCGGGATCGAGATCCTTGACATCCTCGAGCTCGTCGACGGCGCATTCGGCCAGATCGTCACGGGTACGAATTCCCTGTTCGGCCAGGCGGAAGGCAATCGTTTCGCTCATGCCTTCAAGCGCCAGCAAGTCCTCGGCCGGCCGGTTCTCCTCGAGTTGTTCCTCGGAGGCGATCATCTGCGTCAGCAACGCGTCGCGGGCGCGGCGCCGGAGTTCGGCAACGATGTTTTCGTCGAACTCCTCGATCGCCAGCAGCTCCGATTCGGGCACATAGGCGACTTCCTCGACGTTGGTGAAGCCTTCCTGAACCAGGATGCCGGCCAGCTCTTCGTCGACGTCCAGCTTCTCGATGAACATCTGCAGGATGCCGCGCGACTCTTCCTCGCCCTTGGCTTCGGCATCCTCGATGGTCATCACGTTCAGTTCCCAGCCGGTCAACTCAGAGGCCAGGCGGACGTTCTGACCGCCGCGGCCGATGGCCTGCGACAAGTTGGCCTCTTCGACCGCGACGTCCATGGACTTGGAGTCCTCGTCGACGATGATCGAACTGACCTCGGCCGGTGCCATCGCGTTGATCACGAACTGGGCCGGGTTGTCGTCCCAGAGGATGATGTCGATGCGTTCTCCAGCCAGCTCGTTGGAGACCGCCTGTACGCGTGAACCACGCATGCCGACGCAGGCGCCGATCGGATCGGTTCGCGAATCCAGTGCATGCACCGCAATCTTGGCCCGACGGCCGGGATCCCGGGCCGCGCCCTTGAGCTCGATCAGTTCCTGGCCGATTTCAGGCACTTCGATCTTGAACAGCTCGATCAGCAGTTCCGGCATGGTCCGGCTGACGAACAGCTGCGGACCGCGCTGCTCCTCGCGCACTTCGTAGAGGTAGCCGCGAATGCGATCGTTGACCCGCACGTTCTCGCCCGGCACGGTATGCCGCGACGGAATGAAGGCCTCGGCATTCTCGCCGAGATCGAGATATATGCCGCCGCGTTCGAGACGCTTGACGGCACCGCTGACCAACTCGCCGACGCGATCCCTGTAGGCCTCGACCACCTGCGCACGCTCGGCCTGGCGCACCCGCTGAACAATGACCTGCTTGGCCGCCTGGGCCGCGATGCGGCCGAACTCCGGCGGTTCCATGTGCTCTTCGATGAAATCGCCGACGTCCAGGTCCGGATTGGTCTTTCTTGCCTCGCTCAGGCGGATCTGGCGGTCTTCGGATTCCAGCTCAGCTTCTTCCGGATCATCGGAAATCACTTCCCAGCGGCGAAAAGCTTCGTAATCGCCGGTCTTTCGGTCGATCGCCACGCGAGTATCGATGTCTTCGGCATGCCTGCGGCGCGCCGCCGACGCCAATGCGGCCTCGATCGCTTCGAATATGATGTCGTGCGAGAGGCCCTTCTCGTTCGAGACGGCTTCGGCGACCTGCAGGATTTCCTTACCCTTCTTCATAGTGCTCATTTTCGACCTTGTTCCGATCCTGATTTTGATCGTCCCGTCATGATTTCTTCCATGTCGGGCTTGAGGTTGGCGCGACGGATGTCGTCGAACGCGACCGCGAGCATTTCACCGTCGACGTCCATCAAGACCCGCTCTTCGTCTGCTTCGACGATCCGGCCGGTCAGTTTGCGGCGCTTGCCCTGACCACCATCATCACCCCCGTCGTGGGGTGCAAACAGGTGGATCCTCGCTCGTTCGCCGACGAATCGCCGGTAGTGCTCGGGCTCGAACAGCGGACGCTCGATGCCCGGCGACGAAACTTCCAGGCTGTAATGGCCCGATACCGGGTCCTCGACATCCAGCAGCGCCGATACTTCGTTGCTGACGTCGGCGCAATTGTCGATGCTGATGCCCTCGGGCTCGCGATCGATGTAAATGCGCACCAGCCTGTTCTTGGGATTCGACAGGTACTCCAGCCCGACGAATTCGAAACCCATTGCTTCGATTGCCGGCCTGATCAGCCGGCTCAAATCATCCTGCACCGACATGTATGTTCTCCTGACCGTTCGGGACCGCGGCGGTGGACCCGTCTAATTGACCGCAATTCACCGAAACCGGGCCCTGAAAACAAAAAAGCCCCTGAAGACCAGGGGCTTTCTTGCACCGATGACCTGGTAGCGGGGGCAGGATTCGAACCTGCGACCTTCGGGTTATGAGCCCGACGAGCTGCCAGACTGCTCCACCCCGCAATCGAGCTAGCTATTGTATCTAAACATTTCGAATTGTTCAAGACGAATTGCGCCAAACAGTGCGGATTTCCGACCTTTTGTCCTGCATGCGATGCCCATCGGCCGTCAAATGCTATGTCGAAAGCAGCTTGTTGACGCGCTTGACGAAACCGGCCGGGTCGGCGAGCTCCCCGCCGTCGATCAGCAATGCCTGATCGAGCAGCAGATGGGCAAGTTCGGTGCGACGGGCCTCGTCGCCCGTTTCGGCCAGTCGTTCAACCAGCGGATGCCGGGGATTGATTTCCAGGTCCGGCTTGAAGTCCGGCACGTCCTGGCCGGCCTGCTTGAGCATGCGGCGCATCTGCAGGGTCATGCCGCCGGCCTCTTCAGCGATGCAACTGGCCGAATCGGTCAGGCGTTTGCTGGTCCGGACGTTGCCGACGCGCTCGCCGAGCAGCTTCTTGATCGTGCCGCACAGTTCGTCGCGCTGCTGCTGCACCTCCTCGCTGGTTTCGTCGCCCTCGTCCGCGGGGGCCTCGAACTCTCCGCTTGCCGCGGATTTGAGCGGCTTGCCGTCGAACTCGAACAGGTGATTGACCAGCCAGACGTCGATCGGATCGGTCAGCAGCAGAACCTCGACTCCGGCCTTGCTGAACGCCTCCAGGTGCGGACTGGCAAGCAACTGGTCCATGCTGTCGCCGGTCAGGTACCAGATGGCATCCGGCGAATCGCCGGCGCGCGCCAGGTACTGGGTAAGCGCAACCGAATGCGGAGCTCGCTCGAGCGTACTGGCAAACCTGAGCAGGCCGGCGATGCGCTCACGGTTCTCGGAATCCTCGATCACGCCTTCCTTGAGGACGTTTCCGAACTCGCGCTGGAACGTCGTCCATGCCTCGCCGCCTTCCTCGGCAAGTTTTTCGATCATGTCCAGCGACCTGCGCACTACCGCCGCCCTGATCTTGTCCAGCAGCGGGCTGTCCTGCAGAATTTCGCGCGACACATTCAGCGGAAGGTCGGCCGAGTCCACCACCCCGCGGACGAACCTCAGGTAGCGCGGCAGAAGCTGTTCCGCTGCATCCATGATGAAAACGCGCTGGATATAGAGCTTGACGCCACGGCGGTCGTCGCGATTCCAGGCCAGGTCGAACGGCGCCTGGCCGGGCAGGAACAGCAGCATCGAATAGCTCTGCGTACCTTCGACGTGGTGGTGTGCCCATTTGACCGGCGGCTGGAGATCGCCCGAGAGTCCCTGGTAAAACTCCTGGTATTCGGCGTCTTCGATCTCGGACTTCGGCCGCACCCACAACGCCTGAGTGTCGTTCACGACCTCCGGCGCCTGATCGGATTCGTCGCCAGGCGCAACGACCCGGATCGGAAATGAAATGTGGTTGGAATAATGGCGCACGATACGCTTGACCCGGTCGGGCTCCAGCAAGTCGTGATGCTCCTCGGCAAGATGCAACCGGACCCGGGTTCCGGGCTCGGAAAGCGTGGTCGTCTCAAGCGTGTATTCACCCTTGCCATCGGAGGACCATCGCACCGCCGCATCGTCCTCGGCGGCCGCGTGACGGGTCTCTACCGTCACCCGGTCGGCAACGATGAAAGCCGAGTAGAAACCTACACCGAACTGACCGATCAACTTGGCATCGGCCTTCTGGTCACCGCTCAGTGACTCCAGGAATCGCGCGGTACCCGACCTGGCGATGGTGCCGAGATTTTCGATCACGTCCTCGCGCCTCATACCGATTCCGTTGTCGGTCACAACCAGCGTTTTTGCTTCAGCATCGATGGTGATCGAAATTTCCGGATTCTGCGCGGCGCCCTGCAAATCGCTGTCGGTCAGTGCCTGGAAGCGGAGCTTGTCCAGCGCGTCGGATGCATTCGAAACGAGCTCGCGCAGGAATATTTCCCGATTCGAGTACAAGGCGTTGATCATCAGCTTGAGCAACTGATGCACTTCGGTATCGAAAGCGCGGGTTTCGGTGGTTGCTCCGGCGCTATTATTGGCGTCGTTCATCGGTGAACATTACTCTTTTGCAAGACCGGGTTTGGAAATGGGCGTGCCCGGCCTGTTTTTCAAGCTTTGCGTCGACCCCGGCGCGGACCAATTTGCGCTTTTTAGTTCCAGTCGGATCGATCATTTGCATCCTGGCGCCTGCTTGGTAATAATGCGAGGGCTAGGCTATGGATTCACCGCGTGAGTTCTGTCGAGTCCATCACAAAAACAACGGTTTTGTATGCGCAACCACTATCAGATCACGGTCACAGACTGTCACCGTGCAAGACATTACACGCTCACCCAACTGATGCGCCGGGCAGCGCTGGCGTCCGGCGGCGCAGTCGGCGCAGTTTTTCTGGGCTGCCTGCTCGTGATTTATGCGCTCTCCGGAAGAGTCGAAAAACTTGACACCAACCTGACGCAACTCAAAGACCGCAATACCGCCACGCTGGAAAGAAACACTGAACTTCTCGAACGTCAGGCGGAATTGACCGCGCAGGTCGACGCGCGCGCCGCCGAACTGATCGCGCTCAGCGACGATCTGGAACAACTCGAAACCATCATCGGACTCAATCCGCCGCCGACGCTGCCGGTTGCCGAGCGCATTTCCGTCGCCAGCCACACAGCATTCGAGAAACGGCTGATGCTCAGCTCGATTCCCAGCGGATACCCGCTGGAGCAAGCCACGGTGACCAGCGGCTTCGGCATGCGAGAGCATCCTGTAGTCGAAGGCACGCGTCTGCACGGCGGTGTGGACCTGAGAGCGAGTATCGGCACCCAGGTCACCGCAACTGCAGACGGTGTCGTCGAGTACGCCGGCAACAATGTCGGCAGTGGGATGGGCAAGATGATCAAGATCGTACACAACTACGGATTCTCGACTATATTTGCCCACCTGAGCGAAATCGACGTCACGGTCGGCCAGTACGTTACCCAGGGCGAGCCCATCGGTCGCTCCGGAAACAGCGGTCTCTCGGAGGCGCCGCACCTGCACTACGAGGTGCGCTACCTGGGACGCAGACTCAACCCCGGTTCTTTCATGGACTGGTCTTTCGAACGCTACCAAACCGTTTTCGAGCAGGAGGAACGGGTTCAATGGCAATCTTTGGCAAGGACCGTGCGCAGCAAGGTGCGCGTAATGGATCAACCATCGTCGCGGCAGGCACCCAGTTTGTCGGCAATCTCACCCTGAGCGATACACTGCACGTCGATGGTCGCATCGACGGCGATGTCGAATCCGAATCCAACGTGGTGATCGGCGCCGAGGGCTATCTCAAGGGGCGGATCAAGGCGGGAACGGTTGTCATCAGTGGCCGGGTTGACGGATCAATCTCTGCCCGACGTCTCGAGATCATCGCTGGCGGTTGCGTCGAGGGCGATGTGCACATCGTCGATCTGGTCATAGAGCCCGGCGGCCGATTCAATGGCTCCAGTGAGATCCTTGCCGCCGAAAATGCAGCCCCGGAACTATCTGTCAAGGACAGGAAGCCAGCCCGGGAGAGCGCGCCTAAAAATACTGAATCGGCCGAACCGCGGACGAATAAAGCCGGTTCGACATCCACCGCTTGAGGTGGAGAATCTCCGATTGATCTGAATCTGGCGACAATTCCGCAACAGCCGGCAACGAACATGCCCCCCTGATCGAGGGGTTGCCGCCTACGCTGAGCCGAACATAAGAGCAGACACGATAAAGCCCGGCCCGGAAGCCCCGGCCGGGCTGAAGATCGGTGATCTCGAAAGACGCGCGCATTACCCGGCGCGGATTCGCAAATCAGTTGCCGGGGCGGTTCCCCAGCTTCTCACGAATCCGTGCAGCCTTGCCTTCCAGGTTGCGCAGGTAGAACAGCTTGGCGCGACGGACGCGACCGCGACGCTTGATCTCGATGGAATCGATCAGCGGGCTGTAGGTCTGGAATACGCGCTCGACGCCGGTGCCATGCGAAACCTTGCGCACGGTGAAAGCCGAGTGCAGGCCACGGTTGCGACGCGCGATCACGACACCCTCGAACGCCTGCAGGCGCTGTCTATCACCTTCCCGCACCCAAAGGTTGACGACAACCGTGTCCCCCGGCGCGAAATCAGGGACTTCGCGCTGCATCTGTTCCGCGTTGATCTGGTCGATAATCGTGCTCATGATCGTGATCCGTATTCGTTGTTCGGGATAGTACGGCCCGGAAAAACCCGAGCCCGAAAAGTCAAGCATGCAAGTATAACGGAAATCCGCGCGATCAGGCAATAGCGTGGCGCCTGAGATCATCCGCGACGAGCGGCGCTCGATTTCAGCCTTCGTCGTCGACGTGCGCGGCCAGCCAGGCGAGTTCGACGCTGTCCAGCCCGACAGAATCGAGCAGATCCGGCCGGCGACGGGCGGTGCGTAGCAGCGCCTGCTCACGCCGCCAGCGCGCAATCGCAGCATGGTCTCCGCCCAGCAGAACCGGCGGAACCCGCTGGTCCCGCCAGATTTCAGGGCGCGTGTAGTGCGGACAATCCAGCAACCCATTGCTGAACGAGTCCTCCGCCGCCGAGTCTTCGTGGCCGAGCACTCCGGGCTGTAACCGGATCACGGCGTCCATCAGGGCCGCGGCCGCGTACTCGCCGCCTGAAAGCACGAAGTCGCCGATCGACCACTCCTCGTCGATCAAGGTTTCCGATACTCGTTCGTCGATCCCCTCGTAGCGACCGCACACCAGGACCAGCCTGGAGCGCGTGGCAAGCCGTTCGACGGCACCCTGGTCGAGCGGCGTGCCCTGTGGGCTAAGCCCGGAAACCGGGACGTTCGATCCCGAGCGGGCCTGCTCGATTGCCCGGGCCAGCGGCTCGGGCCGCATGACCATGCCCGGCCCGCCGCCGTAGGGCCGGTCGTCCACGCTTCGGTGCACGCCCTCGGCATGCTCACGCGGATTGAAGCAGCGCAGGACGATCCGGCCGTCTTCCAGTGCGCGCCCTGTCAGTCCCATGGCCTTCAGGTGCTCGAACCATTCGGGAAACAGGGTGACGACGTGGATTTCAGTCAGCATCGGTCCATTCGGCCAGCCAGTCGACATCTATGCGGCCACCGGCCAGATCGACAAGGTCGATGAAATGCCCCGGTACGAACGGTATCAGCAGGGCGCCGCCGGCGCTGCGCCGAATCTCGAGCACGTCGTGCGCGCCGGCATCCAGCAGGCCGCTTACTTCGCCCAGCAGTTCACCTGCTCGGTTGTAGACGTCCAGTCCGATCAGGTCGTGCCAATAATAGCTGCCGCCCCCGGCACCCGGCAGTTCGGAACGATCTATAGCCAGCGTCGTGCCGCGCAGTGATTCAGCCTGCTCGCGGGTGGCCACTTCCTCGATTTGCGCGACCAGCCTGGGCCCCTGCCGGCGCCATTGCCGAACATGCAAAAGCCCCGGCGAACCCGTGGTCCGCCAGGGCTGGTATTCGAAGATATTTTCCGGTGGATCGGTGAGCGAGAAGACCTTGACCCAGCCTCCGGTGCCCCATGCGCCGTTGAGCCGGCCGAGTTCCACCCGATCTTCGGCGTCACTCACAACCGGTACAACCGGCGTCAGGCTTCGGCCGTGGGCTTGGCCTGGGCGGCTTCGGCAATCAGATGGTTGACGCGATCGGAAATCTGTGCGCCCTGTCCCACCCAATGATCGATGCGTTCACGGTCGACCCGCAGGCGTTCATCGTTGCCTCGCGCAACCGGGTTGAAGAACCCGAGTCGCTCGATGTTTCTTCCGTCACGTCGGTTGCGGCTATCCGTCACCACGATGTGATAGAACGGCTGCTTCTTGGCGCCACCGCGTGCCAGTCTGATCTTGACCATTTGAAACTCCTGACTATCGATGCCGGACGAGCCGGCAATTTCGCAATATGTTAACCGATGAATTCTACTCCCAAACGCAAGGCTTGGGAAGCCCGGGCCGGCAATCCGGCCCGGGGCAGGTTCATCGACGGGCAATCACTCGCTCGATCCTTGTTCCGACCCTTCCTCCGGCCCATCGGTCGGCACCGTCTCGGTCGACTCGGTCGACTCGGTGAGCTCGGTGGGCTCGTTGGCTCGCAACAGTGCTGCAAGTTCCGCTTCCGAGTCGCCCAGCACCTCGGTTTCCTCATGCCGGCGTGCCCGCGCAACCCGCCCGGTACCGGCCGGGATCAGCCGACCCACGATCACGTTCTCCTTGAGACCGCGCAGGTTGTCGACGGTACCGCGGACGGCGGCATCGGTGAGTACCCGGGTGGTTTCCTGGAACGAGGCGGCCGAGATGAACGACTCGGTCGCCAGCGAGGCCTTGGTGATGCCCAGAAGGACACGCTGGAATACCGCCGGACGCAGTCCGTCGCTGTCGAGCTTCCGGTTTTCCTCGATCACGTTGACCGCGTCGAGCTGCTCGCCCTGCAGGAACTTGCTGTCGCCCGAGTCGAGAATTTCGACCTTGCGCAGCATCTGCCGGATGATGACCTCGATGTGCTTGTCGTTGATCTTCACGCCCTGGAGCCGATAGACGTCCTGGATTTCCTGCACCAGGTAATTGGCCAGCGGCTCGACGCCCAGCAGGCGAAGAATGTCGTGCGGATCGAGCTCGCCGTCGACGACGGTTTCGCCCTTCTCCACGTGCTCGCCTTCGAACACCTGGATCTGACGCCACTTCGGAATCAGATCTTCGTGCGTATCGCCCTGCTCGTCGGTAATCACCAGGCGCTGCTTGCCCTTGGTCTCCTTGCCGTAGCTGACGGTACCCGAGGCTTCGGCAAGCACCGCCGCTTCCTTCGGACGCCGGGCTTCGAAAAGGTCGGCCACGCGCGGCAGACCACCGGTGATGTCGCGGGTCTTGGACGATTCCTGCGGAATGCGCGCCAGAACGTCGCCGACTTTCACTTCCTGACCGTCACGGCAGTTGATCACGGCGCCGGCAGGCAGGAAGTTCTGGGCCGGCTGCGAGGTGCCCGGAAGCATCAGCGGCTTGCCCTTTTCGTCGATCAGGCGAATCGTCGGCCGCAGGTCCTTGCCTTCGGATCCACGCTTCTTCGGATCGATGACGACCGAGCTTGTCAGACCGGTGACTTCGTCGGTCTGCTCGGCAACGGTCACGCCCTCGATAAAGTCCTGGAACGAGGTCTTGCCCGCCACCTCGGCGACGACCGGGTGCGTATGCGGATCCCAGTTGGCCACGATCTGACCGGCCGTCACGCTGTCGCCTTCGCGAATGCTCAGCACTGCACCGTACGGAATCTTGTAGCGCTCGCGCTCGCGGCCGTGGCTGTCGATCAGCGAAAGCTCGCCGGACCGCGAAACCGCGACCAGCTTGCCCTCGGAGTTTTCGACCGATTTCAGGTTGAACAGGCGAACCGTACCGGCGGACTTGACCTGGATCTGGTCGACCGCAACCGCGCGCGACGCGGCACCACCGATATGGAAGGTACGCATGGTCAGCTGAGTGCCGGGCTCCCCGATGGACTGAGCCGCGATGACGCCAACCGCTTCGCCGGAATTCACCGAAGAACCGCGTGCAAGATCGCGACCGTAACACTGGGCGCAGATGCCGTAGCGGGTTTCACAGGTGATCGGCGAACGCACCAGCACACGGTCGATTGCGTGCTCCTCGAGTGTTGCCACCCACTGCTCGTCGAGCAGCGTGCCGCGCTCGCACAGCACATCGTCGCTGTCGGCCGGGTAGACGTCCTCGGCCAGCACCCGACCAAGAATCCGCTCGCCCAGCGGCTCGACGACGTCACCGCCTTCGACGATGGGGAGCATCTCAAGCCCATTTTCGGTGCCGCAGTCGTTTTCGATGACCACAAGGTCCTGCGCCACGTCGACCAGGCGACGGGTCAGGTAACCGGAGTTGGCGGTCTTGAGCGCCGTATCCGCCAGGCCCTTGCGCGCGCCGTGAGTGGAGATGAAGTACTGGAGTACGTTCAGGCCTTCGCGGAAGTTGGCGGTAATCGGGGTCTCGATGATCGAGCCGTCCGGCTTGGCCATCAGGCCACGCATGCCCGCCAGCTGTCGGATCTGCGCGGCCGAGCCACGCGCACCGGAATCGGCCATGATGAAGATCGAGTTCATGGAATCCTGCTCCACCTCGTTGCCTTCGGTGTCGATCCGGATTTCCTTGCCGATACGGTTCATCATCGCCTTGGCGACGGCTTCATTGGTGCGCGACCAGATGTCGACCACCTTGTTGTAGCGCTCGCCCGATGTCACGACGCCGGACGAATACTGTTCCTGGATTTCGAGCACTTCGGATTCGGCCCGGTCGAGGATCTGCTTCTTTTCCGGGGGCACCTGAAGGTCATCCAGCCCGATCGATACGCCGGCTCGCGTCGAATTCGCGAAACCGGTGTACATCAGCTGATCGGCAAAGACCACGGTGTGCTTGAGACCCAGCGAACGGTAGCTCTCGTCGATCAACCTCGAGATCTGCTTTTTCTTCAGCGTCTGGTTGAACATGTCGAAGCGCATGCCCCTGGGCGCAATCTCGAACAGCAATGCCCGTCCGACTGTCGAGTCATAGCGCCTGGTCTGCGGCTGCAGCGCGCCGTCGTCGTCACGGACGTATTCGGTAATACGCACGTTGATCGACGCGTGAAGCTCGACCTGCTTGTTGGCGTAGGCTCGGTGCACCTCGGCGGTGCTGGAAAAGAACATGCCTTCGCCCTTCGACCCGGCCAGCTCGCGCGTCATGTAGTACAGGCCAAGGACCACGTCCTGGGTCGGCACGATGATCGGCTCGCCGTTGGCCGGCGACAGGATGTTGTTGGTCGACATCATCAGCGCGCGCGCTTCCAGCTGGGCTTCGAGGCTCAGCGGCACGTGCACGGCCATCTGGTCGCCGTCAAAGTCGGCGTTGAACGCGGTACACACCAGCGGGTGCAGCTGGATGGCCTTGCCCTCGATGAGCACCGGTTCGAATGCCTGGATGCCGAGACGGTGAAGCGTGGGTGCACGGTTGAGCAGCACCGGATGCTCGCGAATGACTTCCTCGAGAATATCCCAGACTTCGGCGTCTTCCTTCTCGACCAGTTTCTTGGCTGCCTTGATCGTCGGCGCCATGCCCCGCCGCTGAAGCTTGGAAAAGATGAACGGCTTGAACAGTTCAAGCGCCATCTTCTTGGGCAGGCCGCACTCGTGAAGCTTGAGGGTCGGGCCGACCACGATCACCGAACGACCCGAGTAGTCGACTCGCTTGCCCAGCAGGTTCTGGCGGAAGCGTCCCTGCTTGCCCTTGATCATGTCGGCCAGCGACTTCAAGGGTCTCTTGTTCGTCCCGGTGATCGCGCGACCGCGACGACCATTGTCCAGCAATGCATCAACTGCTTCCTGCAGCATGCGTTTTTCGTTGCGCACGATGATGTCCGGCGCGTTGAGTTCGAGCAGACGCCGCAGTCGGTTATTGCGGTTGATCACGCGACGATACAGATCGTTCAGATCGGAAGTCGCGAATCGGCCGCCGTCCAGCGGAACCAGCGGACGCAGGTCCGGCGGGAGCACCGGCAGCACCGTCAGAATCATGTATTCCGGCCGGTTGCCCGACTCGAGAAACGCTTCGACCAGCTTGATCCGCTTGGTCAGACGCTTGATCTTGGTTTCGGAATTGGTGGACCCGATGTCATCACGCAGCTTCGCCAGCTCCGACGACAGATCGACGTTCTTGAGCAAGTCGTAGACCGCCTCGGCACCCATCTTGGCGTCGAATTCGTCGCCGTAGGTTTCCATGGCTTCGAGATACTGCTCGTCGGTCAACAGCTGACCGCGCTCCAGCGGGGTCATGCCCGGATCGAGCACCAGGTAGGACTCGAAGTACAGGATTCGTTCGATGTCCCTGAGCGTCATGTCCAGCATCAGGCCGATCCGGGACGGCAACGACTTCAGGAACCAGATATGTGCCACCGGGCTGGCCAGGTCGATATGACCCATGCGTTCGCGCCGCACCTTGGTCAGCGTGACCTCGGTACCGCACTTCTCGCACTTCACACCGCGGTGCTTCATGCGCTTGTACTTGCCGCACAGGCACTCGTAGTCCTTGACCGGTCCGAAGATCGCGGCGCAGAACAGGCCTTCGCGCTCGGGCTTGAAGGTTCGGTAATTGATCGTTTCCGGCTTCTTGACCTCGCCAAAAGACCATGAGCGGATCATGTCCGGCTGGGCCAGACCAATGCGAATGGCATCAAAATCAGTGATTTGATGCTGGCGCTTGTAGAAATTCAGCAAATCGCGCACGTGTAGATCCTCCTCGATCAGGACTCTTCGAGTTCAATGTTGATGCCGAGCGACCGGATTTCCTTCACCAATACGTTGAAGGACTCGGGCATGCCGGCAACCATGCGATGGTTGCCGTCGACAATTGCCTTGTACATCTGGTTTCGGCCCTGCACATCGTCGGACTTGACGGTGAGCATTTCCTGCAGCGTGAACGCCGCGCCGTAAGCTTCCAGCGCCCAGACTTCCATCTCGCCGAAGCGCTGACCGCCGAACTGGGCCTTGCCGCCCAGCGGCTGCTGGGTGACCAGGCTGTACGGTCCGGTGGAGCGAGCGTGCATCTTGTCATCGACCAGATGGTTGAGTTTGAGCATGTACATGTAGCCGACGGTCACAGGCCGATCGAACGAATCGCCGGTGCGGCCGTCGTAGAGCGTCATCTGACCGGACTCGGGCAGATCCGCCATCTTCAGCAGCTTCTTGATCTCCGCCTCGTCGGCCCCGTCGAATACCGGGGTTGCCATCGGCACGCCGCCGGTCAGGTTGCCGGCAAGCTCGATGACTTCGCCGTCGCTGAACTCCTTGAGGTCAACCCGGCCAGGCCGGTCTGAGTTGTAGATTTCCTCGAGGAACTTGCGTACCTTGGTTGGCTTTTCCTGCGCGTCGAGCATGGCTTCGATCTTCTCGCCCAGACCGCGAGCGGCCAGGCCCAGGTGCGTTTCCAGCACCTGGCCGATGTTCATGCGCGACGGCACGCCCAGCGGATTGAGAACGATATCCACCGGTCGCCCGGTTTCGTCGAACGGCATGTCTTCAACCGGAACGATGGTCGAGATCACGCCCTTGTTACCGTGGCGGCCGGCCATCTTGTCGCCCGGCTGCATGCGCCGCTTGACGGCCAGGTAGACCTTGACCATCTTGAGCACGCCCGGCGCCAGGTCGTCGCCGCGGGTGATCTTGCCTTTCTTTTCCTCGAACTTTTCGTCGGCCAGCTTGCGCTGCTTCTCGATCTGGCGCTGAGCCCGCTCGAGCATTTCCTGCGCCTCGTCGTTGCGCATGCGCAGCTTGAACCAGTCGTCACGCTTGAGGTTGGCCAGGTATTCGGCGGTGAGCTTGGCACCCTTCTTGAGGTCGGGCCCCTTGTCGACCACCTTGCCGACCAGAATCGATTCGAGCCGGTTGAAGATCGCGTCTTCCATGATGCGCAATTGGTCGTCGAGATCGGTCCGTACCTGGCGGATGTGATCCTTCTCGATCGAGATCGCGCGCGCATCCTTGTCGACGCCCTCTCGGGTGAAGACCTGGACATCGATGACGGTCCCGTCCATGCCGCTGGGAACACGCTGCGAGGTGTCCTTGACGTCCGAGGCCTTCTCACCGAAGATCGCGCGCAGCAACTTCTCTTCCGGGGTCAGCTGGGTCTCGCCCTTGGGCGTGACCTTGCCGACCAGAATGTCGCCGGCACGAACCTCGGCGCCCACGTAGACGATCCCGGATTCATCAAGCTTGCTCAGCGTGTATTCGCCCACATTGGGGATATCACTGGTGATTTCTTCGGAACCGAGCTTGGTGTCGCGCGCCACGCAGGTCAATTCCTCGATGTGAATCGAGGTGAACCGGTCCTCCTGGACGACCCGCTCCGAGATCAGGATTGAATCCTCGAAGTTGTAGCCGTTCCAAGGCATGAAGGCCACGCGCATGTTCTGACCAAGCGCAAGTTCGCCCAGATCCGTCGAGGGTCCGTCCGCGAGCACATCCTTGGTCCGGACGAAATCGCCGACCTTGACCAGCGGCCGCTGATTCATGCAGGTGTTCTGGTTCGACCGCTGGTACTTGACCAAGTTGTAGATATCGACGCCCGGGTCGTCCTCGCCCACTTCGTCTTCGTTGGCGCGTACCACAATCCGACCGGCATCGACCTGGTCGACCACGCCGCCGCGCTGGGCCACGGTGGTGACCCCGGAGTCGGTGGCCACCAGGCGTTCGAGTCCGGTGCCGACCAGCGGCTTGTCGACCCTGAGCGTCGGCACGGCCTGGCGCTGCATGTTCGATCCCATCAAGGCACGGTTGGCATCATCGTGCTCCAGGAACGGCACCATGGCTGCGGCAACCGATACGATCTGGCGCGGCGAGACGTCGATGAAGTCGATCTCGTCGGGACGCTTCAGCGTGAACTCACCCAAATGCCGGCACGGGACCAGTTCGGCGGTGAACTTGCGCTTGTTGTCCAACTCGGCATTCGCCTGCGCGATGACGTAATCGCCTTCCTCGATCGCGGACAGGTAGGACACATCGTCGGTGACCTTGCCGTTGACCACCTTGCAGTAAGGCGTCTCCAGGAAGCCGTAGCTGTTGGTGCGCGAGTACACGGCCAGCGAGTTGATCAGGCCGATGTTCGGACCTTCCGGCGTTTCGATCGGGCACAACCGGCCGTAATGCGTGGGGTGCACGTCGCGCACTTCAAAGCCGGCACGCTCGCGGGTCAGGCCGCCCGGGCCAAGCGCCGAGACGCGACGCTTGTGAGTGACTTCCGAAAGCGGGTTGTTCTGGTCCATGAACTGCGATAGCTGCGAGGAGCCGAAGAATTCCTTGATCGCCGCGGCCACCGGCTTGGCGTTGATCAGGTCCTGCGGGCCCAGGCCTTCGCTTTCGGCCATGGAAAGACGCTCGCGCACGGCGCGCTCGACGCGCACCAGGCCGATGCGGAACTGGTTTTCGGCCATCTCGCCGACCGAACGCACGCGTCGGTTGCCCAGATGGTCGATGTCGTCAACCGTACCGTTGCCGTTGCGGATATCGATGAGCACCTTCAACACCGCGAGGATGTCGTCACGGTCGAGCGTGCCAGGCCCTTCGAGCTCATCGCGCCGGACCCGGCGGTTGAACTTCATGCGGCCCACGGCAGACAGGTCGTAGCGTTCTTCGGTAAAGAACAGGTTCTTGAACAGGTTCTGGGCCGCATCCTTGGTCGGCGGCTCGCCCGGGCGCATCATCTTGTAGATTTCCCACAAGGCCTCGAGCTCGCTCGACGTCGGATCGATACGCAGCGTGTTGGAAATGTAAGGCCCCTGGTCGAGATCGTTGACATAAAGAATGTCGAACGACTTGACCTTGTTCTCGCGCAACGTCTCGAGCAGCTCGGCGGTGATTTCGTCGTTGCACGAGGCAAGCAGCTCTCCGCTGTCGGAATCGACGATGTTGTGGGCCAGGATGCGCCCGATCAGGTATTCGTCGCTGACGTCCAGCGACTTCACGCCGGCTTCCTCGATCTGCTTGACGTGACGCGCGGTGATGCGGCGATCCTTGGCCACGATCACGTTGCCGCTCTTGTCGGTGATGTCGGCAAGCGCGGTCTCGCCACGCAGGCGCGACGGCACCAGGTCAAGCTTGGCGTCGGACTTGCGCAACGTGATCTTCGACTTCTCGAAGAACGTGCTCAGGATCTCTTCGTCTTCCATACCCAGTGCGCGCAGCAGGATCGTCACCGGCAGCTTCCGCCGGCGATCGATTCGCGTAAAGACGGCGTCCTTCGGATCGAACTCGAAATCCAGCCAGCTACCCCGGTACGGGATCACGCGTGCCTTGTAAAGCAACTTGCCCGACGAATGCGTCTTGCCGCGGTCGTGATCGAAAAACACGCCGGGCGAACGGTGCATCTGGTTGACGATGACCCGCTCGGTGCCATTGATCACAAAGGTGCCGG